>CAIWWN010000202.1 GCA_903916355.1 uncultured Burkholderiales bacterium | reverse complement strand
CCTCGCCCATTTTCAAAATTTCACGAATCGTCATGTATTACTTTCTGGCGCTATGTGCACGCCTTGATTTGTTGCAGCGGTATCGGTCACATCAGCCAGGAGCTTTTGCAAACCTTCTTCGTCCAAAACGGGCACACCCAATTCGCGTGCCTTGTCCAGCTTGCTACCGGCTTCTGCGCCGGCCACCACATAACTGGTTTTCTTGCTCACCGAACCGGCCACTTTGGCGCCCTGTGCTTCGAGCAGGTCTTTGGCCTGGTCGCGACTGAGCGTCGGCAAGGTGCCAGTCAGCACAAAGGTTTGGCCTGCCAGCGGCTGGGCCACTTGTGCAGCAGGCTCACCTTCGGGCCAGTGCAGGCCGCAGGCGCGCAATTGCGCCACTACCTCGCGGTTGTGCGCTTGGTCAAAAAAAGTGCGCAGGCTGAGCGCCACCACCGGGCCTACATCGTTCACCTGCAACAGGGCCTCTTCGGGCGCATCCATGATGCGGTCCAAGCTGCCAAAGTAACGTGCCAGTTCCTTGGCTGTGGCCTCGCCCACATGGCGAATGCCCAGACCAAACACAAAGCGGGGCAAGGTTGTGCTTTTAGACGCTTCAAGCGCGGCCACGATGTTCTGTGCCGACTTATCGGCCATCCGCCCCAATTGTGCTAACCCAGCAAAGCCCAAGCGGTACATGTCGGGTAGGGTCTTGACCACACCGCTGTCCACCATTTGGTCCACCAACTTTTCCCCCAGGCCTTCCACTTCCACCGCGCGGCGCTGCGCGAAATGCAAGATGGCCTGTTTGCGCTGCGCGCTGCAAAACAGGCCACCGGTGCATCGGTAATCGGCCTCGCCTTCTTCGCGCACGGCATCACTGCCGCACACGGGGCAACTGTGCGGCATGGTGAACGCAAGGGCCTCGCCCACGCGCTTGTCGAATAAAACGGAGACGACTTCAGGAATCACATCGCCCGCGCGGCGTACGATCACCGTGTCGCCCACCCGCACGTCCTTGCGTCGGGCTTCGTCTTCGTTGTGTAAAGTCGCATTCGTCACGGTCACGCCGCCGACAAACACCGGTGCCAATTTGGCCACCGGCGTGAGCTTGCCGGTGCGACCCACTTGCACATCGATGGCCAGCACCGTGGTCAATTCTTCTTGCGCCGGAAACTTGTGCGCCACCGCCCAGCGCGGTTCACGGGTGACAAAACCCAGTTGCGCTTGCAAAGCCAAGTCGTTGACTTTGTAGACCACCCCGTCAATGTCAAACGGCAATTGGTCACGCGCCTGCGCAATGTGTCGGTGGTAGGCGATCAATCCCTGAGCACCCTGCACGCATTGAGTTTGATCGGCCACCGGAAAGCCCCAGCGCTTGAAGGCCTGCAGCATGTCGTAATGTGTGGCGAACTGCGGACCTCCATCGCTGACTGGCGTCACATCGCCCAGGCCATAGGCAAAAAAACTCAAAGGCCGTTGCGCCGCAATGCCTGAATCCAATTGGCGCACCGCACCGGCTGCGGCATTGCGCGGATTGACAAAGGTTTTCTCGCCCTTGACGCCAGCGTCCATTTTGGCGCGTTGGCGTTCATTCAAGGCATCAAAGTCATCGCGGCGCATGAACACTTCACCGCGCACTTCCAGCACGTTCGGCAGGGCAAGATCAGGTGCGGCCTGCAGACGCAAGGGAATTTGGCCGATGGTGCGGATGTTGGTGGTGACGTCTTCGCCGCTTTCTCCATCCCCTCGGGTCGCGGCCTGAACCAAGACCCCCTGTTCATAACGCAAGCTCATGGCCAGGCCATCGAATTTCAGCTCGGCCACGTAGTCGATGGCCGGGGCTGAGTCGTCCAGCCCCAGCTCACGCCGCACGCGGGCATCAAAAGCTTGGGCACCTGAGGATTCGGTATCGGTTTCGGTGCGGATGCTCAGCATCGGTACCCGGTGACGGACCGAGGTAAAAGCGTCGAGCACAGAACCGCCCACTCTTTGCGTGGGCGAGTCGGCCGTGATCAGTTCAGGGTGCGCAGCCTCCAGGGCTTGCAGTTGCTTGAACCAGCGGTCGTATTCAGCATCTGGAATTTCGGGTGCATCCAGAGTGTAGTACAGGTGCCCATGGTGATGCAGTTGTTCGCGCAGGCGCTGCATTTGGGCTTGTACAGGCTCCGCTTGCAAAGCAGACACGGGCTCTGGCAGCTCGCCAAAAAGATCCATCGTGCTCATGCCAGGTGCAGCATCGCTCACGAAAACAAGCGGCGAGCCTGCGGCGAGCCGGCCGACAGTTCGCGCCGATCGAGGGCGTCATACAACTGCTCCAAATCGACTGCAATCGCGTCCAGTGCGGCTTCGCTCAGCACATGGCCACCACCGTCGGTGATCACGCCGTCCATGGCTTGCGCCAACAGCAAAGCGGCATCACGCAGTTGACGGAAAGGCGCTTCGGTGCGGCTGATTTGCGGCACATCCAAACTCAGGTCGAAATCGCGAATGGCCGACAGTGCCGGGTCATCGGCCATGGCCGCTTGCGTGTCAAAAGCCAAAGACAAGACCGGTGGCAAGCCTTGCACGGCGGAAGGCAACACCATGCGCCCCGGAATCACACCGGCCACAAAGCCCAAACGCGCCGCATGCTGATGGATATACCCGGGGCTCCAGGCCGAGGCCTTGGCACACAGTGTGAAACTCAGCTGCGCATCATGCGCGCTGGCAAATTGGTCTAACTCACGGCCGCGGGCCACTTCCTCGAGCATGTCCGGGAACACCGTGTCGCCATTCAGATCATCAGCCACCGCTTGGGCTTTGATCACGAACTCCGAAAACTCAATTTCGTTGATGGCGCCGACCCGGTTGGCCAACTGCACGGAAGCCTGCACAGCGCTGTAGCGGCGCCCTGCGGTTGGGGCTTCCCATTCGCCTGTGGTTTCGTTCAAGCCCTCAACCGCAAAGGGCTTGGTGCCGACGCGGCGGGTGTGGGGCAAGGCGGCCAAAATCGCATCGCCTGAAACCAAGGCGTCCACCTCGATCGGCGTGATGGCATCGATCAAGGCATCAATGGCGGGCTTTTTCTCAGGCTGCGGCAAGTGGCTTAAATCGTCCCCCATGACGGGTTCGATGGGACCCGCCTCTTCGGTCGCCAAGACGTCATCGGAAATGGGCTGCGGCCAATCATCCGCTTGCCGAGGGGCATTTTTGCGCGAGACCCACAGGTTGTAGCCCAATACCGCCAAGAGCGTGATGGCGCCGACGGCCAACAAACTGATTTGCAAAGAAGTCATGCTTTGATCAAAAATAAATGAGGTGTAACGGTCAGTTCAGGTTTCACAGATCGGCCATAGAGACGGCCGACTCCATGTCCACCGCCACAATGCGTGAGACGCCCTGCTCTTGCATGGTCACGCCAATCAGTTGTTCCGCCATTTCCATGGCGATCTTGTTGTGGCTGATGAACAAAAATTGCGTCTCTTTGCCCATGCTGGAGACCAGCTTGGCGTAACGTTCGGTGTTGGCGTCGTCCAGCGGCGCATCCACCTCGTCCAGCAAACAAAATGGTGCAGGGTTCAACTGAAAAATCGCAAATACCAAGGCGATGGCCGTCAGTGCTTTTTCGCCGCCCGAGAGCAAATGAATGGTTTGGTTTTTCTTGCCTGGCGGTTGTGCCAGCACCTGCACACCGGCGTCCAAAATTTCATCGCCCGTCATCACCAAGCGCGCGTTACCGCCGCCAAACAATTCGGGGAACATGCGGCTGAAATGTTCGTTCACGATCTTGAAGGTCCCGCCCAGCAGTTCGCGCGTCTCCGCGTCAATCTTGCGGATCGCGTCTTCCAAAGTGTTCATGGCCTCGGTCAAGTCGGCGGTTTGCGCGTCCAAGAAGGTCTTGCGTTCACGCGCCGTGGCCAACTCATCCAATGCGGCCAAGTTGACTGCGCCCAAGGCGCTGATCTCGCGATTCAATCGGTCAATCTCGCCTTGCAAGCCGGTCAGGCGCACAGCGCCTGTTTCAATGGATTGGGCTACCGCCTCCAGGTCGGCTTGCGCATCGGCCAGCAGTTGGGTGTACTGCTCCACGCCCAGGCGTGAGGCCTGTTCTTTCAATTGCAAATCGGTGATGCGCTGACGCAAAGGGTCCAGTTCACGTTCAAAGCTCAGGCGACGCTCGTCGCTGGCGCGCAATTTGGCGGTCAGGTCATCGTATTCGCTGCGGCGAGAAGCCAAAGTTTTTTCCCGCTCCAGCTTCATGTTCAAAGCGTCTTGCAGGCCGCCTTGCGCTGCGGCGTCGTTCAAACGCAAGAGTTCGTCTTGCGCGCGTTGTTCTTCGGCGGCCAGGCTGGTGGCTTGCTGCCCGGCGGTTTCGATGGCCCGGTTCAGCTCGGCGCGGCGTGATTCCAGGCTGCGCTGGGCAAATGCGGCCTCTTGCGCTTGACGCTCCAAGGTGCGTTGCTGTTCACGGCATTCAGACAATTTGCGCTGGCCTTCGATCACCCGGTCGTCCAATTGCGCATGGCGCTCTTGGCTGTCAGCCAACTGCATGTCCAGCTCTTCAAATCGACCTTCGGCGGTGAGCCGGCGTTCTTGCAGGTCTTCCAGCAAGGCGTCAATTTCAGCCATATCACCCGCAATTTGCTCGCTGCGGGCACGGGTTTGCTCGGCCAATTGCGACAAACGCAAAGTCTCGACCTGCACCTCATGGGCGCGTGATTGCGACTCTGTGGCTTCGCGCCGGGCCGTGATCAAACGTGCGCTGGCATCGGCATAGCTGGCCTCTGCGCGGACCAAGCCCGTGCGGCTTTCGTCGCTGATCAAGACTTGGGCTTTGAGCTGCTTTTCAAAATTCTCAATGTCTTGCGCGCGCGCCAGCAATCCGGCTTGCTCGGAGTCTGGCGCATAAAAACTGACGCTGTGCAGCGTGATGGCATGACCGCTTTGCACAAACAACACTTCACCCGCTTGCAACTGGTCGCGCCAAGCCATGGCGTCTTCCAAGCTGGGCGCGGTGTAGCAACCCTGTAGCCAAGCCCCCAGCAAAGCAGACAAACCGGCATCGTTCAAGCGCAGCAAATCGGCCAGGAGCTGGCAGCCTGCAGGCAAGCCCTTACGGTTTGACGCCACGCCAGCTGCCGGTGGACTGAAGAAAGACAACTTGGCCGGTGGGGCGTCACTGGCGAAAGCGCGCACCATGTCCAGGCGCGAGACTTCGAGTGCCGACAAACGCTCGCGCAGCGCCGACTCAAAAGCGTTTTCCCAACCCGGCTCCACATGGATCCGGCTCCACAAACCTTGCAGCCCATCCAGACCATGTTTGGTAAGCCAAGGCTTGAGCTTGCCGTCCGTTTTCACCTTTTCTTGCAAGGCCTTGAGGGCTTCGACCTTGGCGGCCAAATCGGCCCGACGCGCCGACTCGGTGTTCACCGCTTGTTGGCGGCTGCGTCGCTCATCGTCCAGTTGCGGCACCTGCTCTTGCAAGTCATGCAAACGTCCACTGGCCTCGCTGGCGGCTTCTTCGGCTTGTGCCAATTGCGCACGCAAACTCAACAGGCGCTGTTCATCTGGTGCGGCCAGGGCATTGCGGTCTACCGTCAAGCGTTCGCGGCGTTGGTTCAACTGGCGCGACTGTTCTTCGGTGTTGCGTTGGTCTGCGGCCAAGACCTGAATTTGCTGCTGCACCTGGCCCACACTGGCGCGCTGTTCGTTGGCTTTGGCTTGGGCTAGACGCAGCGCCTCTTCTAAATCAGGCAAGGTCTGGGCTTGGTCTTCAACCTGCGCGGCCAGCGTCAGGGACTGATCCTCGGCCATCACCGCTTGCTCGGCCAGGCTCTCAATTTCTATTTGTGCATCGGCCATGCGGGTGGCCCACTGCGCTGCTTGTTCTTTGAGCTGTACCAGGCGCTGCTCAGCGCGCTGGCGGCCTTCGACCACGAAACGGATCTCGGCCTCCAAGCGCCCGACTTCGGCGCTGGCTTCGTACAAAGCGCCCTGCGCTTGGTTGACCTGGTCACCCGCTGCGTAATGGGCTTGGCGGATGCTTTCCAGATCCGCTTCCACGTGGCGCAAATCGGCAATGCGCGACTCCAAGTCGTTGGTGGCTTTGTCAACGTCGGCCTTCAAACTGCCTTGGCCCGCTTCAGCCTCGCTGCGCTTGATGAACCACAACTGGTGCTGCTTGAGCGTGCTGTCGGCCTTGAGGGTGTTGAAGCGCTGCGCCACCTCGGCTTGCTTTTCCAATTTGTCCAAATTGGCATTGAGCTCGCGCAAGATGTCGTCCACACGGGTCAAGTTCTCGCGCGTGTCCGACAAACGGTTTTCGGTCTCGCGGCGCCGCTCTTTGTATTTGGACACGCCAGCGGCTTCTTCCAAAAACAAGCGCAACTCTTCGGGGCGTGATTCGATGATGCGGCTGATCGTGCCCTGGCCAATGATGGCGTAGGCGCGCGGCCCCAGGCCCGTGCCCAAGAACACATCTTGCACATCGCGGCGGCGCACCGGTTGGTTGTTGATGTAGTAGCTGGAGTTGCCGTCACGCGTCAATACGCGCTTGACGGCGATCTCGGCAAACTGGCCCCACTGACCGCCGGCGCGGTGGTCGGCGTTGTCAAACACCAATTCCACACTGGCACGGCTGGCGGGTTTGCGGGTGTTGGTGCCGTTAAAGATGACGTCTTGCATGGATTCGCCACGCAATTCAGAGGCTCTGGACTCGCCCAGCACCCAGCGCACCGCGTCCATGATGTTGGACTTTCCGCAGCCGTTAGGGCCCACCACGCCCACCAGTTGACCCGGCAAGACGAAGTTGGTCGGCTCGGCAAAAGATTTAAAACCCGCAAGTTTGATGGAGTTGAGGCGCACGGCAGTCCGAAAACACTTATAAAGTTCGTATTTCGCGCAGCGCATGGCGCTGGAGTGCGAAAAAATGACTCTGCACACCCTGGGCGCGCAGAACGCCAATATTAACCCACCCTCTCGCCTTTTCGCCCAGTTCACCCCAAGGTCTATAAGGCGGTCCAATCCCCGATAATCACGGGATGAATCCCCTTCTTGCGACCCTGCAACCCTACCCTTTTGAACGCTTGCGCCAACTGTTTGAGGACGTGCGGCCGAATCCGGCGCTGCGCCCGATCAGCCTCGGTATTGGCGAGCCCAAACACGCCACGCCTGAGTTCATCAAGCAAGCCATGGTCACGGCCTTGGACACGGGCTTGGCGGGTTACCCGGGCACCGCGGGCGAAGCGCCCTTTCGCCAATCCTGTGCCAACTGGGTACAGCGACGCTACAGCGTCAAGCTGAACCCGGCCACGCAAATTTTGCCGGTCAACGGCACGCGTGAGGCTTTGTTTGCCTTGGCCCAAACCGTGATCGACCCGACGCAACCGGGTGCCACGGTGCTGAGTCCCAACCCTTTCTACCAAATTTACGAAGGTGCAGCCCTGCTGGGTGGCGCGCAGCCTTACTACGTGGCCAGCGTGGCCGAGCGCAATTTTGCGGTGGACTGGGACAGCGTGCCCGCCGAGGTGTGGGCGCGCACCCAGCTGATTTTTGTCTGCTCCCCCGGCAACCCCACGGGCGCGGTGATGCCCTTGGAGGAATGGCGCAAGCTGTTTGAACTCAGCGATCAATATGGCTTTGTCATCGCCTCAGACGAGTGCTACAGCGAAATCTATTTCCGCGACGAACCCCCTTTGGGCGGTCTGCAAGCCGCGCAGCTCTTGGGCCGCAGCGACTTTAAGCGTTTGATTGCTTTGACCAGCCTGAGTAAACGCAGCAATGTGCCGGGCTTGCGCAGCGGCTTTGTGGCGGGTGACGCCAACATCATCAAGCAGTTCTTGCTGTACCGCACCTACCACGGCAGCGCCATGAGCCCGGTGGTGCAAGCGGCCAGCATCGCCGCGTGGGACGACGAAAACCATGTGGTGGAGAACCGCAATTTGTACCGCACCAAGTTCGCCCAGGTCACCCCCGTGCTGGCCGAGGTGATGGATGTGAAACTGCCCGACGCGGCTTTTTACCTGTGGGCGCAAGTACCCGCCGCCTGGAAAGGACAAGACGATGTGTTTGCCCGCGAGCTGCTGCAAGCCACCGGGGTGACGGTCTTGCCCGGCAGCTACCTGGCACGCGCCGTGAACGGCCACAATCCTGGGCAAGGCCGCATCCGCATGGCACTGGTGGCCGAAACCGCCGAATGCCTGGAAGCCGCGCACCGCATTGCTGATTTTTGCCGCCAAGGCCGAGCCTAATCTTTCAGGAAACCGAGATGTCCCCAACCTTGCGACTTGCAGAACAACTGATCGCCCGACCCTCCGTCACCCCCGATGACGCGGGCTGCATGGACTTGATCATGGCGCAACTCAAGCCTTTGGGCTTTGTCTGCGAAGAAATCCACAGCGGGCCTGAGAGCTTTCGGGTGCGCAACCTGTGGGCGCACCGTCCAGGCAGTTCGGGCAAGACCTTGGCCTTTGCCGGTCACACCGACGTGGTGCCCACCGGACCGCTGGACCAATGGGCCAGCGACCCGTTCACACCCACGCACCGGGACGGTCAATTATTTGCCCGCGGCACCAGCGACATGAAAACCTCGATCGCCGCCATGGTCGTGGCCACGCAAGAGTTTGTCGCCGCCAACCCCAAACCCGCGCTGGGCCTGGCGTTCTTGCTGACCAGCGACGAAGAAGGCCCGGCTGTGGACGGCTCGGTGATTGTTTGTGAATTGCTGAAACAGCGCGGCCAAGCGCCTGATTACTGCATCGTGGGTGAGCCCACCTCGGTCGAGCGCACAGGCGACATGATCAAAAACGGGCGTCGTGGCACCATGAGCGGCAAGCTCACGGTCAAGGGCATTCAAGGGCATATTGCCTACCCGCATCTGGCCAAAAACCCCATCCATACAGCCACCCCCGCGTTGGCCGAATTGGTCGGCATGCAGTGGGACCAAGGCAATGCGTTTTTTCAACCGACCAGTTGGCAAATCAGCAACATCCATGGCGGCACCGGGGCCAGTAACGTGATTCCGGGCCAGGTGGTGATCGACTTCAACTTTCGCTTTTGCACCGAGTCCACGCCTGAAGATTTGCAGCAACGGCTGACCGAAGTACTGCGCAAACATGGGCTGGACTTCGATCTACAGTGGACGGTGGGTGGCGTGCCCTTTCTCACCACGCCGGGCACCTTGGTCGACGTGGTGCAGCAGGCCATTCGCCAGCAAACCAGCATCGAGACACAACTGTCGACCACTGGCGGTACCAGTGATGGGCGCTTTATCGCGGAAATTTGCCCGCAGGTGATCGAGTTGGGCCCGCCCAACGCGACCATCCACAAAATCAACGAGCATGTGGCGCTGGCCGACATCGAGCCGCTCAAAGACATCTACCGCGAAGTGTTGCATCTGCTGAACCGCAGCTTGCAAGCCTGAGCCTGACTGAATCCAAAACATGCAACTGACTGAATTGATCGTCGACTCGGCCGCGCAACTGAACGCGGCCGCCTTGTCGTTTGGCCATGGCACCAGCAACGCCGAAGACGAAGCCGCCTGGCTGGCGTTGTGGAAGCTGGGTTGGCCTTTGGACACCGACCCAGCCACAGTCACCCAAGAGCTGACGGGCGAACAAGTGAGCGCCGTGCAAGCGTTGATGCAAGAGCGCATTCACACCCGCAAACCCGCCGCTTACCTGACACAAGAAGCCTGGCTGCAAGGCGTGCCTTTTTATATTGACGAGCGCAGCATCGTGCCGCGCAGCTTCATTGCCGAATTGCTGGCCGAAGGCGACATGGACTACTGGCTGGGTGAACACACCCAACGAGTGCTCGATCTGTGCACCGGCAACGGCAGCCTGGCTGTGCTGGCCGCCATGACCTACCCTGACGTGACAGTAGTCGGGGCTGAGCTGTCGGCCGATGCGCTGGCGGTGGCGCGCATCAACGTGGACCGACACCAATTGGCCGATCGCATCAGCTTGGTGCAAAGCGATGGCCTGAGCAGCGTGCCTGGCCTGTTTGACCTCATCCTGTGCAACCCGCCTTATGTCTGCGCCGCCAGCATGCAGGCCCTGCCGGCTGAGTTCCTGGCCGAGCCGACCTTGGCCTTGGCCGGTGGCGAAGACGGTATGGACTTTATTCGGCAACTCTTTCAAGACGCCCCCGCGCACCTGAACGAGCGCGGCGTGTTGGTGCTGGAGATCGGCAACGAACGCGAGCACTTTGAAAATGCCTTTCCCAAGCTGGAGGCCATTTGGCTCGAAACCAGCGCCGGTGAAGACCAAGTACTGCTGGTGACGCGTCACGCACTGCTCAATCTGAAAGCCACTTAAAGGGCATGATTCGCCCACCAACCTATCGCAAACCCTAGGCAAGCTAAAATCAAGCCTTGTTGAGCCATGGCGTCGTGCAAAGCGCCAGGCACTTTTTATCAGCCAGAGCCTTGCTCTCGCTCCCCTTTTCACAGAACACCCCCAACCGAATGCGGAATCATGGCCTGGTTTTATCCAGCCCCTGACTGCCGCCAGACCACATGATCACCCTGAAGAACGTTACGCTGCGCCGCAGCGCCAAAGTGCTGCTCAACAGTGCCACCGTCACCCTGAACCCCGGAGAAAAAGTCGGCTTGGTCGGCCGCAACGGTGCGGGCAAATCCACTTTGTTTGCGCTGTTCAACGGCACCCTGCACGAAGACGGTGGGGACTTCTCCATGCCCAAAGCCTGGCGCATGGGGCAGGTGGCGCAGAACATGCCCGAAACCGACGAACCCGCCTCCACCTTTGTGCTGGAAGGCGACACCCGCTTGGCCGAGTTGCGCCAACGCCTGGTGGAGGCCGAAGCCAGCGGCGACGGTATGGAGATGGCGCATGTGTACACCGACCTGGCCGACGCCGGCGACCACGATGCCATGCCCCGCGCTGAAGCGCTGATCTTGGGTTTGGGCTTTAGCGTTGAGCAATTGAACAACCCTGTGAACAGTTTCTCGGGCGGCTGGCGCATGCGCTTGCAGCTGGCCCGTGCGTTGATGTGCCCGTCCGATATTTTGCTGCTCGACGAACCCACCAACCACTTGGACTTGGACGCCTTGGTCTGGCTCGAGGCCTGGCTCAAACGCTATACCGGCACCATGATCGTGATCAGCCACGATCGCGAATTTTTGGACGCCATCACCGACGTGACCCTGCACATCGACCAGGCCAAACTGACACGCTACGGCGGTAACTACAGTTCTTTTGAAATCCTGCGCGCCCAGCAATTGGAGCTGCATCAAGCCTCCTTCAGCAAGCAGCAAGACAAAATTGCCCACTTGCAAAAGTTCATTACGCGATTCAAAGCGCAGGCCAGCAAGGCCAAGCAAGCGCAAAGCCGGGTCAAGGCCTTGGAGCGCATGGAAAAAGTCGCGCCCTTGTTGGCAGACGCCGAATTCACCTTCGGCTTCAAAGAGCCCCACAGTTTGCCTAACCCGATGCTGGCCATCAGCGAGGCCAGCTTTGGCTACATCGTCGACGAGCAACCGACGGCCATCTTGCAAGGCATCAGCAAATCGGTTTTGGCAGGCCAGCGCATTGGTATTTTGGGTGCCAACGGCCAAGGTAAATCCACCTTGGTGAAAACCATCGCCCGCACCATGCCGCTGCTGAGTGGCACGATGACCGAAGGCAAGGGCCTGAACATTGGCTACTTTGCCCAGCAAGAGCTGGACGTGCTGCGCCCGCAAGACAACCCGCTGGAGCACATGATTCGTTTGGCCAAGGAGATGGGCCCGAACAGCAGTGAACCCAGCCGCGAACAAGATTTACGCAGTTACCTCGGCTCGTTCAACTTCACCGGTGACATGGTCAAACAAGCTGTGGGCACCATGAGCGGCGGCGAAAAAGCACGCTTGGTGCTGGCCATGATTGTGTGGCAACGCCCCAACCTGCTGCTGCTGGACGAGCCCACCAACCATTTGGACTTGGCCACCCGCGAAGCACTGGCCATGGCCCTGAACGAGTTTGAAGGCACTGTGATGCTGGTCAGCCATGACCGCTCCTTGCTGCGTGCCGTGTGTGATGAATTCTGGATGGTCGGTCGCGGCAAGGTCGAGCCGTTTGACGGCGATCTGGACGACTACCAGCGCTACTTGCTCGAAGAATCCAAGCGCTTGCGCGAAGAAGCCAAAATGGCAGCGTCTAAGCCTGCTCAAACGCCAGCCCAGCCTGTCGCTGTGTCCAAGGCGCCCCAAACTGCGGCAGCAATCGCAGCAGCGCCCATGGCGCCCAAGGCTCCCGCACCTGTGGCAGCAGAACCCCAGGTGTTTCGCAGCCCCGAGCAACGCAAACAAGATGCACAACGTCGTATTGAACTGGCTGCTCAGACTCGGCCTTTCAAGAAGTCCCTGGAACAAACCGAGCAGCGCATGGCTCAATTGCAAAAACAGAAAGCTGATTTAGAAAACAAATTGGCCACCCCCATGGGTGCCAACGACATCGTGAAAGCCAGCAAAGAACTGGGATCGACCAACAGTGAATTGGAAACGTTGGAGTCCAAGTGGCTTGAACTGTCTGAGCAGATTCAGCAGATTGAAAATGACAGTGCAACGGCTTGAATGACCGCGCTTCTTTGAGCAGATTCACGCCGTCAGTGCGCGCAGCCTGCTAATTTGTCCTTTGCTGAATTTGAGTCCGAGAGCGAGAACATCTGCGCAAGGCACAACGTTTGAGACGTTGTGCCTTGCTTATCCTTATCCGCAGGCGAAAAAAAACACCCCGCACTTTCATACAGGGTGTCTTACACAATTCCATGGTGGGACCAGCGGGGGTCGAACCCACGACAAACGGATTAAAAGTCCGCTGCTCTACCAACTGAGCTCTGGTCCCATCAAGCTTCACATCACCTACCGCTTTTGACAGTAATTAACGTTTCGCTAAGCCTCAAATTATAACGTTGTTTTTTGCTTTTCCAAAAGCGTCTGAAAGAAAATTCAAAATAGCCGAGACTGCGCACAAGCCAAAAGTGGCGGTCACCGTCACCACCGAACCGTAACCGTGGCAGTTCAGGCTGCCATCACCTTCGATGGCGCAAGACGCATCGGGTGGGGCAACCGCTTCTCGGCTAAAGACGCACAGCACACCCATCTTTTTGCCTTCGCGCGGCGCAGCGTGAAACTTGCGTAGGCTGTAACGCAACTGGGCCAGCAAAGGGTCATGGGTGACTTGCGACAAGTCGTCCACGTCGACCTTGTGCGCCAAGCGTTTACCGCCTGCTGCGCCCACGCTGACAAAGCCCACTTTGTGCGTCTGCGCCCAATGGGCCATGGCGACCTTGGCTTTGACTTGGTCGCACGCATCAATCACGGCATCGGGCAGCGGGCCAGGGCCCAAGAGTGCGGGCCAGTTGCCGGGCTCCACAAATTCTTCAATGCAGTCCACTACACAGCCCGGGTTGATCAAAGCCATACGCTCTCGCATCGCCCCTACTTTGGCTTGGCCTACCGTGGTGCTCAAGGCCTGAATTTGACGGTTGATGTTCGAGTCGGCCACATGGTCCAAGTCAATCAGGGTGATGCGCCCTACGCCGCTGCGGGCCAAGGCTTCGGCGCACCAAGAACCCACCCCCCCGAGGCCAACCACCACCACATGCGCGCGGCGAATCGCATCGGCAGCGCCCACGCCATACAAGCGATCCAAACCACCAAAGCTGCGTGTGGCGTCAAAGTCCATCATGGGTGGCGCTCAAGCTGGTGTATTTGCACAATCAAAGTCAGCCAAGCTCCCAGGCCAATGGCGAGCAAAGTCAGCCCACTCATCCAACTGAGGGTGGACAAGCCGCTCAAGCCCTGGCCAATGGTGCAGCCCATGGCGGTCACGCCGCCCACGCCCATCAAAGCGCCGCCCAACACGTGCCGCACCAGATCGGCGCGATTGACAAAACCTTCCCAGCGAAATGAACGCGTCCAAATGGCGTGAATGCAGGCCCCCATCACCACACCGAACACCGAGACCATGCCCACGGTCAAGCGTTTGCTGCCGTCGCTGAAATACATGAAGGCGTCCAACACTGTGCCAACCGGAGAGGTGAAACTGAACGACTCCATGCGGCCACTGGCCGTGGCTACAAAGAATTCTTCCAAGGTTTCAGGGTGCTCCAGACCATGGCCGAGCACACCGGTGAACCACCACAGGGCCACGACCGCCATGCCCACCCCAGCCCCACCCCACAGCAGGGGGCGGTAGGCCATGGCGCGGCCTTGCAGCGACCAGAGCAACAAAGCCCCACCCATACACAGTGCAGCCATCGCACTGGCTTGAGGCACAGCCCAACCGGTTTGCAAGGCCAACCAACTGCCGACAAAGGCCTGTGCGGGCGCATGCAGGTACGTCGTTTCCAGGCCATTCACGCGCCACACGGCCAGCAAGCCTTTCAAGGTGGCAATGCCAAACAACCCCATGACCAACAAGACCACCAAGGATTTGAGGTTGCCCGCACCTAAGCGGACCAGCGATTTACTGGTGCAGCCTGAAGCCAGCACCATGCCAATACCGAAAAGGCCGCCCCCCACCAGGGACGAGAGCCACAGCAACTTGTCTGAGCCATAGATACTTTGGCGCGGGTCGATCCAGCCTGCCCAGTGCATGGCCGCAAAACCCAACATGGCCACCGCAGCAGCCAAGCCCCATTGCTTGAGGCGGGTGGTGTCATGCATCAGCACCACATCACTGATGGCGCCCATGGTGCAAAAGTGCGTGGCATGTAGCACCGCCCCCAGCGCCATGGACAAGGCCCAGGTGCACAGCAGCACCGTGAGGGTGGTCGTGGCCAGCTGCACGGCGTCCATCAGCGCCTTACTTTAATCGCGCCAAACGCTCTTTGGCGGCTTGTGCGGCCTCTGAATCGGGGTAAGTTTTGACGAGATCTTCCATGGTCTTGCGTGCAAGTTTGATGTCTTTGAGTTCGATTTGGCAATTGGCAATGGCCAGCGTAGCCTCTGATGCCCGCACGTGTTTGGGCACCATGCTCAACATGCGCTTGAAGTTGGTCACGGCCCCTGTGTAGTCTTTGTTGGCATATTGCGCATTGCCCAGCCAAAACAACACTGAAGGCAAGTAGGCCGTATTGGGGTAGCGCAGCATAAAGCCGTTCAAACTGTTTTGAGCAGCCGCAAAATCACCTTTGCGAAACACCCCCATGGCGGCTTCATAGTCGCGCTTTTCTGCGGGTTCGACCGTGATGTCAACACCGTCCAAGTTCACCTTCAAAGGCTCAAATTTGCGCAAGCGATCATCCAGACCGAGTTGCACGTCTTTTTGCCGTTGCTGCTGCTCAGACAACTCGCGCAGCAGTTGCTCGTTGGCGCCACGCAAGCGGGCTTGATCGGCCTTCAGGAGGTCAATCTGTCCCTGCAGGTCCAGCAATGAACTGCGCAACTTAAAGATCTCTTCGCCTTGGGTTTTGCTTTGTGCGCTGCCTGAACCGCTGAGTTGCTCGATTTTCTGACGCAAATCCAAAATGGCACGTCGGGCTTCGTCGTCTTCAAACAAAGCCGCATGCGCCACCGATTGGGACAGCCAAAGTGCAGCGATGGCTGTAAAGCGCCAAAAATTGGAGTGGCTCATACGCGGGCTCAGTATTTGATTTCAACGCGGCGGTTTTTGGCCAATGCGGCTTCATCGCTGCCCGCATCCAAGGGTTTTTCCTTGCCAAAGCTCACGGCCTCCACCTGGGCGTCACTCACACCCAGCAAGGTCAAGGCTTGGCGCACCGATTCGGCACGCTTTTGGCCCAAGGCCAAGTTGTACTCACGACCACCGCGTTCATCGGTGTGGCCTTCGAGCATGGCCTTGCGTTGCTTGTTGGCTTGCAGGAACTTGGCATTGTTTTCAATGACGGCGCGGGCTTCAGGCTTCAAGGTGAAACTGTCGTAATCGAAAAACACGATATTGCTGCCTGCAGGGCCCACGCCAGCGGCAGAGCCCTTGTCGGTCAACACGCCGGAGACATTGTTTTGGCCCGCATTACTGCCCATGCCAATCCCATTGGCGTTAGCACCACCGCCGACTGCTGTTGCCGATTTGTCCTCCACGGGGACGTCATTGAGCTTCACGCCCGAAGAACAAGCGGCCAAAGCGGCGGTTAACACCAACATCGAAAAAGTACGGATCAACATGACTCACTCCTGAAACAAAAAACAAAAAGCATTCAACACCAACCCCAAGGGGTGGCTTACTGGCGGAAGGGGCCCCAGTCGGGCTCTCGGATATCGCCGCCCTGTCCGGCCAGGCGGGCCTTGATTTTCCCATCTAAAGTGGTGGTCATCAAAGCTTCACGCCCCTGAATTTGGGTGGCATACACCAACAACTTGCTGTTGGGGGCAAAACTGGGTTTCTCGTCGGCACTGGTCTCGGTAATGGCATTGGACTGGCCGGTGGACAAATCCATCACCTGGAGTTTGAACTGGCCGCCGGTGCGCGTCACATAGGCCATCCAGCGGCCATCAGGACTCAGACTGGGCGAGATGTTGTAAGTGCCATTGAACGTGACCCGCTCTACCGCGCCGCCTGCAGCGGGCATGCGGTAAATCTGCGGCGAGCCGCCCCGGTCGCTGACGAAATAAAGCTTGCTGCCGTTGGACGCGAAGGTGGGCTCGGTGTCGATGCCATTGGACTGGGCCAAACGGCGCGGGGAGCCGCCTTGCACGTCGATTTGAAACAGCTGCGAGCCGCCGTCCCGGCTCAAGGTGGCGACCAGGCTTTTGCCATCGGGCGCCCAAGTCGGTGCACTGTTGGAGCCGCGGAAATTGGCGGTCACCTGGCGTTTGCCCGATGCCAGTTCATGCACATAAATGACAGGCTTGCGCGATTCAAAGGACACATAGGCCAAATGGCTGCCGGTGGGGGACCAGGAAGGCGAAATGATGGGCTCAGGACTGGCCAGCGCCGCCTGCGCACCTTCCCCGTCCGAATCAGCCACCCACAGGGTGTAGCGCGTGCCGGACTTGGTCACGTAAGCGATACGGGTGGCAAACACCCCTTTTTCGCCAGTCAGTTTTTCGTACAGCTGGTCGGCCAAGCGGTGCGCGGCCAGGCGCAAGTCCGTGGCCACCACGGCTTCTTTGAATTCACCGCGCAATTGCCCACCCACCACATCCCACAAGCGGGCCCGCACGTCATAACGGCCATCGGCCAGTCGGGTCACGCTGCCCGCCACCAGGGCGTCGGCATTGCGCTGGCGCCATTGCGGCAGATCAGGGCGGGACGACTCGTCAAGGCTATCGCCTTTGGCCTCTATGGCGCGAAACTGACCACTGCGCTCCAAATCAGCAATCACAATGGCCGAAATTTTTTGCAAAGAAGCGTCTTCACCCTTGAACGGCACCACGGCCACGGGCACTTGCGTCAGGCCCACACCGGTGACTTCGACCCTGAACTGCGCTTGGGCGGGGCTTTGCAAGCCCATCAGAATGAACAAGCCGCATGCGAAGCGGCGAACCACCGCGAATGGGCGACTTGAAACAGGAGGAAAGGTGATGCGAAGAACAGAGTTCATGCCAGCAGGTCAAAATGGAAGTGAATTTGCAAGGCCTGATCGTACACGCTACAGAGGTGGTTTTCAGAGCTAAAACCTCTGTAAAGCCGGGCGAATCACTGCTGAATCACCCCCTGACTGGCTTGGCGCGGACAAAGTCAGGAACCGGTTGCGTAAAATCAGCCGAAATGACAGACACCACCGCCAGCGCAGAAACCAGCCCCGCCCCCACCGTGTTTCAACGCATCAAACGCTTATTGCCGTATTTTGGCCAACAGCGCTGGAGTTGGGTGACCGGCATTTTGGCCACGGTGGTGGCAGCGGTGACCGAACCCTTGATCCCCGCCCTGTTTCAACCCCTGCTGGACAAAGGCTTCAGCAAGGGCGCCCTGCCGCTGTGGTCGGTGCCGGTGGCGGTGATGGGTATTTTTGCCATCCGAGGCGCCGCGCATTTTGTTTCCCAATACAGCCTGACACGCATTGCCAATGACGGCATGCAACTGCTGCGCAGCGCCATGTTTGAGCGATTGATGCGCGCCGATCTGGCGGTGTTCTCTAAAGAATCGGCCAGCGCGCTGTCCAACACCATCGTCTACGAAGTGCAAAGCGGTGCGGGCCAATTGGTCTCGGCCATGATCGGCCTGTCGCGCGACGGTTTTTCTTTGCTGGCGTTGGTGGGGTATTTGTTGTTCCTCAACTGGAAGTTGACCCTGGTGGTGTTCTTGGTCACCCCCGGCGTGGCCTGGATCATGAAGGTCTTGTCCAAACGCCTGTATCGCCTGACCCGCGAAGGTCAAAACGCCACCGACGACTTGGCCTATGTGGTTGAAGAAAACGTACTGGCTTTCAAAATGGTGAGGCTGCATGGCGCGCAGCAAAGCCAAATTAATCGTTTTGAAAAACTCAGCGACCGACTGCGCGGCCTGGCCATTCGCTCCACCATTGCCTCGGCCTCCATGTCGCCCTTGACGCAATTGCTGGCGGCTGTGGCGCTGTCTTTGGTGTTGATGATTGCCTTGCTGCAAAGCCAGAACGGTGGGCAAGGCGCCACTGTCGGTGGTTTCGTGGCCTTCATTACCGCCATGCTGATGCTGATTGCCCCAATCAAACGCCTGGCCGATGTGGCCAACCCCATCACACGAGGTCTGGCTGCTTTGGAGCGGGGCTTGCAATTGATGGAAAACGTTTCGTCTGAAACGCAGGGCGCCTATGCCCCCAAACCCTCAGAGGGTCACGCCTCAGGCGTGATCGAGTGGATCAACACCAGCGTGCAATTCCACCCTGACGCAGCGCCAGCGGTGAATGGCATTTCGCTGACCATACAGCCCGGCGAGTCGGTGGCTTTCGTGGGCTCGTCAGGCTCTGGCAAAACCACCTTGGCCAATTTGCTGCCCCGCTTTGTGTTGCCCAGCCAAGGCCAGGTCTTGATCGATGGACGAGATGTGGCCGAATGGCAGTTGACCGCGCTGCGCGAACAGATGGCCATGGTCAGTCAAGATGTGGTGATGCTGAACGACACCGTGGCGGCCAACGTCGCCTTGGGACAAGCCGTGAACGAAGACCAAGTGAACGCCTGCCTGGAAGCGGCCAACCTGTCGGAGCACATTGCCCGCTTGCCGCAAGGCATGCACACCCTGCTTGGCCACAACGCCACGCAACTGTCGGGCGGCCAACGCCAGCGTTTGGCGATCGCGCGCGCGCTGTACAAAAATGCGCCCATTTTGATTTTGGACGAAGCCACTTCGGCCTTGGACAATGAATCGGAGCGCTTGGTGCAAGAAGCGCTGCAACGCCTGATGAAGGGGCGCACCACTTTGATCATTGCGCACCGCCTTTCAACCATCGAGCATGCCGATCGGGTTGTGGTCATGGCGCACGGATGCATCGTCGAGCAAGGCAGCCACCAAGCCCTGCTGGCCCTGGGCGGTGTCTACGCCCGCTTGCACCACAAAGGCGACAGCGCCTTGGTTTAACGCCTTATGAGGTTGATGGGCTTTACGTCCGCGACCTTAAAGCAAGACGACGTCGTATTCTTCAGGCCCCATGGCCGACTCGCTTTGCAACGAGATCGGCTTGGCGATGAAGTCAGACAAAGCCGCCAAATGCTGACTTTCTTCATCCAGCAGCAGCTCGATCACGGCCGGCCGCGCAATCACGCGAAACTCACGCGGATTGAACTGTTTGGCTTCGCGCAATATCTCGCGCAAGATGTCATACACCACGGTGCGGGTGGTTTTGACAATGCCTTTGCCTTGGCACGCGGGACAAGGCTCGCACAGCATGTGCGCCAAGGATTCTCGCGTGCGTTTGCGTGTCATTTCCAGCAGACCCAGCTGCGAAAAGCCACCGGCCATGGTCTTGACCCGGTCCCGCGCCAGCTGCTTTTTAAACTCCAACAACACCGCTTCTTGGTGCTCCGCGCGCGTCATGTCGATGAAGTCGACAATCACAATGCCGCCTAAATTGCGCAAACGCAGTTGCCGGGCAATGGCTTGAGCGGCTTCTAAATTGGTTTTGAAAATCGTGTCGTCAAAATTGCGCGCGCCCACATAGCCGCCGGTGTTCACGTCCACCGTGGTCAGGGCCTCGGTTTGGTCGACGATCAAGTAGCCGCCCGATTTCAGCTCGACCCGGCGCCCCAAGGCCTTGGCAATTTCCTCGTCAATGGCGTACAAATCAAAGATGGGCCGCTCACCCTTGTACAGCTGCAGACGCTCGGAGGCTGCGGGCATGAACTCTTGGCTGAACGCCATCAGTTTTTGAAACTGCTCACGCGAGTCAATGCGAATCGATTGCGTCGCCTCACCGACCAAATCGCGCAGCACCCGCTCGAGCAGCGTCAGATCTTGGTGCAGCATGGACTGCGCGGGCAGACGCAGCGACGCGTCCTTGATGCGCACCCAGGTTTTGCGCAAATAACCAATGTCGTCCCCCAGCTCTTGGTCGCTGGAGTCTTCGGCGTTGGTGCGCAAAATAAAACCGCCGCCGGCGTTCCCCACCAAAGCCTTTAAACGCTCACGCAACTGATCGCGTTGCTCTGAGGGAATTTTTTGCGAGACGCCGATGTGGTCGTCTTGCGGCAGAAACACCAAATGCCGACCGGCAATGCTGATTTGCGTTGACAGTCGGGCCCCTTTGGTACCGATGGGGTCTTTGATCACCTGCACCATCAAGGCCTGGCCTTCAAAGATTTGACGCTCAATCGGCACCAAGGGCTGCGTGCTGCGCGCCGCTTGCGGCGGCTCGCCCTCAGGGTGGCGCTGCCACACATCGGCCACGTGCAAAAAAGCCGCGCGCTCCAGTCCAATGTCAATGAACGCCGATTGCATGCCCGGCAACACGCGTGCCACCTTGCCCAAATACACATTGCCCACCAGGCCGCGCTCCAAGTTGCGCTCTACATGCAACTCTTGCACCGCGCCGTGCTCAACCACCGCCACGCGGGTTTCTTGAGGCGACCAATTGATCAAAATGTCTTGTTGCATAGCTCTCTCAGGGTTTACCGCAGTCAACAGGCCACGCCCACTTGACGCAGCAGCAGCGCAGTTTCATGCACAGGCAAACCCATGATGCCTGAATAACTGCCGTGAATGCGGGCAATGTGCGCGGCCGCCCTGCCCTGCACCCCATAAGCGCCGGCCTTGCCCATGGGCTCACCGCTGTCCACATAAGCTTTGATTTGGGCTCGACCCATCTCGCAAAAAGTCACCCGCGACACCGACACTGCAGCCAGACGCTTGCGCCCGGACTGCACCGCCACAGCCGTCAATACCCGGTGGGTTTGGCCCGACAAGGATTTCAGCATGCGTATGGCGTCTTGCGCGTCAAAGGGCTTGCCCAAAATTTCACGGCCCAAAGCCACCGTGGTGTCGGAGCACAACACCGGGGCGGCTTGCAGCCCGCGTGCTTTCATGCGCGCCACAGCGGCATCGAGTTTGAGCCCGGTGACGCGTTGGACGTAATGCAAGGGGGACTCGCCCCGTTGCACCACTTCCAGCGCTTCAGCGTCTTCTTCGGCCGAGGGCAAGAGCAAGGTGTGAGCAACCCCGATTTGATCCAGCAACTGGCTGCGCCTTGGACTTTGGGAGGCCAGGTAAATGAAGGGAGTCATGTCATCGCGTCCGAAAAGAGCCTGAAATAAAACGCAAAGGGTTTATTCCCGATGGTAGGGGTGATTGGCGTTGATCGACCAGGCTCGGTACAGCTGCTCGATCAACAGCACGCGAGCCATGGCATGGGGCAGCGTCATGTCCGACAAGCGAATCCGCTCATGGGCCGCTTGGCGAAACGCAGGATCCAGGCCATCGGGGCCGCCAATGACCAAGGCCACGTCGTCACTTTCCAACTGCCAGTTTTGCAAACGGCTGGCCAGGGCTTTGGTGGTGAGGTTGGTGCCGCGTTCATCCAGGGCCACGATGCGGCAACCTTTGGGAATAGCGTCTTCGATCCGTTGACGCTCTGCGGCGAACAAGGTTTCCAGGGTTTTGGAGCCACGCGGCTCGGTTTTCACCGCTTTGAGCTCGACCTTGAGCTCAAAAGGAAACCGCTTGGCATAGTCATCCCAAGCGGTTTGCGCCCAATCGGGTATGCGCTGGCCGACCGCCACGATCAGCAGCTTCATACCTGAACTCAGGCTTTACGGGCTGCAGCCTTTTTGGCCGGTGCACGCTTGAGTGCGGGCTTGACGGCCGATTTAGCAGGGGTCCGCTTCGGAGCTTTGGCCGGGTCGTTGACCTTGACCAACTTCATGGGCGCCTTGGCCGCGGGTTTGGCCACGGTTTTCGCTGCTGGCTTGGCAACAGCTTTCACCGCGGTTTTCACTGAGGGCTTGGCGATGGTCTTAGCTGAAGGCTTTTTTGCAGCTGGCGTTTTGGCTGCAGTTTTCTTGGCCGCAGGCTTGGCGGCCACTGGGGCAGCCGCTTTCTTGGTGCGACCTGGCATTTGCGCCTTGACGGGTTCTGAGTCAACACGGCGCGGGGCCTTGCCGGCGTGGTTGACCTTGGATTCTTTGTGGGCGCTGTTTTTGCCGTCGGCATCCATCGGCTTGGGTGCACCCAGCTTCAGGCGCACAGGCTTTTCGCCCCAAAGTTCTTCTAAGTTGTAGTAAGAACGAATGGTCGGCTGCATCACGTGCACCACAGCGCTGCCGCAATCCACGATGATCCATTCGCCGTTGTCTTCGCCTTCCATGCGCGGCTTGGGAAAGCCGGCATCGCGCACTTTGTCGCGCACGCTGGCAGCCAGGGCTTTGGTTTGTCGATTCGAGGTGCCCGAAGCCACCACCACGCGCTCAAACAAGGCAGACAAGTGTTCGGTATCGAAGACCTGAATGTCTTGGGCTTTCACGTCTTCCAGCGCATCCACAATGGCGCGTTGGAGTTTGGTGACGTCTTTTTTGGCAGAGGTATCGTTCATCAGGCAGTCAGGTAAAGGTGGTTGTCTTGAATATAGCGTGCAACAGTCTTACTGACCAGTGCATTCAGGGGGTGGCCCGACGCCACGCGGTTGCGTATGTCGGTGGCGCTGTGCGGCATCAGGGGAAGCACGATCTTTCGAAAGTCCCCTTGGACAATAGGATCCACATCCTGTGAATAAACTTGACCTTGCGCCTTAGAAATCTGGGGAGCATCACGCTCAGCGACACAAATTATAGCCAACTGTGTGATTTCACCGATTTCATGCCATAGATACAAGGATTTGGCTTGGTCCGCCCCCATCAATAAAAACAATTGCGCGCCGGGGTATTCACGTGTCAATTCTCGCAAAGTGTCGACCGTGTAGGTCGGACCGGCACGGCGAATTTCCCGCTCGTCCACCTGCGCTTGAGGCACCTGTTGAAAAGCAAGTTGGGTCATGGTCAAGCGATGCTCGGCCGCCGTCAGATCACGGTCTTTGTGCCAAGCCTGCCCTGTGGGGAAGATGCGCAAGGCATCGAGTTGCAGTTGCTCAACCGCGGCCTGCGCCAACTCCGTATGCGCCAGGTGCGGCGGATCAAACGCGCCACCGTACACCCCCAGGCGTTTGACGAGCGATGGCGGG
>CAIWWN010000201.1 GCA_903916355.1 uncultured Burkholderiales bacterium | reverse complement strand
CCTCGCCGCGTTTGCTGGAGGCGGCAAACTCGGTCACCACATTGAACTGGGCCTGCACCACGGGCACGATCACCATTTGCGCGATGCGTTCCATCGGCTCGATGGTGAAGGCCACATCGCTGCGGTTCCAGCAGCTGACCATCAACTGGCCTTGGTAGTCGCTGTCGATCAAACCCACCAAATTACCCAACACGATGCCGTGTTTGTGGCCCAAACCTGAGCGCGGCAGCAGCAGCGCGGCGTAACCCGGGTCGTTCAAATACACCGCCATGCCGGTGGGCACCAGTTGCCAAGCGTTGGGCGCAAGCGTCAGCGGTGCGTCAATGCAAGCGCGCAAGTCCAGGCCGGCGCTGCCAGGGGTGGCGTAGGTCGGGAGTTGGTCCGCGATACGCGGGTCCATGATTTTGAGATCGATCTGCATTGGGTTTTTCTAACAATAAAAGGGGTCTACGGCGCAGCTGCTCAGAGCCTGCGGGCGATTTCGGCCATCAGGTCGTCCGCCAAATCTTGCTTGGAGGCCCGAGGCAACTCCGTCGCCCCCTTGGCATCGACCAGCAGCAAAGCGTTGTCGTCTTGCCCAAAGGTGCTCGGGCCGATGTTACCGACCAGCAAAGGCACTTGCTTGCGCAAGCGTTTGGCCGTGGCATGCGCCAGCAAATCGTGGCTTTCGGCGGCAAAGCCGACGCAAAACAAAGCGCCTTTTTGCGCGCGTTCTGATTGCGCCACTCTGGCCAAGATGTCGGGGTTCTCGATGAAAGCCAACTGCGGGGTTTGACCCGAGCCGTCTTTTTTGATTTTTTGATCGGCCTGGGTATCGGGCCGCCAATCGGCCACAGCAGCCGTGGCGATGAAAATCTGCGCCTGCGCCACCTGCGCTTGCACAGCGTTGAACATGTCTTGGGCCGAACGCACGTCGATACGCCGCACGCCGCGAGGCGTTGCCAGACTCACCGGCCCGGCGATCACAGTCACTTCAGCTCCCGCTTGGCGCGCAGCCCGGGCAATGGCAAAACCCATCTTGCCGCTGGACAAATTGGTGATGCCGCGCACCGGGTCGATGGCTTCGTAAGTGGGGCCAGCTGTCACCAGGACGGCTTTACCCGCCAACAACTTGGGCGCAAAAAACGCCTGCAGATCTTCCAAAATCTCAGCCGCTTCCAACATGCGGCCGTCACCCGTTTCGCCACAAGCTTGATCGCCCTGGCCCACATCGAGGACATGCACGCCATCGGCTTTGAGTTGCGCCACGTTGCGCTGCGTGGCCGGGTTGGCCCACATTTCGCGGTTCATGGCCGGGGCCACCAGCAAGGGCACGGACTCGATGGGGCGCGCCAGACACATCAGGCTGAGCAAATCGTCGGCGCGGCCATGCAAGAGTTTGGCCAAAAAATCGGCACTGGCAGGTGCCACCACGATTGCATCGGCCTCGCGGCTCAAATTGATGTGCGCCATGTTATTGGCTTCACGGGCGTCCCATTGCGAGGTGTAAACGGTCCGGCCCGACAGCGCCTGCATCGTCACAGCAGTCATAAAGTGTTCGGCCGCCTCGGTCATCACCACCTGCACGCTGGCCCCGGCCTTGACCAGTGCACGGCACAGCTCGGCCGCTTTGTAGCAAGCAATGCCGCCCGAGAGCCCCAGAACCAAATGTTTTCCAGCCAATGTGTTCATGAGGGGCAATGTAGCAGACCTTTTTTTATTCTCGTTGCTGTTGGTTGTCACTGTTGTGGGCGGTGGGTTGGGGCGCGGACCGGATTGGGCGATGTTGCGAGCGCAGCGAGTATGAGCCCGGTGCGGCCCGCGCCCTCAGGCTCAGCTGAAAGGTTCAAGCACAAAGACCCACAGCCCAGCCCCAAAGAGGGATGCCGCCTGACTATAATTGCGCTTTACCAGCTCCCGGGAGATCCATCTCCCGTCTTGGACATGACCAAATTCGTCTTCGTCACTGGCGGTGTGGTGTCTTCCCTGGGCAAGGGAATCGCCTCCGCCTCGCTTGCCGCGATCCTTGAATCGCGCGGCCTCTCCGTCACCCTCATCAAGCTCGACCCCTATCTCAACGTTGACCCCGGCACCATGTCGCCGTTCCAGCACGGCGAAGTGTTTGTGACGAATGACGGCGCTGAAACCGATCTCGATTTAGGCCACTACGAGCGCTTCATCGAAACCCGGATGAAGAAGGCCAACAACTTCACTACCGGCCAGATCTACAAAAGCGTGCTGGAAAAAGAGCGGCGCGGCGACTACCTGGGCAAAACCGTGCAGGTCATTCCGCACGTGACCAACGAAATCCAAGACTTCATCAAACGCGGCGCCGGTTTTGGCACGCCCGAAGCGGTGGACGTGGCCATCGTCGAAATTGGCGGCACCGTGGGTGACATCGAGTCCTTGCCGTTTCTGGAAGCCGTGCGCCAGCTCAGCCTGCGCTTAGGGCCGAACCACGCCGCCTTTGTGCACCTGACTTACGTGCCTTGGATTGCTGCGGCTGGCGAACTCAAAACCAAGCCGACGCAACACACGGTGCAAAAACTGCGCGAAATCGGTATCCAACCCGATGCGCTGCTGTGCCGTGCCGACCGTTACATCCCTGATGAAGAGCGCGAAAAAATCTCGCTGTTCACCAACGTGCAAAGCTGGGGTGTGATCTCCATGCCCGACGTGGACACCATCTACAAAGTGCCGCGCGTGCTGCATGAGCAGGGCTTGGACGGCCTGATCTGTGACAAGCTGCGCCTGAGCACCCCGCCGGCCAACCTCAAGCGCTGGGACGACTTGGTGTACGAGACCGAGCACCCCAAGGGCGAAGTCACCATCGCCATGGTGGGCAAGTACGTGGAATTGACCGACAGCTACAAATCGGTCAACGAGGCCTTGCGTCATGCCGGCATGCGCAACCATGTGCGCGTGAAGATCGCACACATCGACTCCGAAACCATCACCCCCGAGACCGTGGCCAGCTTGGCCAACTACGACGGCGTGCTGGTGCCTGGCGGCTTTGGCAAACGCGGCGTAGAGGGCAAGATTGCCACCGCCCAATTCGCCCGTGAGCACAAAGTGCCTTACCTGGGCATTTGCCTGGGCATGCAAGTGGCCACCATCGAATATGCCCGCCATGTGGCCGGCATGAAAGACGCCAACAGCACCGAGTTCGAACCCGAAACGCCCTTCCCCGTGATCGCCTTGATCAACGAGTGGAAAGATGCGGACGGCTCCATCCAGGTGCGAGATGCCCACTCCGACCTGGGCGGCACCATGCGCCTGGGCGCGCAAAGCTCTGACGTGGCAACGGGCACCTTGGCGCACCAAATTTATGGCGACGTGGTGACAGAACGTCACCGTCACCGCTACGAAGCCAATGTGAATTACCTGGACGATCTGCGCAAAGCCGGCTTGGTGATCTCGGCCCTGACGCAACGCGAACAGCTGACCGAAATCGTGGAATTGCCCCAGTCGGCCCACCCTTGGTATGTGGGTGTGCAGTTTCACCCCGAGTTCAAGTCCACACCATGGGACGGCCACCCGCTGTTCAACGCCTTCATCAAGGCCTCTGTCGCGCACCAAACTGCGGCCTGAGCCCCGACACCCACAAGCCCCCCCCGACCGGATCACCCCATGCAACTTTGCGGCTTTGATGTTGGCTTGAACCGACCCTTCTTCCTGATCGCAGGCACCTGCTCTATCGAGGGCTTGGAGATGTCGCTGGAAGTGGCCGGACGGCTCAAAGAAATGTGCGACGCCTTGGGCATTCCCTTGATCTACAAGGGCTCGTTTGACAAGGCCAATCGCTCCTCGGGCAGCACCCAACGCGGTGTGGGCATCGATGCAGGTCTGAAAATCCTGGATGAAGTTCGCCGCCATATTGGCGTGCCCATCCTCACCGATGTGCATGACGAATCGCAAGTCAAAGTGGTCGCCAGCGTGGTAGACGTGTTGCAAACCCCGGCCTTCTTGTGCCGGCAAACCGATTTCATCCGCGCCGTGGCGCAATCGGGCAAGCCGGTGAACATCAAGAAGGGCCAGTTTCTGGCCCCTTGGGACATGAAAAACGTCATCGACAAGGCGCGCGCTGCGGCGCGTGAAGCCGGTCTGCCCGAAGACAACTTCCTGGCCTGCGAGCGCGGCGTGAGCTTTGGCTACAACAACCTGGTGGCCGACATGACCAGCCTGGCCGAGATGCGCAAGACCGGCGCCCCGGTGGTGTTCGATGTGACGCACTCGGTGCAAAAACCCGGCGGCCAAGGCACCAGCAGCGGCGGTGCCCGCGAGATGGTGCCGGTGCTGGCCCGTGCAGGCGTGGCCGCAGGTGTGGCCGGTCTGTTTATGGAAACCCACCCCAAGCCGGCCGAGGCCTGGTCCGACGGGCCCAACGCGGTGCCGCTGGGCAAGATGAAGGCCTTACTCGAAACCTTGGTGCAGCTCGATGCCGTGACCAAAAAGAACCCCTTCCTAGAAGACGATTTCGTCTGAGCGAACCTGTGATCGCTGGGACAACCCTGTAACCGTTTTATTTTTCCATTGAGAGAGCCTGAACATGAGTGCAATCGTAGATATCGTTGGACGTGAAATTTTGGACAGCCGTGGCAACCCCACCGTCGAGTGCGATGTGTTGCTGGAATCGGGCGTGATGGGCCGCGCCGCGGTGCCTTCCGGCGCATCGACTGGCAGCCGCGAAGCCATTGAGCTGCGGGACGGCGACAAGAGCCGCTACCTGGGCAAAGGCGTGCTCAAAGCCGTCGAGCACATCAACACCGAAATCTCTGAAGCCGTGCTGGGCCTGGACGCCTCTGAGCAAGCTTTTCTGGACCGCACGCTGATCGACTTGGACGGCACTGAAAACAAGAGCCGCCTGGGCGCCAACGCCATGCTGGCCGTGTCCATGGCCGTGGCCCGTGCCGCCGCCGAAGAATCTGGCCTGCCGCTGTACCGCTACTTTGGCGGCATGAACGGCAACCAACTGCCCGTGCCCATGATGAACGTCATCAACGGCGGCGCGCACGCCAACAACAACCTGGACTTGCAAGAGTTCATGATCATCCCCATCGGCGCACCGAGCTTTCGCGAAGCCGTGCGCTGGGGCGCCGAGGTGTTTCACGCCCTGAAGAAAATCATCCACGACAAAGGCATGAGCATTGCCGTGGGCGACGAAGGCGGGTTTGCGCCCAACGTCGACAGCCATGAAGCAGCGATTCAAATGGTGCTCGACGCGATTGCGGCAGCCGGTTACACCGCCGGTGAGCAAATCGCCATTGGCCTGGACTGCGCCGCCAGTGAGTTCTACAAAGACGGCAAGTACGTGCTCGCCGGTGAAGGCGGCATCTCGCTGACGTCTGCGCAGTGGACCGACATGCTGGCCACATGGTGCGACAAGTACCCCATCATCAGCATCGAAGACGGCATGGCCGAAAACGACTGGGACGGCTGGAAGGTACTGACCGATCGCTTGGCGAAAAACGTGCAAATCGTCGGTGATGATCTGTTCGTCACCAACACCAAGATCTTCAAAGAAGGTATCGAGAAAGGCATCGCCAATTCGATCCTGATCAAGATCAACCAGATCGGCACCCTGACCGAAACCTTCGAAGCCATCGAAATGGCCAAGCGTGCCGGTTACACCGCCGTGATCAGCCACCGCTCAGGCGAGACCGAAGACTCGACCATTGCCGACATCGCCGTGGGCCTGAACGCCGGCCAAATCAAGACCGGCTCCATGAGCCGCTCGGACCGCATGGCGAAGTACAACCAGCTCTTGCGCATTGAAGAAGACCTGGGTGATGTGGCCGTGTACCCAGGCCGCTCGGCGTTTTACAACTTGCGCTGAAACGCTGCGGTAAGCACAATCAAGCCTCAATGACCGCCATGGGAAACCGTTTCTTGCCCGCTGTCTTGGCCATCGTATTGGTGGCCTTGCAGGCGCAGCTGTGGCTGGGCCGAGGCAGCATCAGGGCGGTCGCTGACTTGGAGCGCAAGGTGCAGGAGCAAAAACTGTCCAACGACAAAGCGCGCTTGGTCAATGAGCAGCTCAACGCCGAGATCAACGACCTTAAAGAAGGTCTGAACATGGTGGAAGAGCGTGCCCGCAATGAATTGGGCATGGTCAAGCCCAACGAGATCTACGTTCAGATCGCCAAATGATGGACATGACGGAAGCCGCTGGTTTTGCACTGGCGGTGGCGATGGTGTGGTGCAGCATCCGCGAGCTGCACTGGAGCTGGCCCTTGGCCATTGCCAGTTCTGCGCTGTACTTCTTTGTGTTTCGTGACAGCCAACTGTATGGCGAAGCATCCTTGCAAGTGGTCTTTGCCATCCTGTCCTTGTGGGGGTGGCGGCAGTGGCTGCGCCCACCCAAGACCGCCAAGGTCAATGCCGAGGCCCCAGAAAAAAGTCAGACCTTGGACATCACCCGCTTGAGCCCGCGCGGGCGCTGGCTCACCTTGGCGGCCAGCCTGTTGCTCTGGCCACTCGTGTCTCTTTTTTTGAAGCAATTCACCGACACCGATGTACCTTGGTGGGACGGTGGGGTCACGGCGCTGAGTCTGGTCGGCCAGTATTTGCTGGGCCGTAAAGTCCTGGAAAATTGGGGCCTGTGGATGTTGGTCAATACCTTGAGCATAGGCCTGTTTGCCTACAAAGCCTTGTGGCTGACGGTGCTGCTGTACGCGATTTTTGCGGTGATGAGTGTGATGGGTTGGCGCAGATGGCAACGGCAAATACACTGACCCGCATTGCCTTGCTAGGCGCGGAAAGCACCGGCAAAACGCAGCTCGGCCTGGCGCTGGCGCTGGCCCTGCGTGCGCGCGGCCAAGAGGTTCACCTGGTGAGCGAGTACCTGCGCACTTGGTGCGACGCCCAAGGCCGCACGCCCGAGCCGCACGAGCAAGCGCAAATTGCCCAGCAGCAAGCCGACGCGGTGCTGCAGCACACCAGCGGCACCGTGATCGCCGACACCACCCCCATGATGACGGCGGTGTACAGCCACAAACTGTTCAACGACAAGTCGCTGTACGCCATGGCCGCGGCGCACCAGCGCATGTACGACATGACCTTGGTGACCGGCCTCGATTTACCCTGGGTGGCCGATGGCCTGCAACGCGATGGCCCGCAGGTGCGCGAGCCCGTTGACGCCCTGGTACGCGCCGCACTTCACAGCGCAGGCGTGGCCTATAAAGTGGTGTACGGACAGGGCGAGGAACGCTTGAACAATGCGCTGCTGGCGCTGGGATGGGAAGACAAAGTGGCCAACCCCTTGCACCATACGATGATGTCGGCAGCACAAACCACCCGCACCCAAGCGCAGTACGCCTTGAACCGGGGCCGCACCGCCTGGGCTTGCGACAAATGCTCAGACGCCGAATGCGAACATCGCTTGTTTACAGATTTGCTCAAGGCAGCGAAATAGACTGCGCAAAGCGGCGTTGAGACGGGTGGCCACAGCGACGGCTGCTGCCCTCTCCCGCTTCAATGCAAATTGGCGGGCGGCGTCGGTTCTGACGCTGCAGGGATCAAGCCCGTGAAGATGGCCGCCGCATCGATGGGGTCGAAGCGGTACTGCAGGCCGCAAAACTCGCACGCCACTTCCACTTGGCCTTGCTCGGCCAAGATGCTGTCCACCTCCTCCACGCCCAGGCTGCGGATCATGTGACTGACGCGCTCCTGGCTGCAGCGGCACGCGAACTTGGGTGCGGTCTCGCCAGCGTGCGGCTCAAAGCGCACAAGGGGTTCTTCCCAAAACAGGCGGTGCAAAATCGTGTCCACATCCAGCGTCAACAATTCTTCGCGCTTCAAGCTCTTGGCCAAAATAGCGATGCGGTTGTAGTCTTCACTGCGGCCCAGCATGGCCTCGCGCGCCACCGAATCGGCCTGACCCGCCAAATTGCCACTGCCCTCCATCGGCAAACGTTGAATCAACAAGCCTGCAGCCACTTGGCTGTCAGCGGCCAGCACCAACACCGTGTCCAGCTGCTCGGACTGCAGCATGTAGTGCTCCAGCACCTCGGCAAAGTTTTCTATTTTGTGCTGCTGGTCGTCAAACAGCGGCACCACGCCTTGGTAGGGCTGCTGGCCGGGTTGGCGGTCCAGCGGGTCCAGGGTGATAGCGCAGCGGCCCTGGTTGTTCACGTTCACCATGTGGCTCAGCGGCGCATCCGCAGCGATCTCGCCGGTCAGGGTGGCTGTGGCGCGCAAACTGAAGTCGGGTTGCACCTCGACCACGGCCAGCTTTAAAGGGCCATCGCCCATGATTTGCAGCACCAGCGCACCGTTGAATTTGATATTGCCCTGCATCAACACGCTGGCCGCCGCCATCTCGCCCAGCAAATGGCTCACCGATGCGGGGTAAGCGCCCGAGTCGGTATTGGCCGCACGCCGCGCCAAAATGGCTTGCCAAGCGTCGGTCAGGCGCACCACCATGCCGCGCACCGGCAGGCCATCGAATAAAAATTTATGCAATTCAGACAAGTTGATTCAAGCGGTCAGGGCCGCATTTCCGTGGTCAGGCGATTTTTTTCAGGGTCGATTGAAATTGGTGTGCATTCTCAACATAGTGCCGAGCGCTTTGGCGCAAACCTTCGATTTGCGCAGGACTGAGTTCGCGCACCACCTTGGCGGGGCTGCCCATGATCATGGAGCCGTCCGGAAACTCTTTGCCTTCGGTCACCAAGGAGCCTGCGCCCACCAAACAATGCTTGCCTATTTTCGCACCATTTAGCACCACCGCGCCGATACCGATCAGCGACTCGTCGCCGATGGTGCAGCCGTGCAGCATCACCATGTGGCCCACGGTCACATGTTTGCCCACCACCAAGGGCTTGCCGTGGTCGGCGTGCAGCACGCTGCCGTCTTGGATATTGCTGCCTTCGCCAATTTCAATGGTCTCGGTATCGCCGCGAATCACGCTGCCAAACCACACGCTGGCGTTGGTGTGCAGGGTGACAGCACCCATCACCTGCGCGCTGTCGGCCACCCAGGCCGTGGCGGCCACTTGGGGTTGTTTGCCATTGAGTTCGTAAATCGCCATGAGATGCTTATATGGATGCCTCCCGGGTAGCAAGAGAAATTTGT
>CAIWWN010000200.1 GCA_903916355.1 uncultured Burkholderiales bacterium | reverse complement strand
TTCCGTAGGTGTGAATTCAGTCTGGTGGGTGGTCCCGATGTCACCCTTGCCTCCAAAAAATGTGTTGACCAGTATGCTGATGAGCCTTGGTGGGACTCGCACAAGAATAAGGCCCTTCAGAGAGTCCGCGCGCGCAATGCTTTGGCTGGTGAATGCATCGATCGAACGCATGTGCTCGTCGAAGCGCACGGATTCCGGTGGCAACGTAACGATACGTGGCATGAAGCGGAGCATCGGTAAAAGCACGTTGCGGACCTGGCGACCGAAGCGTTCATTGATCAATCGTAATGTATGCAGGTCGCCCAGAAGACTCGCGTCCTCCTGGCCCAGTTGGTAGGGCTTGAAGTCCACCTCGGGGGTCGCAGCAGCCCCCGCGCCGATTTCACCGGTGTTCAGCCCCTCGATGAGGGCCGACACTTCTTCATTGCTGAGTTTAGGAGGAGATGCCATTGCTTTTCACTGCAAGACGAGTGCGGTAATGAAGACATCCTCGACGCCACCAAAACTGGTGCGTTCAGTCAGGAGTTTGTTGATAGCGTCCTTGATCAGACCTTGTAACTTTTTTCGATTTTCCACTCCGATTACGTCTGCCTCAGATTGTTCGGCAAGCAACGCCAGAACTTCCGCACGGACTGCAACTTCGTGCTTTTGCACGTTCTCGATCACTTTCTTGTCATATTGTGTCGCAAGGGCGACCGACATCTGAGCAAAGCGTCTGGAACCGCGCAGGTTGGTTGTGAAGTTGCCGGGAAATTCAAAGTAGCTTGTGACATAAGTCTCCTTTGAAGGAACCGGCTTGCCTGTCGGGCCTGCTGGCGCCGCCGCGCCATGCCCGCCTGCCGGCGCCCCGTGGCTGTCGGCCGCAGGCGCACCATGGCTATCCGCGGCAGGGGCCCCGTGGCCGTCTTCGGCAGGGGCTGCGCCGTGCTCATCTTTGGCGGCGTCTCCATCTGCCTTTCGCTCGATAACAATCGCCAGAGGATTGTCATCGGTTGGTTTGGTTAGTTTTTGAAATAGGACCGCGCCGCCAGCGCCAGCGCCAATCAAAACGATTGCGCCAACGGCCATCATCAGGATCTTGACGACAGGCAATTTCTTCTTTGGTTCTTGTTCTTCAGCTTCCGCTGCCATGGGTGTGGCTCCCGTTTGTTCAGGCGTTCATGTCGATGGTGAAAGAATCATTCTTCCCACCGCTACTAGTTTTGGTTGCAGGTTCGGTTGTGCTTTGTCTCCGTGCCTGCTCCTCATCATGCGGGTCGTCGTTAACATCGAAATCCGTGAGGTTTAGACCATTACCGGAAAGCGCTTGCCGGAGGTCCTCCTCCATTCCCTTAAGGGTGTTAACGGCCTCGGCGTTGGCTGCGCGCGTGACTATCCTGAGTCGCTGCCCATCCATAACAAGACGGATCATGATTTGACCTAAACCCGGTGGATAGAGTTGCAACGTGAGATTTTGCGCGCCAGCGCGCGCTGCTGCGACAACCATACGTTCCATCGCCCGCAATCGGATGTCGGCGGCGATTGATCTACGCTCTCCATTCGTCTCGGAGCTTGCCGTTGCGGTAGCCGTTGTTTGGGCCTGCGATGGCGTTGCGGTCGCAGCAGCAGGAGGAGGCGCTGTTAGAGGTGCTGTATCTTGTGAGGACGTGGTCAATGAAGTCTTCGGCTCGGAGCTTGTTGTAATATTTTTTGCGCCTAACTTTGCAAGTTCCTCAAGGCTCACGGTCTCTTTTCCAAGCTCAGCCCTTTGATGCTGGTTTGGCTCGCCGTCGTTCTTTGCTTGCATTGCGTTTGCAAGCTGCTGATCCGTCATCTTCTGTTGCAGGCTACCGCTCCCCGCCTGCGGTGATTGTGTTTCTTCTGGCGCTGCAGTCAGGGGTAGTTCTGTTAGGTCCGCAGCTGCGGCTTCTTTTGAAGCCTTCGTTTTTCCCGGTAACTGCGAGTTTTCAGTTGTGTTCATCCAGGCCAGCTTGGTAGCCCCCTCTGGGGTTGTGACTTGAGGAGCTGCGGCGGTTAAAAGATTCGTTGATTGCTGGTTTAGAGCGGGAATTTGATCCGGAGTTTGGGAGCGCCGTTGCGCCAGAAGCGGATCCGCGTCATCGACCCGGGTGGCCGCCGTCAGAGGCGCTTGGCTCGGCGTTAGGCTGGCGACAGCAGCATTGTCCTGCGTCTGAAATTGCTGGTTCCCTGTCATCGCCGGGTCTGTGCTATGTTGAGTGTTATCGCCTACTGCGTCAGTTTTGACTTGGCTCGAATTTGGATCTGTCAGAGGATCAGG
>CAIWWN010000199.1 GCA_903916355.1 uncultured Burkholderiales bacterium | reverse complement strand
TCGAAGTCTCTCGTCCTGACAGGCGGCGGCTCATGCCATCAGCATTCAGCAGTCTTGTTTCCGTGCCCGTAGGCAGGGAGGCATCCATAGCATCTCCTATTTCCTTACTTTAATGTAAGGAAAATCATTGGTCAAGATTTCCTACTGTGCGGTCTTCAATTCAATATAACTGAACCAGAGCCATTTTCTGGCGCAGAACCGCCGAATCTCAACCCTCAAAAGCTTGCGCCCAACAAGAAACCCCGAGTTCGTCGGGGGTTGGTTCCGGCCCTGGCAAACAGCCAAGGCCTCAAAGATTGAATGAAATTACTTCAAAGCCTTGAAGCGCACGCGCTAGGGCTTGGCGCCTTCGTCACCCAAGCACCAGCGCAAGGCAATGTGGGCGCGGGCAGCGGTGACTTGATTGCAGGGGCGCACCATGAGGGCGGCCAAGGCAAGGGGCAAGGCCTTTGCGACAACCGCCGCAGCCTGCTAGCGGCGTGCCGCCTTTGCCCATATTGGCGGGCACCAACACCACCATCGGCGTCATCGCCACCGATGCCAAGCTCAGCAAAACCCAAGCCCAACGCCTGGCCCAAATCGTGTTTGCACACATCCTTGCGCGCAAAAGCGGCGACACTCAATAAAGTGCTGAGCGCCATGGTGGACAATGTATGCAATGGCCCCTGCAAACCTTGAAGTCCTCCAAGCCCAGCATCCTGCAGGTCAGGATTTGTGGGTCTTTGGCTACGCCTCTTTGATTTGGCGCCAAGAGTTTGCCCACACCGCACAGCACCTGACCCGGGTGCACGGTTGGCACCGGGCTTTGAAAATGTGGAGCCACGTCAACCGCGGCACGCCCGAGTGCCCAGGCTTGGTGTTTGCGTTGCTGCCCGGCGGCAGTTGCCAGGGCGTGGTGTTTCGCATTCCGGCGGCGCAGGCGCAGCAAGCATTGGCGCAATTGTGGCAACGTGAGATGCCGCGCCCGGTCTACACGCCCCGCTGGCTGCCCTGCCCCACGCCCGATGGCATCGTGCAAGCGCTGGCGTTCACCCTGCCGCGCAGCAGCCCCAGCTTTACCGGCAACCTGTCCCCCGCGCAGTACCGCGCCATTTTTTCGCAAGCCAGCGGTCGCTTTGGCACCACGCTGGATTACGCGCGCCAGACCTATGACAGCTTGCAGGCGCTGGGCATTGAAGACCATTCCCTGGGTGCCCTGCTGGCTTTCGCTGACTAAAACCAAGCTCCGTGTGCGGTGCGGCGCAGGCCAAAGGCCATGAACCCCCACTGCCTTGCCTATACTCACCCCATGAACATCGCCGACCTGCGCAAAAGCTACGAAAAAGCCGAACTGAGTGAGGACGCCTCACAAGCGGACCCCCTCGCTCAATTTGAGCGTTGGCTGAAAGAAGCCATCGCCTCCGAAGTGCCCGAGCCCAACGCCATGACGCTGGCCACGGTGGCCAGCAATCTGCGCCCCAGCACCCGGGTGGTGTTGATCAAGGGCTATGACGAATGCGGCATTGTTTGGTACACCAACTACGACAGTCAAAAAGGCCAAGAATTGGCAAGCAACCCGTTTGCCGCGCTGCAGTTTCATTGGGTCGAGCTGGAGCGCGTGGTGCGCATTGAAGGCCGGGTGGAGAAGGTCAGCGATGAAGAAAGCGATGCCTACTTCCACAGCCGCCCGCTCGACTCCCGCATTGGCGCTTGGGCCTCACCGCAAAGTCAGGTGATCGAGGGTCGTACCGTGCTGGTGACCAACGCGGCCAAATACGCCGCCAAATTCATGTTGCAGCCGCCGCGCCCGCCGCACTGGGGCGGCTACCGCCTGGTGCCCAACGAGTGGCAGTTTTGGCAAGGCCGCAAAAGCCGCTTGCATGACCGTTTGCGTTACACGCAGAGCGGCGATCAGTGGCTGCGCGAGCGGCTCGCGCCTTAGGGCTTGAACCTCAGGCTGGGAGCAAAGGCAACAAGGCCATGACGAGCGACACACTGACCAAGGCCATGACAGCCGACAGCGCAACCGAGGCGGTGACCACGTCTTCTTCTTTTTCATAGCGCTGCGAGAACAAAAACACGTTCGCCCCGACCGGCAGGGCTGCAGCCACCACCATCACCGACAAAGGCAGACCCCGCATGCCCAACAGCCATCCACCGCTGAGCATCAAGGCGGGGTGGACCACTGTTTTAACCAGCGAAATTTTGAGCGCACTGGCAAACTGGTGGCCAATGCGCGCATGCGACAAGGTGATGCCCACCAACACCAGGGCCACCGGGCCAAAGGCATTGCCCATCAGCATCAGGGGTTTGTCGATCACCGGATGAAGGCCCCAACCGGTTTGTGCGTAGAGCAAGCCCGCCACAATCGGTAAGGGCACAGGATGCAAGACCGCATTGCGCATGGCCAGACCCACGGTGCGCACCATGTGCCGGCGCGCACCACCGCTCTGCACTTGCTCATGGGCCATTTGCAGCTCCAACACCACGGTGGCAAAAGTGAGCACGATCAAGGCGTGCAGTGAAATCAGGGTAAAGAGCAGCACCTGCCCCTCAGGGCCGTAGGCCAATCCCACCAAGGGCACACCGATCATCAAGGTGTTGCTGAAAATGCTGGCCAGCGCCAACACCGATGCGCGTGAGTCACGTCCATACACCACCAGCATAACCAAGAACAGGGCCACGGCCAGCGCAAAATATTCAAACACCGGCTGCAGTGACAGCCGCTCCAAATGCACACTGCTCATGGTGCGAAAGAGCAGCGCTTGCGACAGCACCAAGAACACCAAGTTAGTCAGGTCTTTGACGGATTCGCGCCGAACCAAGCCGCCCTTGCCTGCCGCGAAGCCGGCCACAATCAACAAGATCACGGGCAGCATGGCGGAAATAACGGGGTGATCCAGGTTCATGCGCTGATTATCCCGTGGGGCCAGCGCCCTCTGGCCACGGAAACCACGTAGAACAGTCCCCTGCGGCGCAGCCTGCTTGCATTAAAAGCTGGCCTGCACCCCCATCTTGAATGAGCGCCCTGGCAACGGCGATTTACCAAAAGCTGTGCTCGTCAAGATCGAGGTGGCGCTGTAAGCCAGGCTGTCGGTCAGGTTGTCGATCCGCGCAAACCAAGTCAGCGCGGTGGCGTCCAGCTTTTGGCGGTAGGCCACGCTGGCATTCACCCAGGTGTACGTGCCCGTGGCCACGCTGCCCGCAGGCACCTGGTTTTGCGCCGCATGCCAGTCCATGCCCAGCTTGGCGTGCCAAGGCCCTTGCGCATAGGCCAGGGTGCTGCCCACACGCAGCGGGGCGATGCGTGGCAAGGGCTCGCCTGTGGTCTCGTTGGTGGCGCGCACGGTGTCGGCGCGCAGTTCCAGATCCAGCGTGGAGGCGCGTTGCCACAAGCGCATGACGCCACTGGCCTCCAGACCTTGGAAGCGCGCTTTCACACCCTGGTAGTTTTGCACGGGCAAGCCACCCTGCACTTGCGCAGAACCCATCAAACCAATGAAGTTGGCAAACTGACTGGCGAAGGCGGTCACGCTCATGCGCTCAGCGCCTTGCTTCCAGTCCAGACCCACATCAACGCTGGTGGATTTTTCCAGGCCCAAGGCGCTGCTGCCAATTTCCCAAGCATGGGTGGCCAAGTGCGGTCCGTTGGCAAACAGCTCATAGTCTTTGGGCGCGCGCTGGGTCATGGCGGCATTGCCCGTCAAACTCCAAGCGGGTGAAAGCTTGAACAGACCGCCCGCTGCCACACTGAATGGCGAGAACTGGCGGGTACCGATCTCAAAACGGGCCAGCGCAGAATTGCCCAATGACTCGACCCGCACCGACTCTAAGCGCGCTCCGGCATTCACCTGCCCCCAAACGGTGGGCAACTCTTCGTGCACAAAAATGGCTTGGCTGTTGGAACGGCTGAAGGGCGCAAACGCCTCGTCACCCACCGCCGAAAAGCGACCCGATTCGGCTTGTACGCCCACCACACCGCGCCAACCGCCCCAGCTTTGCAGGGCGCGATGCCGCGCTTCCAATCGCAGCTCTTGGCCGCTGTTGGCAAACACGGTACCGGGGTTGCCGGTGTCAAATTCGGTGTGTTGGTAATCGGTGTGGCTGATGCGCGCTTTGGCGCTCTCCCACACACCGGGCAGGTTGCGCACCTGGCCTTCCAAGGCATAGCGCGTCGTCTTCATGCCGATCGTCACCCGGTCCTCGGCCACGGTGCCGTAGTCGCTTTGGTAGGTGTTGACCGAAGCGCCTAAGTAGCCAGAGTCCCAGAAGGTGCTGGCACCGAAGGCACCGCCGCGCGACTGGCTGGCGGAATTGCAAATGCGACGGGCATAGCGGACTTCGCCTGTTTTGTCGCAAGCCAAAGACACTGGCACACGCACATCGCCGGTGTGGCGGTCAAAGCCGTCCACATGCAGGCCCCAGCGCTCGTTGCCGGTTTCCACCAAGCCGGCCACGCTGCGCTCATCATTGCCCGTGCCCAGTTGCGCCTGGGCTTTGCCCAGCACACCACTCATGGCTTCGCGGGGAATGCGGTTGTCAATCACGTTCACCACGCCCCCCACTGCGCTGCCGCCATATTGCAAGGCCGCTGGGCCGCGCAGCACCTCGATGCGCTCGGTGGACAACACATCGAGCGGCACCGCGTGGTCGTAGCTGAGCGCGGAGGCGTCCAAGCTGGAAGCGCTGTTGTTCAGCACGCGAATGCGGTCCCCGTCCAGGCCGCGAATGATGGGGCGGCTGGCGTTGGGGCCAAAGTAGGTGCTGGAGATGCCGGGCAATTGGTTCAAGGTTTCGCCCAAAGTGCTTTGCCCGCGCTCCAACAATTGCAGCCCCGACAGGCTGCTGGCCGGCGTGACCCGCGCTTCAGAGCTCAAAGGGTTGCCAGTGATGACGACTTCAGAAACTGTCGCCGTTTGCGCGTTGACGGTTGCAGCGCACAGCAGCAGCGAGACGGATAACGCAATGGGCGTGGGCCTGGCCCAGGCCTGAGAAATGAGTGGCATTGAAAAACCTTTGAAATGAATGACGCGCGCCACCGAGAGGGGGACTCATCGACGACGGCAGAAAAACTTCAAAGGAATGCGGGAGGGCCTCGGGCTTGAAAGAAGGCGACAGGGCCGGTCGCGCAGGATGGGTTCAACTGGCCCAGCACCGACAGCGCGGGCAAGTCCAACAGGGGCACCTCCACCTGGGGGGCCGCTCCATCCGAGGTGCTGCTGTGGTCCAGCAGTTGGCAGACCTGCGAGCCCTCGGCGTGCGAGCCGAACAAACGGTCCAACTCAGAACGCTCAGCGGACGCCGGAGCGACCTGTGCGTTGGCGGCCTGCGCCGCCATGGCCACCACGCCGTGCCCGGGGTGCACCACATGGTGCATGCGCGACAACAGCGGCGACAGCGCCAACGACAAGACCAAGGCCAGCAACCACCACGCAGCGCGCACACGCCCACCCCACACCATCAAGGGGGCAGCCAACACAGCGCGGGTATTCGGGCTCATCAGTCCTTGGCCAACCGGGCAAAGGTTTTGCGGAACTTGCTCACCTTGGGCGCCGCCACGGCCAGGCAATAGCCTTGGCCCGGGTTGCGCTCAAAAAAATCTTGGTGGTAGTCCTCGGCCGCGCTGTAGTTGGCCAAGGGCAAGACCTCGGTCACGATGGCGTCGCCGTCAAAGGCATCTGTTTGGGTCAACTCCGCTATCAGCGCCTGGGCCACCTCGGTTTGCGCAGCTGTGGCGACGTAAATGCCGCTGCGGTACTGGGTGCCGCGGTCGTTGCCTTGGCGGTTCAAAGTGGTCGGGTCGTGGATGACGAAAAATATTTCCAGCAGTTCACGCGTGCTGACCTGCGCCGGATCGTACTGCAGCTTGACCACTTCGTTGTGGCCGGTGCGCCCGCTGCACACCTCTTCGTAGGTGGGCTGCACTGTTTGGCCATTGCAGTAGCCGGACTCCACGTCCAGCACGCCTTTGACGCGCACATACACCGCCTCGGTACACCAAAAGCAACCACCACCTAAAACTATCGTTTCGATCATTCTGCGTCTTTCAAGCTGGGCTTAAAAACGCCATTATGAGGGTCCAGCGTGACAGCTTGCACCGCCTGGGTGAATGCGGTGAGCGCTTGCTGATCCCGGTCACTGCGCCACAGGCAATGCGTGTCGTAGCTGGCGTGCAAATCGTCAATCGGTACAAAGCAAGCCCCAGCCAGCTTGGATTGCTGCAAAGCCGCCGGCACCAAGGCCACGCCCAGCCCTTGCGACACCAAGGAAACCACACTCAGCCAATGCTGCAGTTCATGCCGCACCTCGGGCGCCCAGCCCGCCGTGGCACACAGCTGCACGATGCGCTCATGGTAATCGGGCGAGACCGCGCGGGACACCAGCACCAAAGCCTCGCCGGCCAATTGTGACAAAGCCAAACTCGGCAGCCCCGACAAGGCATGGCCCTGCGGCAAACAGGCGACAAAGGGCTGGCTGGCCACCCGTAATTGCGAAAACCCGGCCGGCACCCGGGTGGTGTGGACAAAACCCACGTCCAGCCGGTCGCCCACCAATTCAGGCAATTGCTGGCTGGAACTGAGTTCGCGCAACACCAAGCGCAGGCGCGGATGCGCCAACTGAAAGCGCGCCAGAATTTGCGGCAAGCCGCAGTACAGCATGCTGCCGGCAAAGCCGATTTGCAGCGTACCCGCTTGGCCCTGTGCCACGTCGCGGGCGTCTTGCGCGGCTTGCACCGCCTGCGCCAGCAGCGCCCGGGCGGCCGGCAAAAAGGCCTGCCCTGCCTCGGTCAGTTGCACGCCCCGGCTGTTGCGGTTGAACAATTGGGCGCCGATCGAGGCCTCGAGTTGCTGAATGTTCAAGCTCAGCGGCGGCTGCGAAATAGACAGGCGCTGCGCCGCCCGACCAAAGTGCAGTTCTTCGGCCAACATCAAGAAGTAACGCAGGTGACGGAATTCCATGGATTTAAAATTTATATTGCTGCATCGATAATCAATATTAGACAACTATTCATGCAGCGCCAACAATGGCGCCAATTGAATGAGCGTATTCCCCTCTCTTTCCCCCTATGTCCCCAGGAGCCCCGATGAAACCGACTTTCCAATGGAATGACGCCATGTTGCTGAACGAGCAACTCAATGACGACGAGCGCGCCATCGTCGAAGCCGCCCACACCTTTTGCCAAGAGCGCCTGCAGACCCGCGTGCTGATGGCCGCACGACACGAAAAGTTTGACCGCGAGATCATGACCGAAGCCGGTGCCATGGGCTTTTTGGGCTCCACCATTGAAGGTTACGGCTGCACTGGCCTGAGCTATGTGGCCTATGGCCTGATCGCCCGCGAGGTTGAGCGCGTGGACAGCGGCTACCGCAGCGCCATCAGCGTGCAAAGCTCGCTGGTGATGCACCCCATCAACGAATACGGCAACGAGGCGCAGCGCCAAAAATACCTGCCCAAGCTGGCCACCGGCGAATGGGTGGGCTGCTTTGGCCTGACCGAACCCAACCACGGCTCGGATCCGGCCAGCATGCTGACCCGCGCCAAGCCAGTGGATGGCGGCTTCATTCTGAACGGCGCCAAGATGTGGATCACCAACGCGCCGATCGCCGACGTGTTTGTGGTCTGGGCCAAACTCGAAAATGCCGACGGCTCGGTGGGTGGCCAAGAATCCATTCACGGCTTTGTTTTGGAAAAAGGCATGAAGGGCCTGACCGCCCCGAAGATCGAAGGCAAGATGAGCCTGCGTGCCAGCATCACCGGTGAAATCGTCATGGACGAGGTGTTTGTGCCTGCTGAAAACCTGCTGCCCAACGTGAATGGCCTGAAAGGCCCGTTCGGCTGCCTGAACAAAGCCCGCTACGGTATCGCCTGGGGCGCCTTGGGCGCGGCCGAAGACTGCTGGTTCCGCGCCCGCCAGTACACCATGGACCGCGTGCAGTTTGGCCGCCCACTGGCGCAAAACCAGTTGATCCAAAAGAAGCTGGCCGACATGCAAACCGAAATCACCCTTGGCCTGCAAGGCTGCCTGCGCGTGGGCCGCTTGATGGACGAAGGCAAAGCGGTGCCTGAGATGATCAGCATGATCAAGCGCAACAGCTGCGGTAAAGCACTGGACGTGGCGCGCATGGCGCGCGACATGCACGGCGGCAACGGCATTCACGACGAATACCACGTGATTCGCCACATGATCAACCTGGAAACCGTGAACACCTACGAAGGCACACACGATGTGCACGCGCTGATTTTGGGCCGTGCGCAAACCGGTTTGCAGGCGTTTTACTGATCGATTGAACCGCAGGCCAGGCCCTCTACGCTCAGGGCGGGCCTTTTCCCTGTTCTTCTGCCCTTGATTCCTCTCCCCACCCCCTTGCGCCTTGGCGACTCTATTTGAGGGCTGCGCATCCAAAAGTCTCAATTAGTTAAATAATTAATTGTAAAATTCTAGTATTAATTTATACTAATTATTTATTTTACAATTAAACTAATGTAGGCGCGCATGACAACCGACTTTGATGTCCAGGCCCTTATTGGGCCCACGCTGACCGATCAAATCCGGCTACTGCCCATTTACATTTTGCAGCTGGTGGGCGCCATGGGTGTTTTTTCATTCACCTTGATCGCGCTTCACGGCAGGGCGAAGCCCATCGCCACCCCCATCCTGTACGGCGTGGTGTTCGGGGTCACCGGCTACCTCATGACGGGCTTGGTGGCCGAGTTTCTGGGCAGTCAGTTCAAACCCTATATCCGGCTTGAACTCTTGTTTTTGGTGTCCATGCTGGCAGGCTGGCCCGCCGGCCTGATCACGGGGGCCCTGACCTACTTGGCACGCCTGCAGTTTGGCGGCATGCAGTTATGGATGATCAGTGGGATGGAAACCCTGATCTTCATCGCCGCGGGTTCCCTGTTGCACCCTTGGTCGATCCGGCGCCATCTATTGACCGTCAAACTCAAGGACGTGCTGTCGATCACCGTATTCAAAACAGGCGTGGGCCTGCTCAGCATTTATGCTCTTCACCGGGGCTGGCCTCAATGGGTTTCAGAATCCGCGCTGCTGATTTTTGTGACCAACCGCCTGGTGGTGTTTCCGATTTTTTTCGGCATGGCCTACGGCATGCTGACGATCCTGAAAATGGATGCACAACATCAGCATTACCAAAGCATGCAGTTGCAACAAATGGCCTCGCGGCTACAGACTGCCTTGCAACGTGAGCTCCAGCTCTTGGCCATTTCGCACAACCTGAAAACACCTCTGACCCGCTTGCGACTGCGACTCGGGATGTTGGACGACGAGCCGCTGCAGGAAGATTTTGAAGCCGATCTCACTGCACTGGACGACATGGTCCACTGCGCACTGGAAACGCTGCGCAGCCCTGATGGCCAAGAAGAAGCCCAGCCCACCCGATTGGATTTACTCGTGAGTCAGCTGGCTGCGGAGCCGATTTACCTGAACGCACGCATCGACACCCAGCTTGAACCCCTCACCCTGTCGCTGCAGCCCAAGTCCATGCAAAGGGCCATTGGCAACTTGATGGACAACGGCATTCTTTACGGCCAGCGCTTGTCTGTGCACTTGCAGCGAGAGAACACAGTGGCCGTCTTGACAATTCGTGATTACGGCCCGGGCATCGCCGCTGCAGACATGGTCAAGGTGTTTCTACCGAATGTCCGGCTCGACTATGCCCAGCACGTGAACACCAAAGGCACAGGCTTGGGGCTGAGTATTTCCCGAAACGTGGTCCGCGCCCATGGCGGCGACATCAGCTTGCACAACCACCCCGAAGGCGGACTGGTGGTGCGGGTTCAACTGCCCTGGGGTGACCCCCCGTCTTCATGAGCCCTTCATGGCCTGCAGACTGGCCAATCCGCGCGGCACACAGGTGGTGCAGGCGGCGACGGGCTCGACCTGGCGGGAAAACTGGGGCATTTCATTCAGAAAGTCGGCCGGTGTTTTGCTGGGCTGGTGTGACAACCAAAGCGAAATAAAACCCGCCACAATAGGCGCTGCGTAACTGGTCCCGACCCCACGGTGTTGCGATGAGGGGCGGTCTTGGCCGAAGAAATTGGGTTCGTAACTGGCCACTTTGAGTTTGTTCACCGACCATTCGTCATGGCCTGACAACGCCGGCCCGCCGCCTGGCGCATACACCACCGTGCGCGGGTCCAGGGCTGAATAAGAGGCAATGTGATTGTGTGCATCCAGTGCACCGACCGAAATCACGCCTTTGCAATTGGCGGGTTCTTGCAAAGATTTTTGGAAATTATTGCCTGCAGCCGCAACCACAAAAATGTTTTTCTCCATGATGCGGCTGATCAAGCGCTGCAAATCATCGCCGCACAGGGCATAACCACCGGACAAGCTCAAATTGATGATGCGCGCAGGATGCAGGTTGTCTGGCGCGTCCTTCACCGGTAAACCTGCAGCCCAGGCAATGGCGTCCAGTAAATCTTGGCGAGAGGTGGCGCAGGCGCCAAACAAACGCACAGGCACAATTTTGGCGGAGGGGTTCACACCCCAAACACCATCCACCCCGTTGCCGGCGATCAGACTGGCCACCTCGGTCCCATGGACGCGAAATGAACCAGAGAACAAACGTTCACCGCACTGGGCATCCCGCTCATCGGGACTGAAATTACCAGAACGGCTTTTGCGCAAGTTGTTGCGCGCTGACACCATGTCGTAGCCCGGCAGCAACTGCCCTTCTAAGCTGGGGTGGCTGGCGATCACGCCACTGTCAATCACCGCCACCACCACGGGATGTGGTCCCGCCAGGTTACCGGCTGTGTTGATGGCCGAGGGTGCAGCCTGCGCACCGTCAACGCGCCCCAAATGCCAAGGAATCTCTTGCCCCCAAGACAGTCCGCTCGAAAACACCAAGACGCAAGCCAACAGGGTAGACCCAGCCAGAGGCTTGACCATGAAATGAATGACCCGACGAGCGCATGAAACGGGCGCAGAGGGGGGGAACAAAGCGGTGGACAGAATGGACATCTCAAAACTCCTGCGAATCGTGGGCTCCATCCCGTTGCCAGACACGGCACCTGGAAAAACCCATCAGTGAAGCGGAGGTTATGCTTTAAGATGTGTAAACTCAAAGTTCACAAATACCAAATCATCCAGCCCTTAACAATTTCCAACCCATTGATATATATAAAGTTTTCCAAAACCCCTCAATTCGTATGCATACATTTCATTACACAGATCGGCTCGCCCATCAGGAAGCATGAATGCAGGGAAAAAGGGGTTTCACACAAGGCGTAACGAAAAATTACAAATCAACAGTTAACGACATTGATCCCATGTGGGGGAAAGCAGACTGACGATCCCCACTGGGCTTTAAGTCGCTACAGAACCCATCAACTGACGTTCCGAATCCAAACTGAAATACCATGTCCCGAACCATCCTGATCGTTGATGACGACAAAATTAGCCTGAGGTTGCTCAAGTCGTACTTAGAAAAACACCAATACGACGTGCGATCAGCCGATGATGGCCAAAGTTTCTTAGCAGAGTTTGAGCTCTACAAAGAGGATCTGTGCTTGGTGATTTTGGATGTGATGCTGCCGGACACCGATGGCTTTACCTTGTGCCAAACCGTTCGTCAGCAATCCAAGGTCCCGATCATCATGCTGACCGCCAGCTCGGACGATACCGACCGCATCGTCGGATTGGAGTTGGGTGCCGATGACTACATCGCCAAGCCCTACAACCCGCGTGAACTGTTGGCCCGCATCAAGGCCGTTCATCGGCGCATGCAATTGAGTGGCCCTTCAGACAAGTCACGCTACTTGCGGTTTTCGGGCTTCACGATGGATTTGGTCGAGCGGATGCTGACCGACATTGAAGGCACCCAGGTGCTGCTGACCAGCATGGACTTCAATTTGCTGAAATTCTTTGCCGAGCATGCAGGGGAGACCTTAGACCGGACCCAATTGATGGAGCAAACCCGAGGACGCGACTTGGGGCCCTTGGACCGTTCGTTGGATGTGCAGGTCAGTCGCTTGCGCCAGCGTTTGAATGACGACGGCAAACAACCCACCCTCATCAAAACGGTGCGTGGCAGCGGCTATGTGTTTTCGACCGATGTGGCCAAGCTGGACGATACCCCATCGCCTCCTGGCCCTTTTACCAGCGCTTGATGTACAGGCTCAAGAGGTTTGATTCAACGGCAGTTGCACGCGCACTTCCAGCCCCCCCTCAGGGTGGTTACGGATTGAGATATCGCCGCCATGGGCACGAATCACATTCCTGGAAATACTCAAGCCCAAGCCAGTGCCTTTGATGTTCATTTGCTCGGCATAATCCAAACGAACGCGGGGTTGAAAGACTTTGTCGATGTCGTTGTCGGCAATCCCAGGGCCGAAATCGCGAATCGTCAATAAGGCCCACTGGTTTTTGGGGTGCAAGTTCACAACCAATTTGTGACCGTACAAAATACCGTTATCAAGCAAATTACCCAGCGCGCGTTTCATGGACAAGGGCCGCAGGGCCAGTGTGATCGGTTCGAGCTGCGTTTCGATGTGCGCATTGAGGTAAATGGGCTTGGCAGCCAAGCGACCAATGAGCTCATCCAAGCGTGTGGGGACTACGTCTTCTTTGCCGTCCGGGCTTCGCATCATGTCCAAAACCGCGAAAACCATCTCGTCCAATGCGTTGAATTCCGCTTCAAAATCTTGTTTTAAAGGCTCATCATCGAGCATTTCCAAACGCAAACACAAACGTGTGTCGATGGTTGTCAGTTTCCGCGTAAATCTGGTGGCGGCATAAAAGCAGGCACGAAATATGCCCTGTGGGTCGGGTCAAGGGCGGGCGACAGCCCGGCGAAGCGTACCCTTGATGCGGCCCACGGGG
>CAIWWN010000198.1 GCA_903916355.1 uncultured Burkholderiales bacterium | reverse complement strand
GGCAGTTTGATGATTGTGGGTAGCTGCACCTTGATCAGCACGCCGATTGGTGTGATGGCCGGCATCTATTTGTCCGAGTACGGCGATCGCAGCAAGTTTGCTGCCGTGACGCGGTTTGTCAACGACATCATGCTGTCTGCCCCTTCTATCGTGGTGGGCTTGTTTATCTACGCCATCGTGGTGGTCAATGCCAAGCATTTTTCAGGTTGGGCCGGCACCTTGGCTTTGGCATTGATTGCCATTCCGGTGGTGGTGCGCAATACCGAAAACATGCTGCGCTTGGTTCCCGTCACACTGCGTGAAGCGGCCTTTGCCCTGGGCGCTCCCAAGTGGAAAGTGTCCACCACGGTGGTGCTCAAAGCTGCGCGCAGCGGTGTCATGACCGGTTTGCTGTTGTCTTTGGCCCGCGTCAGCGGCGAAACAGCGCCCTTGCTGTTCACAGCACTGAACAACCAGTTTTACTCCACCAATATGAATGCCCCCATGGCCAATTTGCCTGTGGTCATTTACCAATTCGCCATGAGCCCGTACGAAAACTGGGTCAACTTGGCCTGGGGCGCAGCCCTGTTGATTACATTGACTGTCTTAGGCCTGAATATCTTGGCTCGAGCTGTTTTTAAAGAGAAAGTTGCAGTCTGAATATGATCACAAACCCATCAGCTTCACCCGCGAAAAACGTGCTCGAAATTCGCGATCTGAATTTTTACTACGGCGCCTTCCAAGGTCTGAAAAATGTCAACCTGGACATCAAGGCCAACACGGTGACTGCCTTCATTGGCCCATCAGGTTGTGGCAAATCCACTTTGCTGCGCACCTTGAATCGCATGTACGACCTGTACCCGGGTCAACGCGCCGAAGGCGAAATCAATTTCAATGGCGAGAACATTCTCAACCCCAAGCAAGATTTGAATTTGCTGCGCTCGCGCATCGGTATGGTCTTTCAAAAGCCCACGCCGTTTCCCATGTCGATTTACGACAACATCGCCTTTGGCGTGCGCTTGTACGAAAACCTGTCGAACAGCGACATGGACGATCGGGTCGAATGGGCATTGCAAAAAGCCGCCATCTGGAACGAAGTCAAATCCAAATTGAACCAAAGCGGTTTGTCATTGTCGGGCGGTCAACAGCAGCGCCTGTGCATTGCGCGCGGCATTGCGGTCAAGCCCTCGGTATTGTTGCTGGACGAGCCCACCTCGGCCTTGGACCCGATCTCGACCGGTAAAGTGGAAGAATTGGTGCACACCCTCAAGAGTGAGTACACCGTGGTGATCGTCACGCACAACATGCAGCAAGCTGCCCGTGTGTCAGACTTTACCGCTTACATGTACCTGGGCGAATTGATTGAATACGGTCCAACCGAATCCATCTTCATGAAACCCACCCGCCAAGAAACCGAAGATTACATTACTGGCCGTTTCGGCTGATCAGAAAGAGACTCATGGAAAAACACATCTCCAGCCAATTTGATGCCGAACTGACCAATGTGTCTAGCCGTGTGTTGGAACTTGGTGGTTTGGTGGAGTCACAAATCCGCCATGCGGTGTATGCGCTCTCGCAATTCAGCACCGAAGTGGCCGAGCAGGTGATCAACACCGAGGCTGAAGTCAACAAGATGGAAGTCGAAATCGATCGCGAACTCTCGTCCATCATCGCTCGGCGCCAGCCCACGGCCGTAGACCTGCGTTTGTTGATCGCCATCTCCAAAACCACCGCCAACCTAGAGCGAGTGGGTGATGAAGCCGAAAAAATCGCACGTATGGTCAAGGCCATTGTGGACAGTGGTTCATCGAGATCCTTGCCCGCTTCAGAGCTGCGCGTGGCGTCTGACCTGGCTTCGGGTTTGCTGCGCAAAGCTCTTGATGCCTTTGCCCGCTTGGACGTGACCGCATCCATTGCCATCTTAAAAGAAGACGATTTGATTGACACCGAGTTTGACGGCTTTGTGCGCAAATTGGTCACTTACATGATGGAAGACCCTCGCACCATTTCGGCCAGCCTGGACCTGTTGTTCATTGCCAAAGCGATTGAACGCATTGGTGACCATGCCAAGAACATTGCGGAATTCACCATCTATGTGGTCAAAGGCGCAGACGTTCGGCATACCTCTTTGGCTGATATCGAATCCTTCGTCAAATGAAAACACTGCCCCGCATCTTGATCGTCGAAGATGAACCGGCGATTGCCGAGTTGATCGCGGTGAACCTCCGGCATAACGGCTTTCAACCCATTTGGGCGATGGACGGTGAAACCGCCCAGCGTGAATTGGACGACGTCTTGCCCGATGTGATTTTGCTGGACTGGATGCTGCCGGGCGAAAGTGGTTTGACGCTGGCGCGCAAATGGCGCGCCACAGCGCGGACCAAAACAGTGCCGATTTTGATGCTCACGGCGCGGGGGGATGAGCCTGACCGCGTGGCCGGTTTGGATGCAGGGGCAGACGACTACATTGTCAAACCCTTCTCCACCAAAGAATTGCTGGCCCGCATTCGCGCAGTATTGCGTCGCCGTGCGCCCGAGCAGGCGGGCGGGGCCGTGCGTTTAGGCGACTTGGTGCTGGACGCCGATACCCACCGCGTGAGTTACCAGGACCAGTTGTTGAAAATCGGACCCACAGAGTTCAAGCTGCTGCAATACATGATGACCCATGCTGAACGCGTGCACAGCCGGGGCCAGCTGCTGGACCGCGTCTGGGGTGACCATGTGTTCATCGAAGAGCGCACGGTGGATGTGCACGTCAAGAGACTGCGAGAGTCGTTGGGTGAGGCCGGCATCATGGTGGAAACCGTTCGAGGTGCAGGCTACCGGGTTACAACGACCCCGCTGGCCGCGACCCAGCTCAAATCAGCTTGATTTGAACTGAGTTTTTCCGGTTCTTAGGGTATCCTGCCTCGATGTTGTCTCGATTGCTTTTCGCCCTTTTTATCCTGTTGGTCACAGCGACTTGCGGCTTTTGGCTGGCCGGTAGTTCAGGGCTCTGGGTCTCTATCAACGGTGCCTTGTTTGCCTTGCTGGTGCTCGACTATGTTCGTGGCTACCAATTGGAAAAATGGCTGCGACAAGGGGAACCCCATTCTCTGATCAAATTGACAGGGTTTTGGGGCGAATTGTTGGACCGCATTCGCCGGGGCTACAAAATACGCGATCAATCGGCAACCCAACACCGGCAACGGTTGCAAGAATTTTTGTCTGCCATCCAGGCCTCGCCCAACGGTGTTTTGCTGCTCGATGAAGAAGGCCGCATTGAGTGGTGTAACCAAACTGCGGCAGCTCACCTGGGATTGCACGAACAACGCGATTTGGGCCAACACATTGGTAACCTGGTGCGTGACCCGGCGTTCACGCGCTATGTGGCCCAAGGAGATTACAGCAATGAAGTAATCATCGATGGCCGATCGAATTCGTTTTCGCAGTTGCTCAAATTGCAACTGCAATTGCACCCCTACGGTGAAAATAAAAGATTGCTGCTGACCCGTGACGTCACGGCGCGTGCGCAGGCCGACCAGATGCGGCGTGATTTTGTGGCCAATGTCTCCCATGAAATTCGCACCCCGTTGACGGTGCTGGCCGGCTTCGTCGAGACCTTGCAATCCCTGCCCTTGAGTCCCGAGGAGCAGCGTCAATATTTGGATTTGATGGCGGTTCAAGCCCATCGCATGCAAGGCTTGGTGAGTGACTTGCTGACCTTGTCGCAATTGGAAGGCAGCCCACCGCCGCCGGTGACCGAAGCGGTGGACTTGAAGCCCTTGATGGCGCAGGTCAAATCCGATGCGGTGGCGCTGTCGGCTTTGCAAAGCGATGAAGGCTTGCCGATCCATACCTTGACGTTTGCTTTGCCCGATCACTTGCACGTCTTGGGCTCCCGCGCGGAAATTCACAGCGCGGTGTCCAACTTGGTCAATAACGCGGTGCGTTACACGCCTGCGGGCGGCAAGATCGATGTGGTCTGGGCCTTGGACACTGAGGGGCAGGCTCAATTTAAGGTCAAAGACGACGGCGTGGGCATTGCCCCCGAGCACCTGCCGCGTTTGTCTGAGCGCTTTTACCGGGTGGACCGCAGCCGCTCGCGTGAGTCGGGTGGCACGGGCTTGGGCCTGGCGATTACCAAGCACATTGTTCAGCGACATGGCGGCAGTTTCCATGTTCAAAGTGAAGTGGGCGCGGGTTCTTGTTTTTCCTTGGTTTTCCCCAGCGCCAGGGTCAAAATCGAAACTGAAGCGGCTTTGGCTCTGGCGTCTGAACTCTGACACCTTATTCGCCTGTGGGCCAATCTTGCAGCGCTCGCAGCGCCTGGAGAAGTTGCTGACCAGAGGACGCGAGGCTGTCGTGGTTGTGAATTTCGATGAGTTGGCATCCTGACGGCACGCGCAAAGCCAGTGTTCGGTGGAGCCGATTTTCAATCGCCTCGTGCGACTCACGCCCTCGCCCCAGTAGGCGCTGGCGCAAAACCTCGATGTCCGCCGTGATGTGCAGCACGGTCAACTCGGGGTAAAGCTGGGCGGCCTGTGGCAGGTGCGCCCGAGAGCCATTCACAAAGACCCATTGTTGCTGCGTCAATGGCCCCAACTCCGTGTGGCGAATGCCATACAGGTGCTCATTGGCGGCCCAATGCATTGCAAACGCTTGGGCGTCTAACAGCCGATTGAATTGCGCTGTTGACACGCTGTCATGCATTTCGCCATCGGCTGCGCAGGCTCGGTTGATGGTCCGGCGCGCCCAGGCGACGGGCAGCTGGGCGGGTAATTGCGCTCGCAGCCAGTTCAGCAAACTGTCTTTGCCTGCACCGGATGGGCCGACCACATAAATGAGTTTCGCATTCATCCGCGCAACTCCAAACTTTGCAGCCACTGAAAATCAGCCCCTTTGACGGGCTCGGCAAACAAAGCGATGTGCGTGAATCGGCAGATCGGTAAAGTTTCAAATTGCATTTGTGCGGCTTGCACCAGGGCCTGACGGTCGACGTCAGAAATGGAGCGCAGGGGGCCGGTGAGCGACAGGTGAAATTGGTATTCATCCAACACCCAGGGGTAGCCCCATTGCACCAGCAACTGGTCTTGTGCCGGGGTCAATGGCGTTTGCCGACGCCGAGCCCCATCGGCGGGGCTCAAGGGTTGGGCAAAGCCGTGCAAGCGGGTGACACACGCGGCGGCTGTGGACGCGATGGCGCTGGCGTCACCCACCGGTCGCAGGGATATAAAGCCCCCCTCGGTGCTGACTTGCAGCGGCGGCAGATCGAAGGCGGGCAACTCTTGGGCCAAGTCCTGCATGGCGAGCAACAGGGAGGCCACGCTGGCGTCAGGGCTCAGTTCAAATGGTGCTTTGAGCGTGGCATGCCAACCGTAGCGTCGCGGCTCTTGGGTGACAAGCCGAAATTGTTGCACGTCCATGCCTGCGATCAGCGGTTGTTTCAGCGTCTGCCCTGTGGCTGCGCAGCGGCCCAGCCAGTGGCAGCCTGCGGCCCACCATTCGCTGTGCAGCGCGGGGATGAAGTAGATCGCATAGCGGTAAGCAAATTCAGTTTTCATGGTGATTGACGGTGAGGGTGACGCGATCGCCTGCAAACCAGGCGTAGGCAAATTCAATGGGTTTTTGTTCGGTGTCGATGTTCACGCTTTTCACCAACAACACGGGGCGCGTGGCCGACTGACCCAGCAGCAACGCGACCTCTTTGCTGGGCAGGCGCGCCGAGACGCGGCTTTCTTGTCGCATGTAGTCGATCACGCCATGCTGCGCAAAGCCTTCGGTGATAGAGCCCGTGTTGGTGACGATATCGACAAGTTGCGCAAAACGCGGCAAGGGAAAGTAACGCTCACTCACATGCAGTGGTTGGCCTGCGCCTTCACCCAGCACCTGCAAATACAGCAGGGGGCTGTCAAAGGCCACTTGCAGTGCCAGTGCTTGCTCCGCAGTGGCGCTGACCGTTTGGCTGCGCATCACGCGCAGCTCGCCGCGCAAGCCGGCTTGCGACAGATTGTGGCGATGCCGCGTGCGTTTGCCCAGCGCCAGATCCACTGCCAAATTCTCCACATAGGTGCCGCTGCCTTGCGTTGATCGGACCAAGCCATTTTGCCCCAGATGCGCCAAGGCGCGCCGGATCGTATGTCGGTTGGCTCCGAATTGTGCAGCCAGTTGATGCTCTGAAGGCAGCTTGATGCCGGGCGCATACAAACCCTGACCAATGGCATAAGCCAAGTCCTGGGCAATGCGTGACCAGAAGCTTTCGCGCTCAATGCCGACTTGTGGCTGTGGATTCAAAAATGTCGCTCCAGTTGTCATGAAAGATACACACCGATTGCCTAAGCTCAGGAGCATGTTCAAGTTGTATAGACAAGTAAGAGGGTGCCACAGCGATGTTTCAAGCGTATGACCATGCCGAGTCTTCTTCAAAGACAGAGCGACAAAAGTGGATGGCCTTGTTGGCCAGGGCGCCCCAGCCGATGCTGGACCTTGCCCTGACGGCGCACGCCGAAGTGCAACCGCAGTGGCTCAGACGTCCCGAGACCGGTCTGATGATGGTGCAGGGCAGGGCGGGGGGCACGGGCGAGCGCTTCAATCTGGGGGAGGTCACGGTCACGCGCTGCGCATTGCGCTTGGCGCAGGCCGCTGACGATGCACCGGTTGGCGTCGCCTATGTCCTGGGGCGCAACCATCACCAAGCGCACATGGCCGCTGTGGCCGATGCCTTGTTGCAAGATCCTGCGCAGCGTGCAGATCTTGAAGTCACTTTGTTGGCGCCGGTGCGTCGGCATTTGTTGCACCAACAGGCCCAGCGTCACGCACTTGCACAAACCACCAAAGTGGATTTTTTAACCGTGGCGCGCGAAGCCGGCGATGGCGAAGAAGGTGAGACCTCATGAACACAGAAGTTTTGCAAAACCTGGTGGCCGGTTTTGAGCACGAAGCCTATGGCAGCCAAGCGGTGTTTCGCACGGCGTTGAATGCGCTGTCGCATCCTGGCCGCCCCTTGGATCTGCCCTTGAACACGGCACTGCCGCGCCAGGGTCATGCCGCCGCCGCCGCCTTGCTGCTGGGCTTGGTGGATTCGGACACCGCACTGTGGCTGTCGCCCGGCTTGGCAGGCAGTGATGCGGCCACTTGGCTGCGTTTCCATACCGGTTGCACTTGGGTGTCTGACCCGAGCGAGGCGCACTTCATTTGGGTGGCGCAAGGCGATGCCTTGCCGGCGCTGCAGAGCTTGCGCCTAGGCTCCGATGCGTATCCTGATCAATCGGCCACTTGCGTGATCGAGGTGCAAAGTTTGCACAGCGAGGTGAGTGACACAGGCGGCTGGACGCTGCAAGGCCCCGGTATCTTGGGGCAGCGCAAATTGCAAGTGCAGGGTCTGCCTGCCGATTTTCCTGCCCAGTGGGCAGGCAACCACGCCAGCTTTCCCTGCGGCGTGGATGTGTTTTTGGCCACCGCTGCGCACATCGTCGGCTTGCCACGCACCACGCGTTTATTCACCTCAGAGGAAGCTTGATATGTACGTGGCCGTCAAAGGCGGGGAAACCGCCATTCTCAACAGCTACAAATTGCTCGCTGAGCAGCGACGCGGCGACACCGCGCAAGCCGAACTGAGCGTCGATCAAATTCGCCAGCAGCTCAAACTGGCGGTGGACCGTGTCATGACCGAGGGCTCGGTGTACGACCCCGAGCTGGCGGCACTCGCCATCAAACAGGCCAGCGGTGATTTGGTTGAAGCCATTTTTTTGCTGCGCGCATACCGCGCCACCTTGCCTCGCTTGGGCAATACCTGTGCGCTGGACACCGCCCGCATGCAGCTGGACCGACGCATCTCGGCGACCTTCAAAGATTTACCGGGGGGCCAGGTCTTGGGCCCGACCTACGACTACACCCAGCGCTTGCTGGACTTCACTTTGATGGCCAACGCACAAGCGGAAGACGCGGCGCCGTCCCTTGCCTTGCCTGCCGCCACGGCGCTGCCCGACAAAGTGCCCCGCGTGGTCGATCTGCTGAACCAAGAGGGTTTGATTGAAACCTTTGAGCGACCCGAACATGACCCCTCGCCCCGTGACCTCACGCGGGAGCCGCTGCGCTTTCCGGCTGACCGTGCCACGCGCTTGCAAAACATCGCCCGTGGCGACGAGGGTTTTTTACTGGCCATGGCCTATTCCACGCAACGCGGCTACTCGCACAGCCACCCGTTTGTGGGTGAGGTGCGCTTAGGCCAAGTGGCCGTGGAGATCGAGCCTGAAGAACTCGGTTTTGCGATCTCGATTGGCGAGATGGAAATCACCGAATGTGAAATGGTGAATCAGTTCGCAGGCAGTAAAACCGAGCCGCCCAAGTTCACCCGCGGCTATGGTCTGGCCTTTGGCCACAGCGAGCGCAAAGCCATGGCCATGAGTTTGGTTGACCGCGCCCTGCGTGCCGAAGAACTGGGTGAAACCATCGAGTCGCCCGCGCAAATGCAAGAGTTTGTGCTTTCGCACAGTGACAGCCTGGAGGCCTCGGGCTTTGTGCAGCATTTGAAGTTGCCGCATTACGTGGACTTTCAGTCTGAGCTGGAGCTGGTGCGCAAAATGCGCGCGAAGTTGAGCAGCCCCGCAGACCCCACTAGCGCCCTAGCCTCGGCCCCCCAGGAGAACGCATGACCACGCCTGAAGTTAACTTTGCGTATCTGGACGAGCGCACCAAGCGCATGATCCGCCGCGCCATCCTGAAAGCGGTGGCCATCCCTGGTTACCAAGTGCCGTTCGGCTCCAGAGAGATGCCCTTGCCTTACGGTTGGGGCACCGGCGGCATCCAGGTCGCCGCATCGGTCATTGGGCCCGACGACACGCTCAAAGTGATCGACCAAGGCTCCGACGACACGGTCAACGCCGTCAATATTCGGCGCTTTTTTGAACGCACGGCGGGCGTCAATACCACCACGCGCACCCATGAGGCCACGCTGATTCAAACGCGCCACCGCATTCCTGAAATGCCCTTGACCGAGGGGCAAATCCTGGTCTACCAAGTGCCTGTGCCTGAACCCATGCAACGCCTGGAGCCGCGTGAAACCGAGACCCGCACCCTGCATGGCTTGGCCGAGTATGGGCTGATGCATGTGAAGCTGTATGAGGACATTGCGCGCTACGGACACATTGCCACCACCTACGACTACCCGGTGATCGTGAACCACCGCTACATCATGTCGCCGTCGCCGATCCCCAAGTTTGACAACCCCAAGATGCACATGAATCCGGCCTTGCAATTGTTTGGCGCGGGCCGCGAGAAACGCATTTATGCCGTGCCGCCCTACACCGCGGTCGAGAGTTTGGCGTTCGAAGATCATCCTTTTGAAATCCAAAAATGGAATGCGGTCTGTGCCCACTGTGGCGCCACCGATTCGTTTCTGGACGAAGTCATCACCGACGACGCTGGGGGTCGACTGCATATTTGCTCGGATTCGGACTATTGCCAAACCCGGCAAGACCAACAAGCCACGGAGGCCGCATGAGTATGCTCATTCGCCAAGCCACGGCCCAAGACTTGGCTGATGTGCTGCAGCTCTATGCCCAGCCGGCCATGGACAACGGCAAGGTGCTGTCGCTGCCAGAGGCTGAGCAGCAATTAGCCCAGTTCAGCCTGTATCCCAACTACCGTTTGTTTGTGGCTTGCGAAGCGCGCAGCGATGCCCCTGCATCGGCAGGCCGAGTGGTCGGTACCTACGCTTTGTTGGTGATGCACAACCTGGCGCACCAGGGCACACCGTCCGCCATTGTGGAAGATGTGGTGGTCAGCGCTGAGCATCAATCACAAGGCATCGGCCGCGCCATGATGGCGCACGCCATGACCCAGGCGCGTGAAGCCGGTTGCTACAAGCTGGTGCTGTCGTCTAACCAAAAGCGCGAACGCGCACACGCCTTTTACGAGTCGCTGGGCTTTCAGCGCCATGGTTTCAGTTTTCAGATCGAGATTTGACATGCCGACCTTAGACAACGCTTCACCCTTGCTGCGCGTGCGCGGCGTGGGCCAAAGTTATGGCGACCGCGTCGCCCTGCAAGATGCCAGCTTTGACTTGTGGCCCGGCGAGGTGATGGCCGTGGTGGGCGAATCAGGCTCGGGCAAAACCACTTTGCTCAATGCCATTGCTGCGCGCAGTCGCCCGGATGCGGGACAGGTTGAGTTTCTCAGCCGCGAGGGTCAGCTGCAAGATGTGTATGCCATGAGCCAAGCGCAACAGCGCCTGCTGGCACGCACCGACTGGGGCTTTGTGCATCAAAACGCGGCCGATGGTTTGCGCATGGACGTGTCGGCCGGGGCCAATGTGGGCGAACGCCTGATGGGCTTGGGCGAAAGGCATTACGGGCGCTTGCGCAGCACCGCCGAAGACTGGTTACAGCGCGTGGAAATTGACGCCTCACGCATCGACGACACGCCGCGCACTTTTTCGGGCGGCATGCGCCAGCGCTTGCAAATTGCGCGCAACTTGGTCACCCGCCCGCGCCTGGTGTTCATGGACGAGCCTACCTCCGGGCTGGATGTGTCAGTGCAAGCGCGCTTGCTCGACTTGCTTCGCCAACTCTCACGGCAAATGCAATTGGCCGTGGTCATCGTCACGCACGACTTGGCCGTTGCCCGTTTGCTGGCGCACCGCATGATGGTCATGCAGCAAGGCTGTGTGGTGGAGTCGGGCCTGACGGATCAAGTGCTTGACGACCCGCAGCACCCCTACACCCAGTTGCTGGTGTCTTCTGTTTTACAACCTTGAACTGCTTGAGAGAACCACGATGCTGCATATGAAACAGGTGTCCAAGCGCTTCACGCTGCACCACCAACACGGGGCCCAGTTGCAGGTCCTGCACCAGGTTGATTTGAACGTCGGCCCCGGCGAATGCGTGGTGCTCGATGGCCCATCGGGCATGGGCAAGAGCACCTTGCTCAAACTCATCTACGCCAATTACCGCGCCACCAGTGGCCAGATTGAGGTGCACCAAGCCGATGGCAAGGTGCTGGAGTTGACCCAGGCCTCACCACGTGAACTGGTGCGCATGCGCCGGGACACGGTCGGCTATGTGAGCCAATTTTTGCGCGTGATCCCACGCGTGTCGGCGCTGGATGTGGTGGCTGAATCGCTGATCGACGATGCCGCCGACCAAGCGGACGCCATTGAAGCTGCGCGTGAGCAAGCGCGGGTCTGGTTGACGCGTTTGAGCATTCCTGAGCGGCTGTGGCCTTTGCCGCCTGCCACTTTCTCGGGCGGTGAGCAGCAGCGCGTGAACATTGCGCGCAACATGATCAAGCCCAGGCCCATTCTGTTGCTCGACGAGCCCACCGCGTCTTTAGACGCCGCCAACACCCATACCGTGATCACACTGATTCAAGAGGCCGTTGCGCGCGGCACCGCCGTGGTGGGTATTTTTCATGATGCGCACGTCGGGCAGGCTGTGGCCACCCGGCGCATCGATGTGGCTCAATTCAGGACCCCCGTATGAACTCGCTTGTTTTTAAAAATGCCCAATTGGTTTTGCCGCACGAGGTCGTGTTGGGCAGCGTCTCTGTCGTTGAGGGCCGGATTGCTGCGGTGGACCCAGGCCCCACCGGGCATGCCGATGGTTGGGATCTTGAGGGCGACTACCTGATGCCCGGCTTTGTCGAGATGCACACCGACAATTTTGAGCGCCACCTGATGCCACGCCCCAAAGTGCAATGGGCAGAAATGCCCGCCTTGCTGGCGCACGACGCTGAAGTGGCGGCCTCAGGCATCACCACCGTGTTTGATGCACTGGGCGTGGGCGATGCGGACCCCGACAGTTTGCGCGGCAGCACCTGGGATGCGGTGCTGAAGGTGCTGGAAGTCTGCAGTGCAGAAAACTTGTTGCGTGCCGATCACCATCTGCACGTGCGCTGTGAATTGCCGGCGCCCAACACCATCGATTTGTTTGCGCCCTTTCATGATCACCCGCGCTTGTCGTTGATCTCGCTGATGGACCACACCCCCGGTCAGCGCCAGTGGGAAAACATCGACGTGGCCCGGGTTTACTACACCGGCAAAAAAGGCTGGTCGAATGAAAAGTTCGAACGCCAGGTGCTGCACGCGGCTGAATTGCAAGCGCGTTACGCAGCGCCGCACCGCGCCTACTTTGTGAATTACTGCCATACCCACCACATTGCGCTGGCCAGCCACGACGACACCACGCCCGACCATGTGCAGCAAGCCCACGCCGAGGGCGCCAGCATGTCGGAGTTCCCCACCACCTTGCTGGCCGCACAAACAGCGCATGCCCACGGTTTGCTCACGGTGATGGGTGGGCCCAATGTGGTGCGCGGGGGTTCGCATTCGGGCAATGTGTCGGCGGCCGAGTTGGCGCGCCATGGTTTGCTGGACATTCTGTCGTCGGACTATGTGCCCGGCAGTTTGCTCAGTGCGGTTGTGCGCTTGGTCGACGACGGTATTTACAGCTTGCCGCAAGCGGTGGCCACCGTCACGCACAACCCGGCGCAAGCCACTGGCCTCAAAGACCGAGGGCAGATCGCCGTGGGGCTGCGCGCTGATTTGATTCAAGTGCGCTTTGTGGCCTTGCCCCAAGGCGGGCGCCATGCTGTGGTGCGGGCGGTGTGGCGCGAAGGCCAGCGTGTGCTGTGAACGCGGATGGCATGAATGACTTGCAAACTTCCCGGGGTTGTCAAAAGCCTGTCACATATGCTGCGCACACTCAGCTTGTATAGACATCTTGAGGCAATTGCGCCATGGCACTGAAGATCCAAAATTTAGACAAACATTTTCCTAACGGGAAACACGCCTTGCGCGACATCAATCTGAGTATTGGTGAGGGCGAAATGGTGGCCTTGATCGGCGCCTCAGGTTCAGGCAAGTCCACCTTGCTGCGCATGATCGCAGGCCTTTTACCCGCCGATGCCGCCGCAGGTTCTTTGATTGAAGTGAACGGACACTGCGTGCAACGGGACGGTCGCATTGCCAGTGACATTCGCAGCCTTCGCTCGCAAGTGGGCTTTGTTTTTCAGCAATTCAATTTGGTCGACCGTTTGCCCGTGCTGGTCAATGTGTTGGTGGGGCGTTTGCACTGCATGCCACTGTGGCGTGGCGTGCTGCGTTGGTTCAATGCGCATGAGCGTACGTTGGGGCTGGAAGCTTTACAACGTGTAGGCATTTTGGAATGCCACGGACAACGTGCGTCAACCTTGTCTGGCGGGCAACAGCAGCGCGCAGCGATTGCGCGCACCTTGGTGCAAGGCGCCAAACTGGTGTTGGCCGATGAACCGATTGCCTCCCTCGATCCCGAATCGTCACGCAATGTGATGGAAATTTTGACGCGCATCCAGCGTGAAGATGGCCGTACCGTCGTGGTCTCTTTGCACCAGGTGGACATGGCCATTCGCTATTGCCCGCGCGTGATTGCGCTGAATCAAGGCCAGGTGGTCTATGACGGGCTGTCATCCAACTTGACGCCTGCATTGCTGCGCGAGTTGTACGGCATGCAAGCCGATGAATTTTTGAGTGGCAGCGAGTTGCTCACCTCAGTTTCTGCGCAAGACACTGCGCCAGTCTTGGCATGGGCTGCGCCCGTCGCCCAGATGGCTTGAATTTCTCTTTTACTTTTAAATCTGCTGGAGATCCAACTATGTTCAAAAAATCACTGACCGCACTGGCCTTGGGCCTAAGTTTGACGGGCGCCATGGCGCAAGACATCAGCTTTGGCTTTATCTCGACAGAGTCCAGCCAAAACATCAAGTCCGATTGGCAGCCGCTGATTGACGACATGGAAAAGCAAACCGGTCTGAAGGTCAAGGCTTTCTTTGCCACCGATTACGCCGGCATCATCGAAGGCATGCGCTTTAACAAAGTGCAGCTGGCCTGGATGGGCAACAAGTCGGCCATGGAGGCTGTGGACCGTTCTAACGCTGAAGTGTTTGCGCAAATGGTCAACGCCGATGGCACACAAGGTTATTACTCGCACCTGATCGTGCACAAAGACAGCCCGATCAACAACCTGGACGACATGTTCAAAAACGGCAAGAACTTGAGCTTTGGCAACGGTGACCCGAACTCCACTTCAGGCTTCTTGGTGCCTAGTTTTTATGTGTTTGCACAAAACAAGCAAGACCCCAAAACACTGTTCAAAGTGATGCGCAGCGCTAACCACGAAACCAATGCCTTGGCCGTAGCCAACAAGCAAGTCGATGTGGCGACCAACAACAGCGAAAACTTGGAAAAGCTCCAAGGGCGTCAACCTGAAAAAGTCAAAGACATCAAAGTCATCTGGACTTCCCCACTGATCGCCTTGGACCCCTTGGTGTTCAGCAAGGGCTTGCCTGAAGCGACCAAGACGAAGATCAAAAACTTCTTCTACAACTACGCCAAAACCGACGCGCGTGAAAAAGAAATTGTCATGAAGATTTCGAAATTGTCGGGCTTTAAAGCGTCGACCAACGACCAACTCAAGCCGATTCGCCAATTGGACTTGTTTGGTAAGCGCAACAAAATCGACGCTGACACCACCCTGTCTGACGCTGACAAAAAGACCAAACTGATTGAAATCGATCAGCAATTGGCTGCCTTGAAATAAGTTCTGTGACGGTACTTCGCATGTCTACCTCCGCCAATTTGAAGATGCAGGCCTTGGCCGAGTCCGCTGTCTCCCAGCGTAGCCTCAGTTGGTATTTGTGCTGGGGCGCCTTGCTGGCCCTGCTGGCCTGGTCTTGGCAAGGAGCGGACATGCGGCCTATGGAGCTGTGGCGCGACTCGGGCAATATGAAAGCCTATGCGGCGGAATTTTTCCCACCTAATTTTGGCCACTGGCGCATCTACCTGGACGAGATGCGGGTGACCTTGCAGATCGCGTTGTGGGGCACAGCCTTGGCCGTCGTCTCTGCCATACCCATGGGTCTCCTGGCTTCTTCCAATATCGTGCCCTGGTGGGTCTACCAGCCGGTGCGCCGCGTGATGGACGCATGCCGCGCCATCAATGAGATGGTGTTCGCCATGCTGTTTGTCGTGGCCGTGGGCCTGGGGCCTTTTGCCGGGGTCTTGGCCTTGTGGATACATACCACCGGCATCTTGGCCAAGTTGTTTTCTGAAGCGGTCGAAGCCATCGACCCTCAGCCGGTCGAAGGCATCCGTTCTACCGGGGCCACGGCTTTGCATGAAATTGTGTACGGTGTGATTCCGCAGGTCATGCCCTTGTGGATTTCATTTGCCTTGTACCGATTCGAGTCCAATGTGCGCTCAGCCACCGTGGTGGGTATGGTCGGGGCGGGCGGTATCGGTGTGGTGCTGTGGGAAATCATTCGCGGATTTCAGTACGCCGAGACCAGTGCGGTGATGCTGATCATCATTGTCACGGTCAGTTTGATTGATTTGATTTCATCCCGTATTCGCCAATTTTTTGTCTGAGGTGCCTCATGTCCCTGACCCTGTCGCAAGTCACTGATCTTTTACAAAACCACGGTCAAAACCAATACGGCATGGAGGCGGTCAGTCAGTTGGAACATGCTTTGCAGTGCGCGGACCTGGCCGAGAAAGCAGGGGAAACTGCCGAGACCATTGCCGCGTCCTTGCTGCACGATCTTGGCCATATGCTGGTGGCTCAAGGTCTAGGGCAACAAGAAATCGACACCCGCAAGGACGACCTGCATCAGTTCATGGCCTTGCCGTTTTTACGGGGCTTGTTCACCGACGCCGTGCTGGAACCGATCCGCATGCATGTGGACGCCAAACGCTATTTGTGCCTGATCGATCCAGGCTATTGGGCCGAGTTATCGCCTGCCTCCAAGCACAGCTTGGAACAGCAAGGCGGACTGTTTACCGAGGCTGAGGCGGAGGTCTTCATGCTCCAGCCTTACGCTGCGGAGGCCGTGCGGCTGCGTCGCTACGACGATTTGGCCAAAACGCCGCTGAAGGTTGTGCCTTCTCTGGTGCACTTTGAATACTATTTAAATCAGGCTTGCATCTGAGTTTTGATTTTTTGAAGTGTCATGAAAACTTCATAAAAATGCCGCAGCGGTGACTTAATAGGTTTTTACAGTTATGCCAGTTGAGAAAAGCAAATTTCACTTTTCTTATCTGTTCAACCTCAACTGTAAAAATTCATGCTCAAAACTTCTGCCCCTAAGCCACAACGCCTGGCTCAATTGGTCTCTTTGGCCTTCATCACCTCTGTGGGTGGTGCGGCATTCGCCGACACTGTAGATCTTGGTACTGTGGGTGCCAGTGGCGCTGCAGGTTCGACGGTTTCGGTCAAGGCAGAGCGCGGTACGGCCGCATCTGTGGCGCCAACGCAAGCCAGCCTGAGTGCAACGCAGCCTCAGTCGATCGTTTCACGCGCTTTCATTGAAGATTCCACACCGCCTACAGGCAACTTCAACACCATCTTGGCCATTGCACCCAGCGTCGCCTCTATGCCCTCCACCAACGGCCCTGGCATGGCGGACCAAAAAATGTCGCTGCGCGGTTTCCAAGACGGTGAATACAACGTCACCTTTGACGGCATCCCCTTTGGCGACAGCAACGGCCCTACGCACCACTCCACGTCCTATTTTCCAGCTTCAGTGATCGGCGGCATGGTGATTGACCGTGGTCCAGGTAACGCCAGCAACGTGGGTTACTCGACCTATGGCGGTAGTGTCAACTTGTTCTCTAAGGCGCCCTCGCAAACCAAGCAGACCAGCGTGTACGGCGCACTGGGCAACTGGGGCACTCGCCTGGAAGGCATTTCTTATGAAAGCGGCCGCATGGAGGGCAGCGACGCCACCTTGCAAGTGAATGCTCAGAACATGGCCGCCACTGGCTATCTGTCGAACTCGCCGATGGACAACAACAACCTGACTGTGAAGTACCAGCGCCCTTTGGGTGATTCGACATTGATGACGATCTTTGGCAGTGCCAACAAGGTCAAGTCCAACGTCACCGACAACGCATCAGGCCCCACCATGGCGCAAGTGGCTGTACTGGGTAAAAACTATGTGATGAACAGCAACCCAGCCAGCCAAGGTTTTTACGGCTACAACACAGCCACCAAGACCACGGACATGGATTACGTTCGTCTGCAGACCACCTGGGCCAATGGCTGGCAAACCGATAACCAAACCTACACCTACGCCTACGCCAACTTTACCGAGGCAGGCCAAGACCCTTCGAAATTCAACGGCACGGCCGATTCGTCGATGTCCGTGAAGAATCTGTTGGGTACTTCAGTGACGTTGCCTAACGGCGGCGTGCCTGGCTATCACAAGTTGAACTCCTACCGCGTATGGGGTGACATTCTCAAGGCCACCAAAAATCTTGACAACGGTTTGTTGCGTGTGGGTGCTTGGTATGAAGGCTCCAAAACAGATCGTCACAACATGGAAGCCGACATGGTCACCGGCAATGTGCTGGCCGGTGCAACATCCGCCTACCCAACAGGCATTGTGACCACCACCAACTTCACCCAACAAAATTCAAGCTGGAGCCAAATCCAGCCATTCGTTGAGTTTGAGTGGGCTGCTGCACCTGGTTTGACGATCACACCGGGCTACAAGGCGATGAATTACAACTTCCACCTGGACTCGGCGTTTAACCAAAAGGCGTTGACGGCACAGTCATACAACAACAACTACAAAGCATCTTTGCCATTCCTGACGGTCAACAAAAAATTGGACGAACAGAATTCGCTCTACGCTCAATATGCCAAGGGCATGCAAGTGCCGTTCATTGGCGTCGGCACAACCACTGGAACGCGTCCTGACCCACAGACCACCACCAACTACCAAGTCGGTGCGGTGCACAAGTCGGATCGCTTGACGATTGATGGTGATTTGTACTACATCACCATGAACAATATGCAGCTCAACACGGGTACCAATGCGAACCCACAGTTCACCAACGTCGGTGGCGCCCTGTACAAAGGCGTTGAAGGTCAAGCCGCCTATATGTTGGGTGATGGTTGGTCTGCATTTGCCAACTTTGGTTACAACTTGGCCGACTACAGCGCCTCCAATGCGGCAGCAGGTCAGCCAACCGGTCAGGTGCCTAATGCACCCAAGGTCACCACGGCTTTTGGTGCGATTTACAACCTGGGTGATTGGACGGCCTCTTTGCTTTACAAGCACATTGGCGAGCAGTACAACGCCAAGTTGTTGGGTCAGTTGAATGCCATCAACAATGCCGACTTGAACGTGGGTTATACCTTCCGCAACATGGACAACGTCAAGGCTCTGAAGATTCAGCTCAGCGTCTTCAACGTGACCAATTCACAGCAAATCGTGGGTGTGACTGGGCCGCTGACTTCTGCCACGACACAGTACCAGTGGCAAGCGCCGCGCAGCATGATGATTTCGGCCAAAGCTGACTTCTGAACATGACGCCCAGCAAGCTGTTTGATCTGGCCAACGCCTCTGGCGGAACGCTGTATCTGATGGCTTTGCTCATGTTGGTGGCCTTGACGGTCATCATCGAGCGAAGCCGCTATCTGTCCAAAATGCAGCAAGACGGTGACAGCCTCATCGACTTGTTGCACGACGGCTCGGCCATGGACCATGAAGTCTTGTTAAAAGCCTTGCAGCAGTATGAGAACTTGCCCCACGCCAGCGTGGTGCATGCTTCGCTGATCGAGCCTGACACCTCCGAGCGTGATGTGTGTGCCGGTCACTTGGAAGAAGCCATCATGCGCGAAGTGCCCACCTTGGACCGATCCTTGTGGGTGCTGGACACGGTGATCACCCTGGCGCCGCTGTTGGGCTTGTTTGGCACGATCATTGGCATGTTCGGTGCATTCTCTGTGCTGGGCGATGTTCAAAATGGTGCGGGCCAAGTCACGGGTGGCATTGCTGAGGCCTTGATTGCCACGGCTTCGGGTTTGATGATTGCCATGATCGGTTTGGTCTTCTTCAACTGGCTCAACACCAAAGTGCGCATGATTGTGCACCAGATGGAAATCATCAAAGTCATGATTTTGAATCGTCGCTTTGGTCGCCATCAGTCCACAGGTACCCGCGCCACTTTGAAGGCCGTTTGAGATGCGGTATTTTGAAACGCGCAAGGCGCGGATCGAGATCATTCCGATGATCGACATCATGCTGTTTTTGCTGGTCTTTTTTGCCATGATGACGTTGCGCATGATTCCCACATCAGGCCAGATCAGCAAGTTGCCTACCAGTAGCACGGCCATTGCGATTCCACCGCCTAAGTTGATGGTGGAAATTCGCTCCAACGGTCAGTTGTTGGTCGAAGGCCATGACGCAGAGCCTGCCGAAATTACCGCCTTGGTCAAAGCACGTGACCCTGCTAATTTGGCCGTGACCATTGCCGGCAGTGACGATGCGTCCATGCAGCACTTGATGAAAGCTGTGGACGCGGTTCGCTTGGGCGGCGCCACGCAAATTGGTTTGGCTGCCAAACAGGTGCCGCGTTGAGCGCCACCTTCAACAGCCTGCCGGTGTGGGCACCCACCTCGAAAAGCAAGCCACCCCAAGGCGTTTGGTCTTCGCTGGGCTCAGCGCTGTTGATTGAGTTGGGTGTGGTGGGGGCGGTGATGGTCTGGGTGCTCTTGCACCCGCCGCAGGAACTGGAGCAAGTCATCCCGTTGGTGATGTCCATGCTCGAAGAGCCCAAGGTTGATAAGCCCTTGCCGCCTAAGCCACCAGAGGTTAAATCACCTCCTGTGCCGGCCAAAGTGGCGCTTGCGCCACCCAAGCCTCAATCCCCTGTGACCCCTGAAGTGCGACCGGTGCAAGACATAACGCCTCCCGTCGTGGCGCAACCCACCGCTTTTTCTACGCCTGCAGTTGCTTCCGCACCATCGACGCCGCCGCCTGCAGTGGTCAGTCCACCGGCACCCGCCGTGGATCCAGCCTTGGCCTATAACTTCAAACTGGCTGCTGCCGTGCAAGCCGCATTTTTAGTGCCGGGCCCGGCTTCTGCGCTGGGCTTTAAGGGCCGGGCGCGGGTGGAGTTTCATCTGCGTGATGGAGTGGCCAGCAACGCCAAAATCATCCAGCCCAGCGGTTTGGGGGCAGTGGACCGTGCCGCGCTCAAAGCGGTAGAGGCTGCCGCCTTTCCACCGCCACCGCCCGCCTTGGCGGGTAAAGACGGCGTGTACCAAATCTGGGTCGCCTGCTTTTAATTTCAGGCCGCTTGGCCTTCAAAGGTTGTTATGAAAAATACAGGGTCACGCGAATGGTCTGCGTGTGTGTTGCTGTTCGCGGCTATCAGCGCGCTTGAGGCGTCTGCCTCTGAGTTGGAATCTGTCTACACCGTGCAAGCGCCGCAGGGGCAATGGGTGGTTCGTGCTTTGACGCACGCAGCCCAATGCCCCAGCATCGCCTGGGACGGGCATTTGCCCGTGGCCATGCAGGTGCGTGCAACTCAAGCCACTTTGCCTGTACGCAGTGACGCAGCCCAAGCTGACAGCAAACCCGCCGTGTTTGACGTCACGAGCTGCGAGGCCACTTGGCCCGCGCAAGCCCAGTCGGCTCGCATTGAGGGTCAGGTGGTTCCCGCGCCGCCCAAGCAGATCCAACGCATCTTGATCGTGGCCGATACCGGTTGCCGAATGAAAGCCTCTGAGAACTCATTTCAAGAGTGCAACGACGCAGACAAATGGCCATTCGCCCAAATTGCCCAGAGCGCGGCCAAGCTCAAGCCCGATTTGGTGGTGCACATTGGTGATGTGCATTACCGAGAAAGCCCTTGCCCTCAGGGCAACATCGGTTGCGCGAATGCGAGCTGGGGCTATGGCTGGGACGCTTGGCGCGATGACTTCTTTCAACCTGCAGCACCCTTGCTGGCGAGTGCGCCTTGGTTGTTTGTGCGTGGCAACCACGAGTCGTGTTTCCGCGCGGGACAGGGCTGGTTTCGCTTTCTGGATGCTTCGCCTTACACAGCAGCGCGCAATTGCAACGAGCCTGCCAACGACCTGCAGGGTGATTTTTCTGAGCCATTTACAGCCGCTATTTCAGAGCAAGCGCAGTTCATTGTGTTTGACTCTGCTAAATCGAGTGGCAAGGCCTACAACCCCGCTGATCCCGCTTTTACCAAGTACAAGTCGCAACTGAACATCGCAGCGCAATTGGCCAAGCTCAAGCCCGAGAGCTTCTTCATCAACCATCACCCCTTGCTGGCCGCAGCGCCGGGTAAAGATCCTAAAAAATTCAAATCCGGAGGCAGTGCAGGCTTGCAGTCGGTATTCGAGACTGTGGTGCCAGACAGACTCTTCCCTGCAGGTGTCACAGTGGCCATGCACGGTCATGTGCATTTGTTTGAAGCCATCAGTTTCCAGTCCAATCACCCGGTCTCATTGGTCATGGGCAATTCCGGTTCCTTGAACGAGGGCCATGCGCCTCATGCGATTGCGCCCACGGATCGGATCTACAAGACGGCAGTGGTGGACAACTACGCTTCAAGGTCTGAATACGGCTTTGCCACTTTGGATCGCACCTTTTTGTCTGGGCAAGAGTCTTGGCAGTTGACCGAATACACGCCGCAAGGCCAAGCCGTGATCCGTTGTCATATTCAAAATGGCAAAAGTCGTTGTCAATGAAATGAGCCAGATTCACATGAATACCATTGACACCGGCGCTTACGACCGCAGAACCGTGTGGCTGCATTGGCTGGTGGCTTTGCTGGTCATTGGTTTGTGGATTGCAGGCCAGTGCATCAACTTCATGCCGCGCGGCACGCCCAAAATCATGTTTCGCAGCACGCACATTGCCTTGGGTGTGGTGCTGGCCCTCTTTTGGATGTACCGAATTTACTGGCGAGCATTTCGGGGCATGAAGTTGCCATCCGTCAACACAGGTTGGATCGGACGACTCAGCCATGGCTACCACCATGGTCTGTATGTGCTGATCGGCTTGCTCGTGCTTTCTGGCTTGGCTGCCGTGTGGATTCGTGGCGACAATTTGTTTGAGTTGTTCATCGTCCCGGCCTTTGATTCAGGCAACAAAGAATTGCGCCGCAATGCCGTGCAACTGCATGAATGGCTGGCCAATGGCTTGCTCGCTGCGGCGGGGTTGCACATGCTGGCCGTTTGTTGGCATCACTGGAAACTCAAAGACGGCTTGATGAGCCGCATGTGGCCAAATTGGCAAAATTTACATAGCACAGAGCTGCAATAATTCTCCGCTGTCACCAAGCTTTCATGACCTGGCCCCATGCTCTTACTTGCAGCAATTCGCTGTTGATCTGATGGAGCTTTGATGACGAACGAACACACCCTTGTTGCCGAAAACCATGTTGATGAAGAATTGCTGAGCGAACATTTCGAAGACGACGAAATGGAGACCTTGGCTGACTACCACCGCATGGCGTCTTTGCACTATGCGCAAGCCGCCAAACACCATAGCTTGGCCGCAGATGCCGATGACCATGGCCACGATGAGTCGCGCAACTCCCATGCATTTTTGGCTTATCGTCACCAATTGGTGGCCAATCAGTATGCCGAAATCGCTGTGATTGAAAGTGATGATTTAGGTGAAGAAGTGGAAGTTTCTGTTGAAACAGAGCACGCGGCTTGATGAATTTTTCAGGCTGATATCGACTGTCTGCGGGAAGATCCTTGAGGGGTCTTCCCGTTTTTATATTGACGAACAGGTTGTTTGAAATTGAACCGATTGATTGCTGGTGCGCTGACCTATTTATTGTTCTTTTGTCTGTTGTTGTTCTTTCCATTGTTGCCGCTGTTGGCCGCCTTGGTTTTCTGGCGTATTGGATTTATAAGTGAATATCCACAGACCCTGAAGAACATATGGCGCCACATGCAGGCCATGCGCGAAGGACCTGCGATTCATTATTTTTCAGATGTGATGGGTCGTGTCAGCCAAGTGCCGCAGGCCATGGGCGGCAGCTGTGTTCAGTGCGGCAATTGCTGCATGAACAAGCGCTGCATGTTTTTGCAGCCGATTGAAGATGGCCGCTTTCAGTGCGGGATTTACCATTCGTCACTGCGCCGCTTCTCCAATTGCGGCTCATTCCCGCTCAACGCTTATGACATTGAGCGGTATGAATGCCCCAGCTATTTTGTGATTCAGGTGCTGCCCGCAGCACCTGAATCTGTGGGCCCATCAATTTAGGTGAAACTCTTACGCAAGGTGGCCGCTGCCACAGTGACCGTTTTGCCCACGCTGGCTTTGTAGGTCTTGGACTTGACGGTGTCCATGAAGACGAATTCACCTTTGATGTCAGTGTTGGTGACTGTCATCAAGATGTAGCCACGGCGGTTCAAGTCGGCATAGTTCACATCGTCAATCAAACCCAAGCCCGAACCAAAACTGCCTTGTGCTGCGGGGTTGCCGCTGCCGTCAACGTAAGGACCTAGGGTGCCCAAACCGACGCTTTCAAATCCTGGGGCCGTGACCGAGGTGGTGGCAAACTCCACGCCGATGGTGGCGGTTCCGTCCAGTGAGGTGAGGTTGTTGCACCAAGAGTTATGCGAGTCACCCGACAAAACCACCAATTTCTTGCCCGTAGCCCGGATGGTTTGCAACAAGGTTTCGCGTTGGATCGGATAGCCGTCCCACGAGTCCATGTTGTAAGGTAAACGCGGCTGTGCAAGAAGTGCTTTTTGGGTGTTGCTGAGCGTCGTGGGCGCTGCGGCATTCACCGCTTTGGCCGTGATGAAGTCGGTCAAAGCATTGCCAAATGCGGTGGCACTGACGCTTTGAGCCTGCACCACAGAAGCGGGAAACCACATTTTACCCATGATGTCCTGGTTGCCCACAATTTGCCAAGTGGCGGTGGACTTGCCGATGTTGGTGGTCAACCAACTCAACTGAGTGTCGCTCATCATCTTGTTGGCAGCGTCAGGATACACGCCGTTGACCGGGGTCAGACCCGTAACGTAATCGGCGTAGGTGTAGGGCTGAACTTTGGGGTCCGACGGATCACCGTAATAGCCATACTTTTGTTTGGTCCGACCTTCAATGCGGGTGTCCAGCATGTGCAGGCTGAACAAGGTGCCGAAATCGAAATTACGGTAAATCTTCAACAGGTTGGCGGCATCCGGTGTGCGAATTGGCATCCACTCGTGGTACACGCGGGCCGCGGTGTTTTTACGGTCGACCCAGGCACCTTGGGTGGCAGGGTCGTGGTTTTGCGCGCCGTCCATATAGGCGTTGTTGGCAAACTCGTGATCGTCCCAAATGGTGATCCAGGGCATCTTGGCATGCAAGGCTTGCAAAGATGCGTCTGACCGGTATTTGGCGTAGCGGGTGCGGTAGTCGCTCAATGACACGATGTCATTGGCCGGGCTGGTGACGCGGTCTAACTTGACGGCATCGGTGTTGCCAAATTTGATGGCGTCAGAACCGTATTCGTAAATGTAGTCACCCAGATGCAAAGCATATTCAGCACCTGAAGTGGTTGCAGCGTCATAGCTGTTGAAGAAGCCTTCTGAGTACAGCGTGCACGAGAACACCGCAAATTTCACCGATGCCACCGTGGCTGTGGGCAAAGTGCGTGTGGTGCCCACGCTGGACACCGAACCTGTACTGTCCAGGAATCGGAAGAAATACGTGTTTCCTGCGCTCAAGCCTGTGGCGTCCACCTTGGCGGTAAAGCCAGCGCTGGCCAAGGCCGTGACAGAGCCTGTGTTGATCATGCTGGTGAAGTTAGCATCCTTGGCAATTTGCCATTGCAAAGAGACGTCGTAGTTTTGATCTTTGACTTTGGCATGGGTCCACAAAATGACCCGATCGGTGAGGGGGTCGCCGCTGGCGACGCCGTACAAAAATTCTGCTGGGTCGGTTGCGCTTGAACCTCAAGAGGCCAGGGCTACGGCCCCAGCTGAACCCGCGGTGGTGGCCAGAAAACGACGGCGAGATTTAAACAATGACATAGACAGTTCCTCAAATGGATGTTTCATAAAGGGTTATTTAGCGCGGAGAAATTCACCGACTTCCAACAAAACCATTTCGTTGTCATCGGCTTTGTTGGGCAGGCGACTGCTGGAAAAAGGCAGGTTGTTGTCGTTGCCCACCACGATGTGGGTGGCGTCGACCACGTCGACGTTTTCAATCGTGAAGAACGGGAAAGTCAACACTCCGTTGTCCAAGGGCTTGCGCGCCAGTTTGTGTGGGTCGGCAATGTTCATCAAATCGATGTAGCCGATCTTGCGCACCGGCCCGCCGACGTTGCTTTCGGTCATTTCAATTTTGTAGACGCGCTTGAATTTGGCCAGATCGTGGAAGCAGTCTTTGCGCTGCTGACCTGCAGGGCAGGCGTTGGCGGCAGTGCCTTCACCGTTGTCGCGTTCAATGATCAAGCCCGTGGTCTCGTTGATCATGTTGAAATCACCAATCGCGTGGGTGTTGGCTTCCAGCATGTACTTCCAATGACGGCCGGTCCATTTTTCGGTGGCAATGTCAAATTCCAAAACCCGCAGGTACTGCTTACCGTCCGCGTTTTCAAAGGACTTGGCTGCTTCATTCCAAACAGGTCCTTCCAGCAGGGGGTAGAGCTTGCGGCCATCTTTGGAAGACGCCATGCCCTCAAAACCTTTGGAGCGGCGGATTTCAAATTTGGTCAGATCGGCTGGAAAACCCGGTGTCGTCACCGCAGGGTGGTCCGGCGAGCGCACCACTTTGCCGTCGACCAGGGTTTCAAACACGGCCAGCACTTTGCCTTTCAGGTCGGCCTTGATCAGGTAGGGGCCAAACTCGTCACCGATCCACAGGTGTTGCCCGACTATTTGAAAACTCTCGGTGTCAAAGTCTGAGCCCGTCAAATAGCGCTGCGCTGTGCCTTCGTGCACGATTCTGAAAGGTACTTTCTTGTCCGGGTCATGCAAAAACGTGGTGGCCAAACGCGTGAACTGGCCTGTTTTGAAATCAATCGTGTAGTGATTCAAATACAGCATGAAGTCGGGTGAGTTGGCTTTGGAGCCTGCACCGTTGTCGGTCAGAACCCAAAAAGAACCGTCGCTCATGCGTTGAATACCCGAGTGACCCTGCAAAGGTTGGCCATCAAAAGGCAGAAACACACCGGTGGGGCGGCCTGCAGACAAGCCTTCAACACTGGCTAATTTTTCGATGCGCTGACCGGTGGTGAATTTGCCGCTTGCCTTCAAGTCGGCAGGCGCGTCGTGGGGCGCAGCCAAGTAGGAAGCCGCAGGCAACAGAGCGTGACCCGCCAGAGTTGCGGGAAAGACACTTTGCGCTTGAGCGACGCTGGCAGCCAAGGCCAGGCTCAGCAAGCTGGCACTGATGCGAATGGAATGGGACACAGAAAATCCTTTTGCTGAATCTGCAAAAGACCACCCATGGCTTTTGCTTGCAATGATTCTTTCGGGTTTCAATGACAAATTGATGGAAGAAAAATGTCAATTTCAAGTTGAATTTAATGAAATTTTCACAATGAGCTGATAACTTGAAAGTTCCACTCAAGAGCTGGCTGCACGCAAACTGTCTCCTTCATCGCATGTTGTTTTCAAATCGTCTTTTGCCCCTGGTTGTGATGGCCTTGGTGCTATGTTCTTTGCCCGCTTGTTCAGTGGGTCACCACTTATTGCAGCAGGCCGCCGACGAAATATCACAACAATCGGTTGAAGAAGAAGACATTGGCTTGGCCCGTGAAGCCAGTGCTTTCTACCTCAAAGTCGCTGAGGGCATGTTGCGGGCCTTGCCGCAACATGTGCCCTTGGCCCAATCTGTGACCAGTGGCTTGACGCAATATGCCTACGCCTTTTTGTCGACGCAGGCGGACCGTGTGGAGTCCCAAAGCTTGCAACAAGCACAGGCCTTGCGTGAACGCGCGGCACGCATGTTTGAGCGCGCCAAGAACCAGGGCCTTCGCACCTTGATGATCCAGGACCCTGATTTACTCAAGCCAATAGATCCTTCCTTGCGCGTCAAACAAAGACCCCTCAAGCCAGAGGCCGTGGGCTTGGCGTACTGGACGGCGGCGGCTTGGGGCGGGCAGATTTCCCTGTCGACCGACTCGCCCGAAGTGGTGGCTGATTTGCCTTTGGCGGCATCCCTGGCGCACCAAGCCTGGCAGGTTGACCCGCGTTATGGCAATGGCGCTTTGGCCAGTTTGATGGGCACGTTGGAGTTGGCACGCCCTGGCGGTTCACGCCCCCGTGCTTTGCAATATTTTGATCAAGCGATGCAAGTCAGTCAGGGGCAAAACCCTGGCGTCTGGGTTGCGAAGGCAGAGGGCTGGGCGGTCGATCAGCAAGACCGTCTGTCCTTTGAAGCCTGGTTGACCAAGGCCATCGAGGTGTCTGCGGGCAAGCGCGACCTGTCCAGTCAAATCATGCGCGAACGTGCGCAATGGTTGTTAAGCCAAGCCGACAACATTTTTTAAGGATCAAGTTATGTCGATGAATGCCAGCGTGAAACGCAGGGTGGTGGTGGGTTGTGCTTTGGCTTGCAGTTTGCTGCAACCCTTGGCATGGGGCTCAGAAAAGCAATTGCGCATTGGCAGTTTGGTGCCCAAGAATTCGGTGTACCACCGCCAGTTGATGGAACTGGGTGAGGTGTGGAAGAAGGGGCAAGACGGGGCGCCCAAGTTTGGTGTGTACACCGACGGCAGCCAGGGCGGCGAGGCCGAGATGACTCGGCGCATGCGCATTGGTCAACTGCAGGGCGCTTTGTTGTCCGTGGTGGGCTTGCGTGAAATTGAGCCCAGTGTGGCTGCTTTGCAGGCCATGCCCTTGTTGTTCAAGACCTGGGAGGAGGTGGACTATGTGCGCGAAAAAATGCGCCCCGCCATGGAAAAAAAGTTTGCTGACAAAGGCTTTGTGGTCTTGTCTTGGGGCGATGCCGGTTGGGTGCGGTTTTTCTCCAAAGAACCGGCCGCGCGACCTGATGACTACAAGAAGATGAAGTTTTTTGCCTGGGGGGCTGAGGCCGATCAGCAAGCGATCATGAAGAGTCTGGGTTACACGCCTGTGCCCCTAGAGCCGACCGACATTTTGCCCGCGATTCAAACCGGCATGATCACGGTGGTGCCGTCTACCCCTTACTTTGCATTGGCCACGCAGATTTACAACACGGCGCCCTATATGCTGGAGATCAACTGGGCGCCGATTGTGGGCGCTTTGGTGGTGACGCAAAAGACCTGGGCTGAAATGCCGCCCGAGCTGCAAGCGGCCATGCGTGCCGCCAGCGAAAAGGCGGGCGTGGTAATACGCGCACAAGCGCGCAAAGAGGTGGATGAAGCGGTGGATGCGATGAAAAAGCGGGGCCTGAAAGTCACAACCCCAACGCCTGCGCAAATGCAGGAATGGAATGCCCTGGCGGAGAGTTTGTACCCGCGCATACGCGGCACCATGGTGCCGGCTGAAACCTTTGACGAGGTGATGCTGCATTTGAAAGCCTACCGCGCCGGACGCGCCAAATGAGTGGGGTCGGGCCGCAAATTTTGCGCAAAGTGATGGGCATGGATGGTGTTTTGGCGGGAGTCGCCTTGGTGGGCATGGCGCTGATTCCCATGGTCGAGATGGTGCTGCGGCCTTTGCATGGGCAAGGGATTGATAACGCGTCCGTCTTGGTGCAGCACCTGGGCTTGTTGGTGGCCATGATGGGGGCGGTTTCGGCGCAACGTCATGGCCATTTGTCCAGTCTGGCTCTGGCCGTTCACAGTCAACCCAACATACAGATGGGGCTGCGTGTATTCAGCCAGATGGGGGGCGCATTTTTATCGGGCATGCTGTGCGCCGCCAGTTGGACTTTGGTGGCCAGTGAAATGGATGCTGCGCCTGCCTTGGCTTACGGTTTGCCGTTGTGGTGGGTGCAAGCTTTTTTGCCCTTGGGTTTTGGCATCTTGGCGATCAAGATGGGCTGGCAAAGCGGGCCGACGTCGCATGGGCGTGTGCTGGCTGCAGTGGCCTGGCCCTTGCTGGGCTGCTGGCTGGCATGGACGCTCGATTTGCAAGAAATTCCATTGGCTGCGGGTGGCTTGCTGCTCTTGGCCTTGCTGCTGAGCGGTACGCCGATTTTTGCGGTGCTGGGTGGTTTGGGGCTTTTGCTGTTGGGGCATGAAGGTTTGCCTTTGGCTTCGCTGGCACTGTCGCATTACCAAATCACGGTCAACCCTTCATTGCCTGCGCTGCCTTTGTTCACGCTGGCCGGTTTGGTCTTGGCCAAAACGCAGGCTTCGCAGCGCTTGAGCCGCGTCTTTGTGTCGGTGCTGGGTGAGGGGCCCGTGGGCACGGTCTTGGCTGTGGCCTTGTTGTGCTCTTGTTTCACGGCCTTGACGGGCGGCAGCGGCGTGACGATTTTGGCCTTGGGCGGCTTGCTGCTGCCGCTGCTCAAGTCGGTGGGTTACCCCGAAAACAAGGGCATGGGTTTGGTGACCAGTGCCAGTGCCTTGGGTGTATTGTTGGCGCCTTCAGTGCCCTTGATCATGTTTGCCATCATTGCGCGGGTACCCATCAACAGCATGTTCTTGGCAGGCATTGTTCCCGCGGTGGTGATGATTATTTTCTTGGTTATTTTGGGCGGATTTCTACCTTCGCTGCGGAGCTCGAACCAGACCCAGGCTCCGGTCGCAACAACGTTGACTGCCACAAGTCAAGTGCATGTTGGAGCCGCCGCATGGCAAGCCAAATGGGAGTTGTTAGCGCCCTTGGTGGCCGTGGGTTCCTTGGTCAGTGGCCTGACCACGCCCACCGAAAGCGCCGCGTTAACGGCCGTGTATGCCGTGGCCACCCAAGTGTTGGCGCACAAGGAGATGAGTTGGCAACAGTTTTGCGACTGCGTGAGCCAAACCGCGCAACTCATTGGTGGCGTCATGCTGATCATGGGCATGGCCTTGGGTTTGACCAACTACCTGATCGATGCCGGGGTGCCTGATCTGGCGATCGATTGGGTGCAAGGCATGACGCAAAACAAATATGTGTTCTTGTTGGCCTTGAATATGTTTTTGTTTTTTGCCGGCGCCTTGATGGAGATTTATGCCGCCATCGTGGTGCTGGTGCCCTTGCTCTTGCCTTTGGCCGTGAGCTATGGCATTGACCCGATTCACTTTGGCATTATTTTCTTGGCCAATTTAGAGATGGGATTTTTGTGCCCGCCGGCGGGCATGAACATCTACTTTGCCAGCGCGGTGTTTAAAAAACCATTGCGTGAAGTGGTGGTCTCGGTGGCGCCTGCTGTGGTGGCTATCTTCATAGGAACCCTGGTGCTGTCGTGGATGCCGTTGCTGGTCACAGGCTTGCCTGAATTGATGCGACGCTAAATTTTTTTAACTTTCATCTCTCCGTCACATTGAAGCTGCATATTAGCAATCACTTAAGTGGTAGTTTTCTTCAAAGTAGGTTTATGAAATTGAAATTTTTAGCACGAGGTGTCTTGAGCTTGTTGGCTGCCAGTGTCCTCAGTGCCTCTGGCACCGATACACCCGCGCCGAAGAACATTGTGTTCTTCTTGGGAGACGGCATGGGTCTGACTACCATGACCGCTGCACGCATTTACAAAGCCGGTGAAGATGGCGAGCTGACCATGGACACGCTGCCTGAAACCGCGTTCATCAAGACCTATTCGTTGGACGCCCAAGTCACGGACAGTGCGCCCTCGATGGCGGCTTACATGACCGGGGTGAAGATGAACAACGAAGTGGTCTCCATGTCACCCGAGACTTCTGCCTTCAATCCCGTCACCCTGGCTTCTTACACCAGTGGCGCTGACACGACTTGCCCTACCACCAATGGCCAGTCGGTGACGACCATGCTCGAATTGGCCAAGTCCGCCAATTTGGCCACCGGGGTGGTCACGACGACCCGTATCACGCATGCCACACCCGCCACGACCTATGCCCATATTTGCCATCGCGATGGCGAGAACGCCATCGCGGCGCAGTTGGTGCCAGGCGGTGCGGGGTACAACGCGGCACTGGGCAGCGGTGTGGATGTGATTTTGGGTGGGGGAATTTCGTACTTCCTGCCTAAAACCACAGCGGGCAGCAAGCGGACAGATGCCCGTGATTTGGTGACCGAATTCAAAACAGCCGGCTACAAGTTTGCCTCCAACAAAGTTGAGTTTGATGCCATTCCAACGACAGAAAAGAAGATGGTCGGCTTGTTTACGCCCAGCCACATGAGTTATGACTTGGACCGCACTGCCAATGCGGCCAACGAGCCCAGCCTGGCGGAGATGACGGGTAAAGCCATTGACATGCTCAAGCAAAACAGCAAGGGCATGTTCTTGATGGTGGAGGGCGGCCGCATTGACCATGCGCTGCACGAAACAACGGCGCGTAAAGCGCTGCAAGACACCGTGGCCTTTGACGATGCCATCAAAACAGCGATTGATAAATTGCAAGTGATCGATCCAGGTTTGAAAAATACCCTGATCGTGGTCACCGCGGATCATGACCACACCTTGGTGTTGAACGGATATTCCACTTTGACAGGCAAAACCACCGCGACCAATCCAGGGGTGTTGGGTTTGCTGCGCAGCTATGTGGACGGCATTACGCAGGCCTTGGATGCCAGTGGCATGCCTTTCACGATATTGGGTTTTGGCAACGGTGAAAACCGCATGTCCACTCGCACCGCATTAACAGACGCGACCGTATTTGACCCTTCGTATCACCAAGAAGCCACCATCCCTGTGGCCGCAGGCAGTGAAACCCATGGCGGTGGTGATGTGTTTTTGGGTGCCATCGGCAAAGGGGCAGAGAAATTCACGGGTGTCTTGGTCAACACGGAAGTGTTTGGTTTGATTCGCTCCATTTTTGGTCTTTGAAACTAAAAATGATCAGGAACAATTCCCATGAAAAAATACTTTAAATTTTCCTTGTCTGCTTTGACTTTGTTGTGCGCTGTATCTGCACAAGCCGCTGGTGAAGCCAAAAACGTGATCTTCTTTTTAGGTGACGGTATGGGTCCAGTGACCGTGACCGCCAGCCGAATTTTCAAATACGGTGAAGCCGGCAAGTTGACGATGGAAACCTTGGGCCGCACAGCCCGAGTCAAAACCTATTCTTTGGATGCTCAAACCACCGACAGCGCCCCTTCGATGGCGGCGTACATGACCGGTGTGAAGTCGCGCAACGAAGTGTTGTCGATGGATGGCAATGCCAAAGCGCAGGGCGCGTTTGCGCCTGGCAAGGATGCCACCACGGGTGTGTCCAATGCGGTGAACAATTGTCCAGCCACCGGCAATGGCGTAGCGGTGCCAACGCTGCTTGAGCAAGCGATTGCCAAAAGTAAAGCGACCGGCGTGGTCACCACCGCGCGTTTGACCCATGCAACACCTGCGGCAACTTATGCGCACATTTGCAACCGCAATGCTGAATACGACATTGCACGTCAAGCGGTACCCGGTGGTGCGGGTTATAACGCGGCATTGGGTACGGGTGTTGATGTTTTGTTGGGTGGTACCAGCTATTTTTGGCGTCCCTTCATTTCAACCGATCCCATTTACAAAAAGGGCCGCCCCGATGGTCGTGACCTGGTCGCTGAGTTGAAGGCCAAAGGCTATCAGTCAGCAACCGACTTGACGACATTCAATGCCGTTCCTACCGCAGCGGGCACCAAGGTCATTGGTTTGTTTGATCAAGCTTATTTAGAAGGCCATATGTCTTACGAGTTGGACCGTGATCCAACCAAAGAGCCCAGCCTGGCACAAATGACCAGCAAAGCCATTGACATCTTGTCTAAAAATACCAACGGCTATTTTCTGATGGTGGAAGGCGGCCGCATCGATCACGCTTTGCATGGTACCAATGCCAAACGCGCCTTGACGGATACCATTGCATTTGATGACGCGATCAAAGCCGCACTGGACAAAGTGGATCTGACCAATACCCTGATCGTTGTCACGGCGGATCATGACCACACCATGGCCTTCAATGGTTACTCGCATCGTGGCAATGACATCTTGGGTAAAACGACCGAGTACCGTGGCAAAACTGTGGTCAAAGCGGCCGATGGCTTGCCTTACACCACCTTGGTTTTTGGTAACGGTGGCGGTCCTCGCAAACCAACCCGCGATGACCTGACCAATATCGACACCACGGATAAAAATTACTTGCAAGAAGTGGGTGTTTCATTGGGTTCTGCGGGTTCTGAAACCCATGGCGGTGGTGATGTCATGCTGTTTGCCAAAGGTGCCGGTGCGGCCCCTTTCAAAGGCACGATTGACAACACCAAGGTCAATACCTTGTTGAAACAGGCTCTGGGATTCTGATGCCCCTGCTTTTGCAAATGACACGCCTGAGCGTGTCTTTCCTGTGGCTAGGATCATGCGCGGCCTGGGCTGCGCCTGATCTGGCTTTGGAAGTCAGACACGCAACTGTTTCTTTGGGTGCAGATGGTATCAAACGAACCACCCATTTCAGTGAAACGGTGATTCGCCGAGGCCAAACCGTCTGGGTCGAGCGTGTGGTGCCCCAAGGCGCTCATTCTGAGCTGGAGCATGCGCAAGCCGGTGCGGGCAAAGACCATAAACATGCTGATTTGAGTGCGGCAACGCGCTGGATCCAGTCTGATCCCAAGGGGAAAATCCGATTCCGATTGGTTTCTGTTCACGACAAGATGGTGATCGACATCGCGCCCGCAGAGTACGGCAATGTGGGGTTCGACGGCTCCTGGCTTGCGGCCTACCATTTGATCGATCCGGCGATTCTCAAGAAACTCAAGCCTTCTGAGACCTCGGGGGAGGGTCAGTGGTACGAGAGTCCTTCATCCGATAAAAGTAACCGCGTTCGTGTGCTGTGGAATGCTGAAAAAGAAATTCCCTTGAAGGTCATCAGCCTCAGTCCCAATGGCTTGTCTTCCCGTACCACAACCGTTCGTGTACTGAATCAGTCGCCTGCCAAGCCTTGGGAAGCGGTGGGTACCTTCACGACCAAAGACTATTCAGACTTTCTTGATTGAAAACGAATGACACATTTTGTGTATTCAGGACTTTGCTTGCAAAGTCCTTTTTTTTGCAGGTCACTGTCATCAGCGTTAAACAAGGCCCATTCAAAATTCTCGTATGGCGGGGCAAGGTGCTGACCAACCCACACTCAGTTTCAGGTTGCTCATGGTGGTTCGAATCCATCTCTCGTCGCCAGCATAAAAAAAGGCCTGCCAACTCGCGTTGGCAGGCCTTTGTTACTTGTGAACCTTGTTTATGCCATGGATTGCTTGGACATTTCTAGCAAGACCAGTTTGGTCTCATCGCCTAAACGCTCAATCCAAGCCAAAAAAGCGTTGTAAATCACCACGCAGATCAAGGCCGCCCCAATGCCGATGGCCGTGGCCAGCAGTGCGGTACCAATGCCAGCACTGACCCCTTGCGGGTCTGAGATACCTGACTTGGCCAAGGCCGTGAAGGTGTCAAAGATACCCAAGATTGTTCCCAACAGCCCTAGCAAAGGGGCCGCTGTGACGATGGTATCTAACATCCACAGCCGTTGATTGAGTTTGTGCTGAACACGAATGTAGGCTTGCTCCGCCGCATCGTCGGCGACTTTTTGCGATGCCGAATGACGCACGCCGTGTGCAAATGCTGCAACCACCATGGCCCCCACATCACCCGACTTGAAATCGGGCAATGGGCTGTGCACATGTAAGGCGTGTAGCAGGCTTTGGATCTGGCGATTGACATGCGTGTAAAAAATACTGCGCTCAATCACCAAAAACAAAGCCAGCGCCAGCGCCAAGTACAGCAAGTACAAAGACGCATCGTGCAAAAAAAGCATCATGCCGTTAACCTCAGAAGTCAGAACGCAGGGTCACGCTGGCAAAGCGCGGTGCACCGATGTAGTAGGAAGGGTTGGAACCAGCCAACGTACCCAAGGGCAATGCGCGCGTGGTGAAGCTGGAACCACTGGGTGACGAGATGCGCTGGTATTCGGTGTTGGTCAAGTTGTCGATATTCAAACGCACCTCAGGGGCTTTAAAGAAGTTGGAACTTGGCAGCTTGTAACCCGCAACCAAATTCAACAAGGTGTAGCTGTTCATCTGCTGGTCGTTGACCAAAGTCGAGAAGGCCGAGCCTGTGTATTTGGCCGTCAGCTGACCGAACCATGGACCCTCTTTGTAGCTCACAGCCATGGCCGCCATCCACTTGGGGGTATCGGGCATGCTCTTGCCGGCTGTGGACTCGGTCAACGTGCTGGAAACAACCAAGTTTTGCTTCATCTGGCTGTCGGTATAGGTCAAAGAGCTGTACAAAGAGAAGTTCTTGTTCAGCTTTTGACCGGCTTCCAACTCAAGACCTTTCATGGTGACGTCACCCACGTTGTAGTCCACCGAAAGGGCCGTAGCAGGGTCATAGGCGGAAGCAATGCGGTTCTTGTAGTTGACCATGAACACCGAACCCGACAAGGTGGTGGTCTCGGTTTGCATGCGATAACCCAAATCCATGTTGGTCGATGTTTCGATGCCGACAGCGGGATTACGCAGTGTGGCGCCGGTGAGGACACCGTTAGTGACGGTGCCACCTTGCAACAAGTTTTGGAAACTGAAGTTACCCGGTGCCTTGAAGTTGTCTGCTACGTTGAAGAACACTGAGTTTTGAGTATCCAAGTTGTACTTCACACCGGCGCTTGGCAAAAACTTGCCGTAACTGCGTTTAATTTGATAGTCCGCATCTGAGCGGCCAGTGGTCGAAGTAGATTGTGCGTTGGCATAGTTGGTGAAGTCACGGTCAATCGTCGAGTTGCGACCACCCATTTGCAGCACCAATTTGTCGTTCATCAAAGCAACCGAGTCTTGGACATAAAAAGAACTGCCGGTGCTGATGGTTTTCCAGTCACGGGCTTGGTAGGCCTGGCCATCGGGACGCTGCAAGTACAGGGACGAATTGTCCAACCAGGTGTTAGACGAATTGCCGTTGTTGTCAAACGCCACGCGAGGACCGGTTTGACGGTGTTCGGCGCGCTCAAACCAATAGCCGGCATTGATGGTGTGGTTGTCAATGCGGTAGTTGGATTTGAAGGTGACACCAGGACGGTGTGTTTCGGTCACGCTGCTGCCGTAAGCCAGCACTTTGTCCAAGGTATCGCCGTCGCCGTTCAGGTCTTTCAAACGTGTGACATTGGTGCCCGTGCCACCTTCAGTCAAGAGTTGAATTTGACCACCACCCGTGCCATAGCCGTACCAGTAGTAAGGCTCAGCGCTCACCGTCAGTTCTTTGTTGACTTTGAACTCGGCCTTGCTGGTCAGCAGGTAATTGCGGAAGGGGTTGACGTTGAATTTATAGTAGCCATCCGTCGGCGAGACTTCCGTCTGCGCAGTGCCGGCGACCGCAGCCAAATGTTGTGGTGCGACGGTACTGAAGTCAAAATTGCGGCCGTATTGGGCAATTTGGGGATTGGTCAACGCGCGAATATTGTTGTTCAATGCCTTGTTGTAAAGCAGGCTGGCGCTCAAGAAAACATCGGCATTGGGACGAACTTCAACGCCCAAGTCGATGTGATCGCGGTCGGCACCGCCGGCGCCTTTGAATTTGTCCGCAGTGGCCTTGGAGTAAGAAATGAAGGCCTTCAAATCGCTGGGGCCCACTTTGCCTGTATCCACTCTGGCAAAAGAGCGACGGAAGTTGAGTTGCCCCAAGGATTGAGAAACGCGCACACCAAAGGTATCTTTAGGGCCGCAGGTGACCATGCCAATGTTGCCGCCGGTAGCGCCCACGTGCGGGGCATCGGTGTCGGTCGAGCCTTGTGTGACGAAGACTTCACATAAGTTTTCTGTATCGGTGTATTCCTGCGGGTAAACGGCAAAATTACCTGAATCGTTCACAGGGGCGCCATTGATAGTCATACCCAGTTGGTCGCCGGCAAAACCTCGGATGCGGATACCACCGCCAAACAAGCCCGTGGCGTCGTAGCTGAAGGTGTTGACGCCCGGCAAGATATCAATGATCTGAAATGCGTTGGCCGTGGGGTTGACCTTTTCCATGTACTGGCGGTTCACCGAACTGCGTGCTTTGGGTGTTTCTTCTTGGGTGATCATGCCGGTGTCGGTACCGCCGGGCTGACCTTCGACGTTGATGCGGCCGACGTCCGTCGACTGTTGCGCCATCAGCAAGGGTGCACTGCAGGCCATGCTGACCAAGAGAGCCAGGCGGTGGGGTTTAAAGCGTTTCATAGGATTCCTCAAAATGAAGTGGAGTTGCGAATAAAAAATCAATTGACTGGAACAAAGTCCAGCGTCACGGTGAAACGGTGTTGCGATTGGCCAGGCCAACTGCCTTCAGGCCAAGTGGCGTAAGAGGTTCGGCGTACGGTCGACAAGGCGGCGTTGTCCAAGATGATGGAGTTGCTGCTGTCTTCAATGCCAGCATCGCTCAGCGTGCCATTGCGGTTTAAAACAAACCACACCACCGCCTTGCCCGAGGGCCTTTGCAGACTGGCTTCGCGACCAGTGGGATAACGTTTGTTGGCGTTCAGTTGTGCGCGCACGGTGGCAACGTAGCTACTTTCTATCGATGCACTCGATGGCGCCGGGGTTGGCTTGATGGGCTCGGCAATAGGAACAGGTGACACCGGCGACGCAACCACAGGCTGTGCCAATTTAGGCGCCTCTGCTTTGACAGTTTCAGTCGTTGCCGCAGCAGCGGTCGGACTGATGGCCGTGACTGAGGGTTTGACTTCAGGCGTGGGGGTGGGTTTTGGAGTCAGTTTTTCGGGCGGCGCAGCGTCCGATTTGGGCTGTGGAATCGGTGGCTGTTTGACAAAGATGTGGTCACGCTCGGGGGCCACAAAACTCAACTCCATGGTTTCTTGCGGTGCGATGTGAGTGGTTACGGCCAGGGACTGGGTCAAGAGCCAAATGACACCGACCACAGCGAGCGAAACGCTGCTGGATACGTTGTGTCGTTGGGCATTCAGGCGCTCAATCCACATGCTCAGCTCCGATTGCGCGCGGCCAAGGCCACTTTGCCTAAACCGGCGGCCTTGATGGCGTCCATCACATCGACTGTCGATGGTTGTCAGTTTCCGCGTAAATCTGGTGGCGGCATAAAAGCAGGCACGAAATATGCCCTGTGGGTCGGGTCAAGGGCGGGCGACAGCCCGGCGAAGCGTACCCTTGATGCGGCCCACGGGGGAAGACAATGAT
>CAIWWN010000197.1 GCA_903916355.1 uncultured Burkholderiales bacterium | reverse complement strand
TCGTTCTCATGCATGAAGATGAAAATGTCTGACGGTTTCACACCCGCATTGGCCTCAAGGTTACGGGCGATGCTTGCGTATAAGTTGCGCTTCATGGCATCGCTCCGGCCACGGCGCATGGTGATTTCGATCACAACCACACGGTCTGATCTTTCGACGCCATTGAAGTTAGGGCTGCATGCAAATTGGCCGGGGACGTAGTGAGACACCATATTGAACAGCTCGTCCTGCGGCATGCCGATGCTTTCTACCAGCGCATCATGAATTCCTTGCACAATGCCGCGTTGTTTCTCTGGGCTGGTGTCTATGGGTAAGTTGGTCCGAATAAATGGCATGTGATCTTTCTTTAATTAGCTTTGTGAAAGATGAATTTTGTGCCTCTAAAAAACTAAAGAAAAGCGATTTATGCGCCATCTTTATGTGACTTAAACTCAAATACATGAAACGCCAACTTCCCCCTCTCCATGCCTTGCGAGCCTTTGAAGCCGCTGCGCGTCTGGGTCGAATGAGTGCTGCAGCCCTTGAACTGTCCGTTACACCCGGGGCCATCAGCCGCCAAGTGCAGCAACTGGAACGCAGCCTCAATGTGAAGTTGTTCGAAGGTTCAAAAAATAAGCCCATGCTCACCCCGACTGCTCAAACACTGCTGTCGGCGCTATCGCCCGCACTAGACCAGATAGAAGCAGCGGTAAAGGCCGTAAGCGATACCAACTGCGGCACACTGGACGTGGCCTGCTTCAGCACCTTCATGGTGAAGTGGCTCATACCCAGGCTGTTTGATTTCAAGGCGCGGTATCCAGACATTGAAATCCGGCTACAAACCACCCAGCGTGCTGACGATCCTGACCAAGAGCGAATGGATTTGGTCATTGCAGTCCAAGAGCTCACACCCAATATGCCGAACATATTGCCCTTGTTTCCTGAACAACTAGGACCCGTTTTGGCACCTTCGCTCGCGGCCAGTACGGACTTGAAAACGCCACTCGATTTGGAAGGAAAAACGCTGCTGCAGTCCAAGGGCCGTCTAAATGCCTGGTCCATGTGGGCCAAAGCCATGGGGTGCGCCACCCCTCAGGGACCTGGCCCCACATTTGACCATTACTACTTTGCGCTTGAGGCGGCTGTGTGTGGTCTGGGCATTGCTGTTGCGCCATGGCATTTGGTGGCCGACGATATGCACGCAGGTCGCTTGGTAGCTCCGTTTGGTTTTTATACCAGCGGTTTGCACTATGTCGCTAAACGCAGCTCACAGCGCAACCCCAGTCTTGACATGTTTTGCGACTGGCTTCAAGCGCAGACCGTTATTTTCGATATACACCAAAACAGACATACACCCGTATGAAAAAAAAATGGTTGCCATGTTGACGACCTCGGGCAACTTCCATTATTTAATGTCGGCTACCAATCAACCACTTCATAGGATTCAACAGCTGCTTTGGCCTGGAGCTGCTGGTGGGGTAACCACCGCAGAGATCAGCTTCTGCCCCCCGAATTCGGTCATCCCGAAAAGGTGGCATTTGCAGCGACACCCCTCAGTCGCTCAATCTCTGGGCGGTAAACGCTGAACGGATTCGTGCACTTCTTTGACCTGCACGTCCACAATATCGTCGTCTGAAGCACGCGCCTGACCGGCTTGGCGACGGGTGGCAGACCACGGCCCGCCTTGGGACATACCGCGTGTCAAATCGCGGTAGCGCGTCCACAGCACCGCCACTTGGGGTTTGCGCCCGTGCAGCAACGACCACAGCGAAGTCACGACCAAGACCACCAGCAGGGCCAGCAAAAGGCTGGCCGCGAAAATCAGCGCAGCCGCAGCCAAGGCGAGTTTGAAAAACCAAGCAAAAAGTGCGTTCATGCAAAGTGCCGTGCGGTAGGGATCAAGCTCAAGGCAAATACTCCAGCGCTTGCTGGTAAGCGGCTGAGACCATCAAATCGTCCCATGCCAAGGCGGGGGCTTGGGGCAGCAATTGGCGGCGGCGTTGCTCGCTGGCCTCTTGGGGCTGCCACCAGCCTTTGAGTTGCGCTTCGGCCAGGCCGTTCAGGGCGGCGTCGATCTCTGCGCCGCCGTTCAAGGACTGGTTGCACAGCAGCGCCAAGTCGCAACCAGCGTCCAATGCCGTCAAGGCTGCTTGGGTGTAGCTCACGGCCTGGCCGTCGATCTGTCGGGCGCCCACCATCGACAAGTCGTCGCTGATGATGGCACCGGCAAAACCCAGTTGCTCGCGCAAGATGTCTTGCAGCCAGCGCTTGGAAAAGCCAGCGGGCCGGGCGTCCACTTTGGGGTAAATCACATGCGCGGGCATGACGCTGACCAAGCTGGTGTTCAAGCTGTCGTAAGGCATGGCGTCTTCGGCCAAGATGGCTTTGAGGCTGCGCCGGTCTATGGGCATGTCCACGTGCGAGTCGGCTTTGACAAAGCCATGCCCCGGGAAATGCTTGCCGCAATTGCCCATGCCGGCCTGCAACAAGCCATGAATCAGGCTCTTGGCGAGCACCGTCACCACGCGCGGGTCGCGCGCCAGTGCGCGGTCGCCGATCACGGTGCTGCCGCCGTAGTCCAAGTCCAGCACAGGGGTGAAGCTGAAATCCACGCCACAAGCACGCAGCTCGGCGGCCAGCACGTAGCCGGTGGCAGTGGCGGCGCGGCAGGCTTTGAGCGCGCCCGAGCCGGGCTGGCCACGGCCGTCGTCCAGCCACACCTCGCCCAATCGGCGCATGGCTGGCAGGTGCGTGAAGCCGTCATGACGAAAGCGCTGCACCCGACCGCCTTCGTGGTCCACCGCGATCAACAGATCGGCGCGAATGGCTTTGACCTGGGCGCACAGCGCCGTGATCTGGGCGCGGCTTTGCCAGTTGCGGCCAAACAGGATCAAGCCTGCAGTCAGCGGGTGGGCCAAGCGGCGACGGTCGTCAGCGTTGAGTTCGGTGCCGGCAATGTCCAGCAAGAGGGGGGCGTGAAAGGTCATGAGCAAATCAGGTGGAGGTCAATGAAGCGATTTCAAGCCTGGTGTTCAAGCGGAGGTTTCGACCACGCAAAAACTGGCCGCGTAATCGACCTCATCCGTCACCGTGATGTGGGCACTCAGGCCCTTGGCTTCAAACCAGGTTTTCAACTCGCCGTGCAAGATGATGGTGGGCTGGCCACTGGGCAGCTTGCCGATCTCGCAATGCCGCCAGGTCATGGGCATGCGCATGCCTAGGCCCACGGCTTTGCTGAATGCCTCTTTGGCCGAGAAACGGGTGGCCACGAAGCGAATGCCGCGCTCGGGCCAGCGTTGGCTGCGGGCACGGTACATTTTCATTTCGCCGTCACTCAGCACCTTGGCGGCAAAGCGCTCGCCATGGCGCTCCAAGCTGGCACGGATGCGGCGGATGTCGCAAATGTCGGTGCCAATGCCGTAGATCATGCGCGCGGCTCCAAAGCCTTGAGGTAAGCGGCCACGGTGGCGGCGTAACCCAGCTCCAAGGCGTCGGCAATCAGGGCGTGACCGATGGAGACTTCTTGCAATTGCGGTATAGCTTGGACAAACGCCGGCAGATTGTCTTGATTCAGGTCGTGCCCGGCGTTCAAGCCCAGACCCACAGCGGTGGCGGCCTGCGCGGTTTGTACATAGCGCGCCAATTGCGCGTCCTGCTCCGGGCCACCCCAGGCTGCGGCGTAGGGCTCGGTGTAGAGCTCAACCCGGTCGGCGCCCAAGGCGCGGGCGGCGGCCATTTGCGCGGGGAGTGGGTCCATGAACAAACTCACCCGCACACCCAGAGCGTTGCATTCGGCGATCAGCGGTTGCAAGCGGGCCGCATCTTCGGGAAAGCGCCAGCCATGGTCGCTGGTGAACTGGCCTTCGCTGTCGGGCACAAAGGTCACTTGGTGTGGGCGCACCTGGCGCACAAAGTCCATCAGGTTGTGAAACGGATTGCCTTCGATATTGAACTCGCGATCCGGCCAGGCCTGCATCAGCGTCACCAACTCATGCACATCTTGCGCGCGAATGTGGCGCTCGTCCGGGCGCGGATGCACGGTGATGCCCTGCGCCCCCGCTTGCAGGCACAGCTCGGCGGCCCGCGTCACGCTGGGAATGCCCAGATGCCGCGAATTGCGCAGCAAGGCCACTTTGTTGACGTTGACCGACAAGGCGGTTCGGGTGTGAGGCGAGGTGTTCATAAGCTTTGAATGTCCATCATCATTTGGCGTGTCTTCAAATTACCGACGCCGCAATGGTAGTTGAGCAATGCCCGCAGTTGGGGGCGCAGTGCGGCCACGTGGTCCAGGCAGACGCGCAGGGTGGCGGTATAGGCGGAGTCGTCGTCCAGCGCGGTTTGCAGCTGCGTCCACTGGGTGCCGGTCAAGCGGGTGCGGTCTTCGGCATGGGCTTGGCGCAGGCCGCCTTCGGGCACTAGGCAATAGGTTTCATTCGGCTTCAAAGGCGTCATGGCCAAAGTTTGCTGGTCCAAGCTGGGCAGCAAACCAATTTCGCGCAGCAGCATCAGCTCAAACACGCGCAGAGCCCCTTGGCGCAAATCAGGCCCCTCGGTGGCCAAGATTTGAATGGTGGCGGCGTAGACGTCAAACAAGGCGCTGTGCGGGTCGTCTCGCGCCAGCAGGCGCAGCAGCAGCTCGTTGAGGTAGTAGCCTGAGAGCAAGGCGTCGCCCGTGGGCATCACATGACCGCCGACCCACTCCACGCCCTTCAGGGTGCGAATGTCCGAGTCGCCGCCGTAGTTCACCGCCAGCGGTTGCATGGGCAGCAAGATCGGGCGAAAGCTGGAGCTGGGGCGCTTGGCGCCCTTGGCCACCAAGGCCACCCGGCCGTGGTGGCGGGTCAGCACTTCCAGAATCAGACTGGTTTCGCTCCAGTCGTACCGGTGCAAAACAAAAGCGGGCTCTTCGGTGATGCGTTGGGTGGCCATGTCAGTTGGTCAGGCGCACAGCGCCAGCAAGGGGCGATGGTGCGATGGACCACCGCTTTTACTCATAGCCGAAGGAACGCACGCGGGTCTCGTCATCGGCCCAGCCGGAGCGGACCTTGACCCAAATTTCAATGAACACCTTGGCGTCCAGCAATTTCTCCAGCTCTTGGCGGGCTTCGGTGCCAATGCGCTTGAGGCGTTCGCCCTTGTCGCCAATCACCATGGCCTTGTGGCCATCGCGTTCGACCACGATGGTGGCGGCGATGCGCACCAAGCGTTTGCTGGTACGGCCTTTTTCTTCTTCAAACTTTTCAACCACCACGGTGGAGGTGTAGGGCAACTCGTCACCAGTAAAGCGGAACAGTTTTTCGCGCACGATTTCACTGGCCAGAAATTTCTCGCTGCGGTCGGTCAACTCGTCTTCGGCGTAAAACCAGTCTTGCTCAGGCAGGTATTTTTCGCAAATGGCAAACAGGCGCTGCACGTCTTTGGCGTTCTTGGCCGACATGGGCACGAACTCGTTGAACGGGTGGCGTTCTTGCATTTCACGCAGCCAAGGCGCAACGTCGCCGCGGCGGTGATAGGTGTCGAGCTTGTTGGCCAACAGCACGCAAGGCACGCCGGGCTTCAGCAAGGCCAGCACTTTGGCATCGGCGGTTTGAAAACTGCCCGCCTCCACCACAAACAACACCAAGTCCACATCGGACACCGCGCCGAGCACGGTCTTGTTCAGCGATTTGTTCAGCGCGGCGCCATGCACAGTCTGAAAACCCGGGGTGTCGACAAACACAAACTGCGTCTGGCCTTCGGTGCGGATACCGGTGATGCGGTGGCGCGTGGTTTGCGCCTTGCGCGAAGTGATGCTGATCTTTTGGCCCACCAGGGCATTGAGCAAGGTGGATTTGCCCACGTTGGGTTTGCCGACAATGGCGATCAAGCCACAGCGCTGAGGACCGGTGGCCACGGCGGCGGCCGCCTTGGCGGGTGCTGCGGCCTTCAACGCCGCTTGCTCTTCGGGCGCCAAAGGCTGGACCGTGACGCCGGGAATTTGAATCGTGCGCCGCATCGGCGCTGAAGGCGTGGCGCTCTCGCGCAGCTCATCGTCGTCAGGGGTCAACGCTGGAGCGGGTTTTTGCCCGGGGTGGGGATTGTGCATCAGGGGGCCTTGACTTTGATTGTTTCGAGCATCGCAGCGGCTGCCGCTTGTTCACCCGCGCGACGCGAAGTGCCCAAGCCCAGTTGGGACAGTCCCATCTCTCGGATGTCGCAGGCCACTTCGAACATTTGTTTGTGGGCCGCGCCACGGGTGGCGACCACGGTGTACAGAGGCAGCTGCAGTTTGCGCCCTTGCAGCCATTCCTGCAACTCGGTTTTCGGATCTTTGGCCGCCGCTTGCATTTGCGGGTTGACCTGCACGTCTTTGAACAGCCGCGCCACCAAGGATTGCGCAGCAGCGTAGCCCGCGTCCAGGTACACCGCGCCAATCAAGGCTTCCAGCGCATCGGCCAAAATCGATGGGCGCTTTTGCCCACCGGAGCGCATCTCGCCTTCGCCCAGACGCAACACCGTCGACAGTTCCAGGGTCACGGCCAACTGAAACAAGGTGTCTTGCTTGACCAAATTGGCGCGCACGCGCGACAAGTCGCCCTCGGGCTGGTCGTTCAATTGTTCGTACAGCCAGTGCGCCACCGACAGGTTCAGCACCGAGTCGCCCAGAAATTCAAGCCGCTCGTTGTGATCGGCAGAAAAGCTGCGGTGCGTGACCGCGCGCTCCAGCAGCGCAGGATCGGCAAAGGGGTGGCCCAAGCGCTGTTGCAGGGCTTGTAAACCTTCATTCAAAGCCATGTCGCGCCACTATCATTTCAGAGTTCAATGAAAGCCACCGATGCGTTTGAGATTACCGAAATTCATCCACACGAAAAAGGCACGGCCCACGATGTTGGCGTCCGGCACAAAACCCCAATAGCGCGAGTCCAACGAGTTGTCTCGGTTGTCGCCCATCATGAAGTAATGACCGGCCGGGACTTTGCACACCACGCCTTCAACGCTGTAGCGGCAGTTCTCGCGGAAAGGAAATGGGTCAGCCCCAGACACGAAAGCCGGACGTTCATCGTCCTGAATCAGCAAGTGCGGCGCCGCGCCCAGCGCCTCATCAAATTGCTTGAAGTAGCGCATGGCCGATTCATCGAAGAATTCGGGCAGGGTATTGCGCGGCACCACTTGGCCGTTGATGCTGAGTTGCTTGTTCAGGTAGGACACCTCGTCGCCCGGCACGCCGACCACACGTTTGATGTAGTCCACACTGGGCCGAGGGGGGTAGCGAAAGACCATCACGTCACCGCGTTTGACGGGCGTGCCTTCGGTCAGCTTGAGGTTGATCACCGGCAAACGCACGCCGTAGTGGAATTTGTTCACCAAAATCAGGTCGCCCACCCACAGCGTAGGGATCATGGAGCCCGAGGGGATCTTGAACGGTTCAAACAAAAATGAACGCAGCACAAACACCACCAAGATCACCGGAAACAAGCCAGCGGTCCAGTCGAGCCACCAGGGCTGCATCAACAGCTTTTCGCGTGCGCCGGCGATGTCCGTATCGATTTTCTGAATGCCCATGCGCGTCAACTCTTCGCGGCGGGTTTGGGCTTGGGACTCCAGGGTCAGGGCTGCAGCTTCGCGGCGGGGCAAAAAGTAAAAACGCTCGGCAAGCCAGTACAAGCCGCTGATCACCACCGCCATGAACAGCAGCAAGGCGAAATTGCCTTCAATCAAACCCAGATACCAAGAGCCCGCATAGCCGACAAAAGCGGCCAGCACCAGGGACGTTAAATATTGCATCAATCCTCCACTCGCAAGATGGCCAGGAAAGCTTCTTGAGGCACTTCCACCGAGCCGATTTGTTTCATCCGTTTTTTACCGGCTTTCTGCTTTTCCAGCAGTTTGCGCTTACGCGAGATGTCACCGCCATAGCATTTGGCCAGCACGTTTTTGCGCAAGGCCTTGATCGATTCGCGCGCGATGATGTTGCTGCCAATCGCCGCTTGGATGGCCACATCGAACATTTGGCGACTGATGATCTCGCGCATTTTGCCAACCACCGCGCGGCCACGGTACAGCGATTGCGTGCGGTGCACGATGATGGACAAGGCGTCGACCTTTTCGCCGTTGAGCAAAATGTCGACCTTGACCACGTCAGAGGCGCGGAATTCTTTGAAGGTGTAGTCCATCGAGGCATAGCCGCGCGAGACCGATTTGAGCTTGTCAAAAAAGTCGAGCACGATCTCACCCAAAGGCATCTCATAGGTCAGCATGACCTGGCGGCCGTGGTAGGCCATGTTCATTTGCAAGCCACGCTTTTGGTTGGCCAAGGTCATCACCGGGCCCACATAGTCTTGCGGCATGTACAAATGGACTGTGACGATGGGTTCGCGGATTTCTTGCAGCTTGCCCTGGTCGGGCATTTTGGCGGGGTTCTCCACCATGACGACTTCGCCATCGGCCTTGACCACTTCATAGACCACGCTGGGGGCGGTGGTGATCAGGTCTTGATCAAACTCGCGCTCCAGACGCTCTTGCACAATTTCCATGTGCAGCAAGCCCAGAAAGCCGCAGCGAAAGCCAAAGCCCAGGGCTTGCGACACTTCGGGCTCGTAGTGCAGCGAGGCATCGTTGAGTTTGAGTTTCTCCAGCGCGTCGCGCAGCGAGTCGTATTCGCTGGACTCGGTCGGGTACAAACCGGCAAACACCTGCGGCTGAATTTCTTTGAAACCGGGCAAGGCTTGTGTGGCCGGGCCCAAGTTGTTGGGCAGTTTCTTTTCCAGCGTGATGGTGTCGCCCACCTTGGCCGCTTGCAACTCTTTGATGCCGGCGATGATGTAACCCACCTGCCCGGCTTCCAATGAGGGACGAGATTCGTCGGCGGGCGTGAACACGCCCAAGTTGTCGGCGTTGTACACCGTCTCGGTGGCCATCATTTTGAAACGCTCGCCTTTGGCCAGGCGACCATCGATCACGCGCACCAACATGACCACACCCACATAGGTGTCGAACCAGCTGTCGATGATCATGGCGCGCAAGGGCGCATTCGGGTTGCCCTTGGGCGCAGGCACCTTGGCCACGATCGCTTCCAAAATTTCATCAATGCCCATGCCGGTTTTAGCGGAACAGGGAATGGCCTCACTGGCATCGATGCCGATCACGTCTTCGACTTCGGCTTTGGCGTTTTCAGGATCGGCGTTGGGCAAATCCATTTTGTTCAACACGGGCACCACTTCAACGCCCAGGTCGAGTGCGGTGTAACAGTTGGCCACGGTTTGGGCTTCGACACCTTGGCTGGCATCCACCACCAGCAACGCGCCTTCGCAAGCCGAGAGGGAACGCGACACCTCATAAGAGAAGTCCACATGGCCGGGCGTGTCGATCAAATTCAGGTTGTAAATTTGCCCATCATGGGCTTTGTACTGCAGTGCAGCCGTCTGCGCTTTGATGGTGATGCCGCGCTCTTTTTCAATGTCCATGGAGTCGAGCACTTGCGCCGACATCTCACGGTCTTGCAGACCTCCGCAACGCTGAATGAGCCGGTCTGCCAAGGTCGATTTGCCGTGGTCGATATGGGCAATGATCGAAAAATTTCTGATGTGATTCATCAAGGAGTTGCTACAAGTGTTTGAAATTGAAAGGGACCCGCACAAGAAAAAAGGGCGCGTCGATGTGGACGCGCCCTGAACCAACAATCTATGGCAACTGCGATAGCTGGAACTTCATTGTAGGCAAAAAGCCCAGGGCGCACATCCTCGAAATGGCTCAGTACAGGCCGTTGCTGCATTGCAACACAAAACTTATTCACAGCTTATTCACAATCAACAATAGGAACCTACTGAACAAGTTGTGGGTGGACTGTGGATCAGTGGTGGACTGAAGTGGGACATCCCACATCATGACTATTTACCTGCTCTGTATACGCTGAATCAAGGACCTAGCATGCTGATTTTAGCCATTTTTGTTATGAGCACGTTCGAAAGTTAGTATTCACCAACATAATAAATTCACTTGAATTTGAAAAAATTGAGCCGTCCGGGTGTTGCATCAACGCCCAAAACCACCTTCAAAGACCCCCTGTTTGCAGGGGGTTTTCAGGTTTTGCGCGATCTGGACCGCTTTCAGCTCACCTAGCGTCCAGGCCGCACCAAGGCGAATTGCACCGCCTCACCCCGACGGAACAGGACGTTGAAAGGCTTGCTTTTGTCGAGCTTGGCCATGGCGGTTTCAAAGTCGCGCAACTGCGTGATCTCGGTATTGGCGATCTGCAAAATCACGTCGCCTTCGCGCAAGCCCGCACGGGCCGAAGCTTCAGCCACCGATTCCACGCGCACGCCTCCACGCTTAAGTTCTTTCTTTTGTGCCTCGGTCAAATCAGCCACAACCAGACCCATGGACTGCGCCGTGCTTGCTGTTTTCGAGTCTTCGGCAGGCATGGCGGCCTTGCCGGTTTTCACAGGCTCCAACTCGTCCACGGTAATGGCCAGGTCTTTGTTGGCGCCGCGCCTGAATACCGTCAAATTGCTGCGCGTACCTGGCTTGGTGCCACCGACCATGCGCGGTAAATCAGCGGCCTTGTCGATGGCCTTGCCATCGAAGCGCACGATGATGTCGCCCGGCTCTAGCCCGGCTTTGTCAGCGGGTGAACCCGCCTCAATGCTGCGCACCAAGGCACCATGCGATGCACCCAGCCCCAAGGACTCGGCCACTTCTTTGGTGACTTCGCCAATCTGCACCCCAATGCGGCCGCGGGTGACGCGTCCGCTTTGGCGCAACTGCTCACTCACCCGCATCGCTTCGTCCATGGGGATCGCAAACGAAATACCCATGTAGCCGCCTGAGCGGGAGTAGATCTGGCTGTTGATACCCACCACTTCGCCGCGCATATTGATCAAGGGACCGCCCGAGTTGCCGGGGTTGATCGCCACATCGGTCTGGATGAACGGCAGGTACTCACCAGTGTCGCGCTGCTTGGCGCTGACGATGCCGGCCGTGACGGAGTTTTCCAAACCAAAAGGCGAGCCGATGGCCATGACCCACTCGCCCACTTTCAAACGTGAAACATCCCCCACCTTGACCACCGGCAGTCCGGTGGCTTGAATTTTGACCACCGCGACGTCGGTGCGCTTGTCCGCACCAATGATCCGGGCCTTGAATTCGCGCTTATCGGTCAAGGTGACGATGACTTCGTCGGCGCCTTCGACCACATGGGCATTGGTCATGATGTAGCCGTCAGCCGACAACACGAAACCCGACCCCGTGCCGCGCGGTTGTGCGGGCTCTTCAGAGGGTTGCGAACGTCCATTGGGCCGCGGGGTTTGGCGTGGTGCGTTAGGTGCATTCGGCGTATTGGGAATGGGGACGCCGAAAAAACGCCTGAAAAACTCTTGCATCTCTTCATCAGAACCGTTGCCAGCCGCGGCATTGACTTTGGCTTTTTCCAGCGTGCGGATATTGACCACCGAAGGCCCGACTTGCTCCACCAACTCGGTGAAATCTGGCAAGCCTTTCATCACGCTTTGCGCCTGGCCGGCCGTGGGCAGGCCCACCAGGGTCACAAAACCCACACCAAGCGGTAGCACCGTGGCCACACTCAGAGTGGT
>CAIWWN010000196.1 GCA_903916355.1 uncultured Burkholderiales bacterium | reverse complement strand
CGAAGATGAGCGTCACATGCTTTCGGTCATCGGTGAAGCCTCGCGCCGCGCCTTGATTGAAGGGATTGTGCCGCGCAGCATCGCGCGCAGCCAAGCCATGCAACTGCCTTCGCCCATCACCGAAGCGGCGGCATTGGACGAGTTGCGTGTGATGGCGCAAAAAAACCAACTCCTGAAAAGCTGCATCGGCCAGGGTTACTACGGCACCCACACGCCGGGTGTGATTTTGCGTAACGTGTTGGAAAACCCCGCTTGGTACACCGCCTACACGCCGTACCAAGCGGAGATTTCGCAAGGCCGCATGGAAGCCTTGGTGAACTTCCAAACCATGGTGACCGACCTCACCGGCATGGACATCGCCAACGCCTCCATGCTCGACGAAGCCACCGCCGCCGCCGAAGCCATGACGCTGGCCAAACGCTCGGTCAAGGCCAAGGGCAATGTCTTCATCGTCAGCGGTGACTGCCATCCGCAAACCATTGAAGTCATCCAGACCCGCGCCGCGCCGCTCGGCATCACGGTCAAGGTGATTCACTCCGGCGACGAATGGCAGTCGGCAATTGCGCGAGACGACTACTTTGCAGCCCTCAACCAGTACCCCGGCAGCAGCGGCTGGTTAGCCGACTGGCAACTGTCCGCCGATCTGGTGCACAGCAAGCAGGCCGCTTTCATTCTGGCTGCCGACCTGCTGGCCCTGGTGTTGCTCAAAACGCCGGGCGAGATGGGCGCCGACATCGTGATCGGCACCACCCAGCGCTTTGGCATGCCCATGGGCGCTGGCGGCCCGCACGCCGCCTACATGGCCTGCCGCGATGCCTACAAACGCTCCATGCCCGGCCGACTGGTGGGCGTGAGTGTGGACGTGCATGGCCAGCCCGCTTACCGCCTGGCATTGCAAACCCGCGAACAGCACATTCGCCGCGAAAAAGCCACCTCCAACATCTGTACCGCGCAGGTCCTGCCTGCGGTGGTGGCCAGCATGTACGCCCTGTATCACGGCCCCGAGGGCCTCACGCGCATCGCACGCCGCGTGGCCAGCTACACCGCCATCCTGGCCGAAGGCCTGAAGGCCTTGGGTGCCTCACTGCTGCACGGCACCGCGTTCGACACGCTGACCCTGGACCTGGGCCACGCGCAGGCTGCTGATGCACTGCACGCCCGGGCGGTTGCCCAAGGCATCAACCTGCGCCGCTTCAACGTTGGCCGTGCCGGCTTTGTGGGCATCAGCCTGGACGAAACCACGACGCGCGAAGACATCAGCACCCTGTGGTCGCTGTTTGAACATGCCGATCACAAACTGCCGTCATGGGACGATTTTGAAAAAGGCATTGCCCCGCTGATCCCCGAATCGCTGCGCCGCACCAGCGCCTTCATGACGCATCCGGTGTTCAACAGCTATCAATCTGAAACTGGCATGCTGCGCTACATCCGTCAGCTGTCGGACAAAGACTTGGCGCTGGACCGCAGCATGATCCCGCTGGGCTCATGCACCATGAAGCTCAACGCCACCAGCGAGATGATTCCCATCACCTGGCCCGAGTTCGCGCTGCCGCATCCGTTTGCGCCCACCGACCAACTGCAAGGCTATGCCGAACTGGATATGCAACTGCGCGACTGGCTGTGCCAGGCCACGGGCTACAAAGGCATCAGCCTGCAACCCAATGCCGGCTCGCAAGGCGAGTACGCCGGCCTCTTGGTGATTCAGGCCTACCACCGCGCCCAAGGTCAAGGGCACCGCAACATCTGCCTGATTCCGTCCAGCGCCCACGGCACCAACCCGGCCAGCGCACAAATGGTGGGCTTGCAGGTGGTGGTGACGAAATGCGATGACAACGGCAACGTGGACATGGCCGATCTGCAAGCCCAATGTGAACAACACAGCGCCCACTTGGCCGCCGTGATGATCACCTACCCCAGCACGCACGGCGTGTTCGAGACGCAAGTCAAGCAGCTGTGCGAGCTGGTACACCAGCACGGTGGCCGCGTGTATGTGGACGGCGCCAACATGAACGCCCTGGTCGGCGTGGCCGCGCCCGGTGAGTTCGGTGGCGACGTCAGTCACCTGAATCTGCACAAAACTTTCTGCATCCCGCACGGCGGCGGCGGCCCGGGTGTCGGCCCGGTGTGTGTGGTCGAAGAGCTGGTGCCTTATTTGCCCGGTCACGCCACAGGCGGTCTGCCGGTCAACGGCGTGGGCGCCATCTCGGCTGCGCCTTTGGGCAATGCCGCCGTGCTACCGATCAGCTGGATGTACTGCCGCATGATGGGCGCAGAAGGCTTGAAGCACGCCACCGAAGCCGCCATCCTGGCCGCCAACTACATCAGCCAACGACTGGCCGACCATTACCCCACGTTGTACGCCAGTGAGAATGGCCGTGTGGCCCACGAATGCATCTTGGACTTGCGTGGTTTGAAAGAAACCAGCGGCGTGATGGCCGAAGACGTGGCCAAGCGGCTGATGGACTATGGCTTTCATGCGCCCACCCTGTCCTTCCCTGTGGCCAACACGCTGATGGTGGAGCCCACTGAGAGCGAAACGCTGCAAGAGCTGGACCGCTTCATCGACGCGATGATCGCCATTCGCGCCGAGATTCGGCAGATCGAAAGTGGCGAGTGGCCGCAAGACAACAACCCTTTGAAGCACGCGCCGCACACCGCCGCCAGCTTGATGTGCGCCGATTGGGCACGCCCCTACCCGCGCGAGATCGGCGCGGCCCTGGCGGGTCGTTTGCCGGGCAGCGTCAAGTACTGGCCGCAAGTGGGCCGCGTGGACAACGTGCATGGCGACCGCAACTTGTTTTGCAGCTGCGTGCCCCTGAGCGAATACGACAAGGCATGAGGATCGAGCGCGTCGACTACCTGGCCCCGCGCGATGCGCGGGCGCTGGTCCTGTTGCTCGACGCTTATGCGCTTGACCCCATGGGCGTCGGCCAAGGCTTGAGCGTCGAGGTCAAAGCCCGCCTCTGCGCCGACTTGGCGCGGCGCCCCGGCGCGGCCAGTTTCATCGCCTGGCTGGGCGCAGGCGAGTCTGCGCAGCCCATTGGCTTGATCAACTGCTTGGAAGGCTACTCCACCTTCAAGGCCCAGCCGTTGCTGAACATCCACGACATCGCGGTGTTGCCCGCACACCGCGGTCAAGGTGTGGGTCAGGCCTTGCTGGCCGCAGCCCAAGACCATGCCCGTGCATGCGGCTGCTGCAAGCTCACACTCGAAGTGCTGACCGGCAATCAAACCGCTCTGGCCAGCTACCAGCGTTTTGGTTTTGAGGCCTACACCTTGGACCCTGCGGCGGGGCAAGCCAGCTTCATGCACAAGTGGCTGTAAAGCGCATCGCCAGCTGAAGCTCTCTATCGCGTCCTGACGCACAGACGCAGTAGGCCTGGGCCTCTACTCTGAGCTTGCGCCTTGGTTCCGTCTTTCCGCTCTCTTGAATGACGGACTGCGGTGCTGAAGTTCACTTTTGAGGAGACTTCCATGCTGTCCATTGCACAAATAGCCGTCCGAATTTTGCGCGTCACCCAAACCGCTTGGTCGCTGTGGCCCGGACAAGCCAAAAAACACCGCACCAAAGCGATTACCTACCGGCCCTGAAAGCGTGCAAAACACTTGTTGAGTGAGCGGGGTTTTCGCCTTTAGCATTCATGGTTTTGATTGACGCTCAATTCGAACTACCGCCTCGGAATCGTAGTGATTCACAGACAGCAACTCAACACGGTAACGCCACTTTGTCATAGGAACGGCCCATGCAGACAATTGACTCGAAAGTCGTAATTTGTTGTATGGAGCGGGCAAATTGGTTTTGAGGACAACTTCTTCGCGACTGGTGTTGATTGACTCCATCTCCAGCGTCAACTCGCTTTCAGAATGTCGCCAAACTTTATGTGGTAAAGCGTTACCGAACACCACATCCGCGACAGGAGACCACGGCATTTGGACCTTTTCTGACTCCTTTTGGTATCGTGCCGCACACTGATCTAAATCTTGCTGCTTTTGGGTGATCAATGCAATAGATTTTTCAAGTTGCTCAGTACACTGTTTTTTATTTGTATCGAGTGTTTGATGCATTTGATCAAATGCTTGGGCGTTGTAACCAAATGCTTGACCCATAACGTAAAACGGTTGCCCCACAAGCCAAGTCGATGCCAATGCACAAAATATAGCCGAGACCAGTAGTGTCCGGTTTATTTGATAGCCAACTCGCTGCAAGCGAGTAACTGCAAGGGTTTCAGAGGTTTCATGGGTGT
>CAIWWN010000195.1 GCA_903916355.1 uncultured Burkholderiales bacterium | reverse complement strand
GCAGCGCATTGCCCAGATTCCGGGTGTGGGCCTGCTGACAGCCACGGCGGCCATAGCCACCATGGGGGAGGCGAGCGCGTTCAAGTCGGGCCGGGAGTTCTGTGCCTGGCTGGGATTGGTGCCCTCGCAAACGGGCACGGGAGGCAAAGGTCGCCTGGGCGGTATCTCCAAGCGGGGTGACACGTACGTCAGAACGTTGCTGATTCACGGCGCCAGAAGCGTGCTGAGTCATGCCAAGGAGCCCGGTCCTTGGCTGGAGAAAATCAAGGCGCGCAGGCCGGCCAATGTGGTGATCGTGGCGCAGGCGGCCAAGATGGCCCGAACGATCTGGGCGGTGACGGCCAAAGAGCAGAGTTACCAACGGGGCTTTCTAAGCGTCAGACCGAGTGCAGCGATGCAAGTGGCCTGAGCCCAGAGAGCCAAACATTTTTTAACCAACTAGAAAAGGATATGGTCAGTCTTCGTAGGGTAGTGAGGCGGTAAAGAGTGAAGTGATGTGAAACAGGTCAGACCGGGACAAGCTAAACCTGAATGAGGGCTCGGACATAAAAAGTCCGCTACCGGAGATGAGGCGCTTGTCAGCGGATATGCATCGGGGCCAGCGGGCGAGTTTGGGAAACCAGACGGACCACGCAATCAAGGCCGGATATAAGAGAGCAGCCGACTTCTTCGCAACACAACACAAATTCCTCTTGCTACCCGGGAGGCATCCATATAAGATCAATATGGCAACCGCAACCCTTAGTTCAAAAGGTCAGATCACCATCCCCGCTGAGGTTCGCAATGACCTCAAGGTCGATGCCGGTGATCGGGTCGAGTTTGTTCTGATTGCGCCGGGCCGCTACGAGTTTGTGGCAGCCACCAGTGAGGTTACTGAACTCAAGGGGATGTTTGGCCCTGCCCCCAAAACGGTGTCCATTGAGGCCATGAACGCAGCCATCGCCAAGCGTGGGGCTGCGGCACGGTGATCGGCTTGGATACCAATGTCTTGGTGCGCTACATCATGCAAGACGATCCCAAACAATCACCCAAGGCCACACGTTTGATCGAGTCGTTAGACATCGACAACCCTGGATACATCACCCTGGTTTCAGTGGTGGAGTTGTACTGGGTGCTGACTTCAAGCTATGAGCTGACAGGCACGCAGGTAGCGCAGGCCCTAGAGGTCATTCTTCGCAGCAAGCAGTTGCTGGTCGAACGTGCGGATCAGGTCATGCGTGCGCTGCGCGTGTTTGGCAAAGGCAAAGCCGATTTTGCAGACTTCTTGATCGAGCGGGCTGCATCAGGCGCGGGTTGCGCCCAAACCCTGACATTCGATGTGGGGGCCTCTAAGCACGCAGGGATGACGCTGATGGCCTGAGAGAACAGGTGGTTCGTTAGTTCAAGTTCAAAAAAGACAGCCGCATCACGCCCGGCGTCGCTCATTTCAAATCCCCCACCCCCGGCAACCACATCGCCCCCATCTGCAAACCCTGCGCAGCCTTTACCGCTTGCACGGTAGCGCGCGCCACAGCCTCTGCCGCCATCACGCACAGCACGGTCATGCCCGGCGAGTTCTCCGCAAGGCCGGTGGACAGGGCAAACAGCGTGTCGCCGTCTGACAGGGTGTGAACGGGGTTGATGCTGCGGGCCAGGCCGTCGTGGCCGATTTGGGCCAGGCGTTGGGCTTGGGTTTTGCTGAGCTTGGCGTCGGTGGCGATGACGCCGATGGTGGTGTTGGTGCCCGCCAAAATGGCCAAAGGCGGCAAGCCGGCCAGCAGGCTGCGGCGGGTGTCGCAAAGACCTTGGCTATTGCCTTGGCCGCCCTCATGGCGCGCCCCTGCAATCAAGGCGCCGGTGTCGGGGTCGATCACATCGCCCAAGGCGTTGCAGGCCACCAAGGCGCCCACGGTCACGCCGCCCACTGTGACGGACGCGGTGCCAATGCCGCCTTTCATGGCGCGTTGCATGCCAAACAGTTTGCCCACGCTGGCGCCGCTGCCCGCGCCCACATTGCCTTGCGCGGGTGCTTGGTTGGAGGCGTTCAGGCAAGCGGCGTAACCAGCTTGCGCGTCGGGGCGAATGGTGGGGTCGCCCAAGGTCAAATCAAACAACACGGCGGCTGGGACGATGGGCACGCGGGCCGGGCCCACGTTCAGGCCTATGCCTTGTTCGTCCAGCCAGCGCATCACGCCGCCTGCTGCGTCCAGGCCCCAGGCGCTGCCGCCTGACAGCAGCACCGCATGCACCTGGTTGACGGTGTTGCCGGGTTCGAGCAAGTCGGTCTCGCGCGTGCCGGGTGCGGCCCCGCGCACGGCCACGCCGCCCACCGCGCCTTGGCGGGTGATGACCACGCTGCAGCCGGTCGGGCGGCGCGTGTCGGTGAAGTGGCCGACCTCGATGCCGGGCACGTCGGTGATGGCGCCTTGATCTGGAGAGTTGGAATCTGGGGAGCTGGTGTTCATGGACGTCCTTTCGCTGCGACAATCATGCCCCATGAAACCCATGCGTTTAGAAGATATTTTGTTCAGCCAAGGCTTTGGCACCCGCCGCGTGTGTGCGGGGTTGGTGCAGCAAGGCTTTGTCTCGGTCGCAGGTAGCGTGTGCAACGATCCCGGCACTTTTTTTCAGCCTGAGGATTTGACTTTTACCGTGCAAGGCGTGGACTGGCCGTTTGCCGAGCGCGCTTACCTGATGCTGCACAAACCAGCGGGCACCGAGTGTTCGCAAAAACCGTCGACCTGGCCGAGCATTTACACCTTGCTGCCCGGGCCGCTGCGCACCCGCCCGCAAAAGGCGGCGGTGCAGGGCGTGCAGGCGGTGGGCCGCTTGGACCAAGACACCACTGGCTTGCTGCTGCTGACCGACGACGGCAAGTTCATTCACCGCATGAGTTCGCCCAAGCACCATGTGCCCAAGGTGTACGAGGTGACGGTGAAGCACGAGCTCACGCCCGATCAGGTCGAGCGTTTGCTGGCCGGTGTGGTGCTGGATGACGATCCCAAGCCCGTCAAGGCGGCGGCTTGTGAGGCGGTGTCGCCCCTGCATTTGCGACTGACGCTGACCGAGGGCAAGTACCACCAGGTCAAGCGCATGGTGGCCGCGGTGGGTAACCGGGTGGAGGGGTTGCACCGCTCGGCCATTGGCGGTTTGAGCTTGCCTGACGATCTGGCGCCGGGGCAGTGGCGCTGGCTGGGCGCAGCCGATCTGGCTTTGATGGCCGCCAGCAAGCCTTAGAACTCAACGATTTATAAAACTGGCAATGGCCGCATTGACTTGCGCAGGCTGATCTTTGTGCGGTGAATGTCCGCATTGCGGCAGCTTGAGCAATTGCGTCTGCGGCACATGGCGCGCAATGTCGTCAATTTGCGCCAGGGTGCCGTAGGCGTCGTCCTCGCCTTGAATGGCCAGCAGCGGGGCTCTGAGGGCTTCGATCTCTTGGCGAATGTCGAAGCTGCGAAAGCCCGCGCTCAGCCACACGTCGTTCCATTGCCAAAAAGCGACGTCCACATCGGCGTGGAATTTAGCCAAGCGATCGCGCAATACCCCTTGGCTAAAGGCCTCACGGGCCTGGGTGATGGCTTGCACCGAAATGTCTTCGACCACCACATGCGGGGCCATGACGATGCAGGCCGCTACCGGGTGCTGGCTGGCATGAATCAGGGCGATGGTGCCGCCGTCGGAGTGGCCCACCAGGATGGGGGATTGAATGCCCAGGGTTTGCAGCAGCGCTGGCAGCACCGTCAGCGCTTCGTGGTGCATGTAGTCAGGTTGCAGCCGCCCTTGGCGCACGCCGTTCACAATGCGCGGCGCACCGCGTACATCCGCTACCGGTGCCGAGCTGCCATAGCCCTGGCGTGAATACACCAGGCCGGGAAGTTGCAGCTGCTGGCACAGTTGCGCCGGCCAGTCGCGCCACAGGCTGACGCTGCCCAAACCCTCGTGCAGAAAAACCAAGGTGGGGCCGGGCGCCCAAGTGGGGACGGACGGGATGTGCATGACCTCCAAGGGCACGCCCAAAATATTCAAAATTGGCATGGTCGTCATGGTAATCCCGAATTTAAAGGGAGTCCCTTGTACACTTATGCGGATTCAGAAAGCACTTGGTGATTTATTTTCGATCTTTATGGCGTGTGGTGATTTGGGTGGTTTTGGTCCTTTCAGGACCTGTAAACGCCCAAAACAATCCGGTTTTTGTACTCAATTCACTGGACGGCAACGTCAGCGTGATCGACCCCGTGACCTGGACTGAAAAAGAGCGGATCCCCACCGGTAAAGAGCCGCACCACTTGTATTTGACGCCTGACGAAAAGTCGGTGATCGTGGCCAATGCCTTGAGTGATTCCTTGACCTTCATCGATCCGCGCACGGCCCAAATTCAGCGCACGGTGACCGGCATTTTGGACCCTTACCAGCTGCGTTTCTCGCCCGACATGAAGTGGTTTGTCACCGCCGCCAACCGCTTGAACCACATTGATATTTACCGCTGGGACGGGCAGACCCCCACCTTGGCCAAACGCATCGCCACGGGCAAAACGCCCAGCCATTTGTGGATCGACCCCAAGAGCGCCACCATTTGGTCCACCATGCAAGACAGCGACGAGTTGGTGGCCATTGACTTGGCCACGCAAACCCTGAAGTCGCGCACGCCTGTGGGCTCCATGCCGGCCGACGTGTTTGGCACGCCAGATGGCAAAAGCCTGTTGATCGGCTTGACTGGCAGTGACGGCGTGGAGGTTTACGACATCTCCACCGGCACCCCCAAATTCGTGAAGAAAATTGCGACCGGGCAGGGCGCACACGCGTTCAGGGCTCTGGGTGACAAAAAGCACGTGCTGGTGAGCAACCGCGTGGCCAACACCATCAGCCAGATTGACTACACCCGCTTTGAGGTGGTGGCCAAGTTCCCCGCACCTTCGGGGCCCGATTGCATGGATGTGAGCGCGGACGGCAAGCGCATCATGGTGGCCTCGCGATGGGCGAAAAAACTCACGGTGATCGACATCGCCAGCCGCAAAGTGGTGCATCAGGTCAAAGTGGGCAAGTCACCACACGGGGTCTGGACACTGGACCATGCAACGCGCCAGTAAAACAGGCCATGTCACTGCCATTGCGGCGCTGTTGACGGTGCTGCTGCTGTCATGCGGCGCGACAGCCCAGACGCCCGCATCACCGGTCTGTACGCAGCCGGTGTATTTGACGTTCGATACCGGCCACATGGGCGTGGCCCCCTTGATCGCCCAGGTGTTGCAGCGGCAACAAGTCAAAGTCACGTTTTTTGTAGCGCAAGAAAAAACCCAGCAAGGCGACGGCACCTTGGGTGCCCATTGGGCGCCCTGGTGGGCTGCGCGCGCAGCCGAAGGTCATGAATTTGCCAGCCACACCTTGGACCATGTGTATTGGCAAAGCGATCTGCCGGAGCCTGCGCCGGGGAATGAGCCGCGCTTCAAAATGCGACCCTCTGCCGGTGCGCAGATGGGGCAAACGCTGCATTGGTCAGCCCATGACTATTGCGCCAGCCTGAAGCAAGCCAGCACCCGCATCGAGGCCTTGACCGGCCGCGCCAGCCTGCCCTTGTTCAGAGCGCCCGGTGGCAAAACCTCGCCCCGTTTGTTGGCCGCCGCAAAGAGCTGTGGCTACGCGCATGTGGGCTGGGCCCCCGCTGGTTTTTTGGGTGACGAATTGCCGAGTGAAAAATTCAGCAACGCCTATTTGTTAGCGCAGGCGGTGAACAAGATTCGCGCAGGTGATGTGATGATGGCCCACTTGGGCATTTGGTCGCGCACCGACCCTTGGGCCCCGGCCGTGTTGGAGCCGCTGATTGCGCAACTCAAGGCCAAAGGGTTTTGCTTTGCCACCTTGCGTGAACACCCCGATTACCGGCGCTGGATCGCACAGCACAACAAAGGCTGAAGATGGACACCTTGACCGACTGGTTTGCCCAAGCCCAGCAAGTACTTTACGAGGCGGTGGTTCAGCCTGTAGCCCTGTGGGTGGGCGCAGACAACTTGCTGGAGCAAGCCTATGAAGGCACGGGTTGGCTGCTGGCCGGTTTGCTGCAAATCGCCATCATGCTGGCGCTGATCGCGCCGCTGGAAAAGTTCAAGCCGGTGGAGCACTGGGCCGAGCGCGGCGCGGTGCGGGTGGACGTGATCTACACGCTGATTCACCGCTTGGGCTTGTTCAAGTTGGTGATGTTCTTCACCCTGGAAAACGGCCTGGACCAAGTCTGGGGTTGGCTGCGCGTGCAAGGCGTGCCAACCTTTCACTTGGACCAAATGTGGCCTGGCGTGACGGATGGCGCTTGGGCCAGCTTTGTCTTGTACTTGGTCGTTTTTGATTTTTTGCATTACCTGATTCACCGCGCCCAGCACCAGTTTGGGCCTTGGTGGGCGCTGCATGCTTTGCACCATTCGCAGCGCCAGATGTCGATGTGGAGCGACAACCGCAACCACCTGCTCGACGACGTCATCACCAGCCTGATTTTCTCGATCGCCGCCGTGGTGTTGGGTGTGGCGCCCGGCCAGTTTGTGGCGCTGGTGGTGTTGGGGCAGTTAAGCGAGAGTTTTCAGCATGCCAATGTGCGCATCGCCTTTGGCAAGATGGGCGAGCGCTTGTGGGTCAGCCCGCGTTTTCACCGTTTGCACCACAGCATTGGCTTGGGCCATGAAACCGTGCTGGCGCACAAAACCGTGTTGGGCGGCTGCAATTTTGGCGTCCTGCTGCCGGTGTGGGACATGCTGTTCGGCACGGTCAATTTTGAAGACCGCTTTGATGCCACGGGCGTGCGCGATCAGGTGGAGCAAGGGCGCAACTATGGCGTCGGATTTTGGGCGCAACAGCGCTTGGGTTTGCTGCGCTTAATCGGCCGCGCCTGAAAAGGGATAGGGATAGAGCTTAGGCTAGGCAGATGAAACAAGTTTTGGATTCTTTTTGGCGTGCGTTTGCGTACTGCCTGCACCCCCGCGCGATGGTGTTGTCGCTGCTGCCCTTGTTGCTGATGGTGGCGCTGGCCTGGGGCGCCAGTTACTGGTTCTGGGACCCAGCGGTCGCTGGCGTCAAGGACGTCTTAGAAACCTCGTCCATTTTTGCCATGGTCTGGCATTGGTTTGAGCTGTTTGGCGTGGGCGACCTCAAATCGGTCGTCGCGCCCTTGGTGGTGATTTTCACGGTCACGCCCTTGGTGGTGGTGCTCAGCTTGTTGGCGGTCTCAATCTTGATGACGCCCGCCTTGGTCAACTGGGTGGCCTCGCGGCGCTTTGTCGATCTGGAGCGCAAGCAGGGCGGTGGTTTTTGGGCCAGCGTGGCTTGGTCTTTGTTGTCGGTGCTGCTGGCGCTGTTGGCACTTTTGCTGACCTTGCCTTTGTGGTTGGTGCCGCCCGTGGCCCTGGTGTTGCCGCCCCTGATTTGGGGCTGGCTGACCTACCGCGTGCTGACTTTTGATGTGCTGGCGGCGCATGCGAGCCGTGAAGAGCGCTTGACCATTACCCGTGAAAACCGCTTGACCCTGCTCGCCATGGGCGTGTTGACCGGTTTGATGGGGGCTGCGCCCAGCCTGGTCTGGGCCTCGGGCGCGCTGTTTGCCGCTGCCTTTGTGGTGCTGGTGCCTTTGGCCGTGTGGCTGTACACGGTGGTGTTTGCTTTCTCTTCGCTGTGGTTCGCGCACTTTGGGCTTTCGGCCTTGGCGGCCT
>CAIWWN010000194.1 GCA_903916355.1 uncultured Burkholderiales bacterium | reverse complement strand
GTGGAGCGGCGCGAACAGGGCTTGCAACTCGGCCAATTTACCGGCGTTGTTGGACGCTAAAACGATCTTCATGACTCAAGCCAGGACTTGGTTCTGCATCACGATGAGCTCGCCAATGCCTTTGTCGGCCAGGGCCAGCAAGCTGTCCATTTCTTGACGGGTAAAGGCCACACCCTCGGCGGTGCCCTGGACTTCAACAAAGTGGCCCGCACCGGTCATCACCACATTCATGTCGGTGTCACAGGCAGAGTCTTCCACATAGTCCAAATCAAGCAAGGCCTGACCATCTTTGAGACCCACCGAAATCGCCGCCACATGCGCGGTGATCGGCGACTCGGTCAATTTGCCTTGCGCGATCAGCCAGTTCACCGCATCCTGCGCGGCCACAAAGGCGCCGGTGATGCTGGCCGTGCGGGTGCCACCATCGGCTTGCAGTACGTCGCAGTCCAGATGAATCGTGCGCTCGCCCAGTTTCTTCAAGTCGAACACCGCGCGCAAAGAACGGCCGATCAGGCGCTGAATTTCTTGCGTGCGGCCACTTTGTTTGCCGCGAGCGGCTTCGCGGTCGCTGCGGGTGTGGGTGGCGCGCGGCAACATGCCGTATTCGGCGGTGACCCAGCCCTCGCCACTGCCTTTTTTGTGGCCCGGCACTTTTTCTTCCACCGAGGCGGTGCACAGCACGCGGGTGTTGCCAAATTCAATCAGCACCGAGCCCTCGGCATGGATGGTGAAAGCACGGGTCATGCGCACAGCGCGCAGTTGGTCGTTGGCGCGTTGGGCGCGCACATAAGCAGGTGTGGACAAGGTCATGGCTCGAGTTTGAGATAATGGTTCGTTTCACGCACGGCCAATGGGTTTTCACCATGGCTTTGTGCGTTGGCATCGGGCAAGGGCCCGGGCCGCACCAAGGAACACAGCATGCCAGTTTACAGTATGACCGGTTACGCCAGCGTGCAACACAGCACGCCTGCAGCCCCCGGCAGCACCGAGTCGCGCAGCACCCCGGCGCAACGTTTGGGACTGGAAATCCGATCCGTCAACAGCCGTTTTCTTGACCTGAGTTTTCGCCTGCCCGACGAGCTTCGCGCCTATGAGCCTGCGCTGCGCGAGTTGATCACCCAACACATCAAACGCGGCAAGGTCGAAGTTCGCGCCGTGGCCGACAGTGCCGAAGGCACCGTGGCCGAGCCCCAGGCCGCAGCGCTGCAGCGCCTGCTCAGCTTGCAAGACAAAGTACAAACCTGGCTGCCCGGCGCACGCGATCTGAGCGTGGCCGACGTGCTGCGCTTGGCCGCGCAAGAGCGCAGCGGAGGCGCGGTCACCGAAGAAGTCTTGATGCCCTTGGCCAAGCAAGCCGTGCAGGCTTTGCTGTCGGCCCGCGAGCGCGAAGGCGCACGCCTGGCCGCCATGCTGCAAGACCACATCCAGCAACTCAAGGCGCTGGCCAAATTGGCGGCGCCGCTGGTGCCTCAATTGGTGGAGCAACAACGCAACCGTTTTTTAGACCGTTGGAAAGAGGCCATGGCCCTGACCGACGGCGCCACCCTGCCCGAAGCGGCGCAGGACCGCGCCCTGACGGAAGCCACGGCCTTTGCGATCCGCATCGACGTGGCCGAAGAGCTGACCCGCACAGCGTCCCACTTGGATGAAATCAGCCGCTTGGTGACCAAGGGCGGCGACATGGGCAAACGCCTGGACTTTTTGATCCAGGAACTGCACCGTGAAGCCAACACCATGGGCTCTAAATCCGCTGCGCTGGAGTTGACCAAGATCTCGGTCGACATGAAGGTGCTGATTGAGCAAATGCGCGAGCAAGTGCAAAATATTGAGTAAGACCCGAGCCCAGAGATCAGAATAAGAGAGCGAAACATGGACTATCCCGGTAATCTCTACGTCGTAGCCGCCCCCAGCGGCGCGGGCAAATCGAGTTTGGTCAACGCCCTGCTGGAGCTCGACTCCAACGTTCAACCCTCGGTATCGCACACCACCCGCGCGCCCCGTGGCCAAGAAAAACACGGCCGCGAATACTTTTTTGCCTCCGAGCAAGAATTTAACGCCATGGTGTTGGCCGAGTCCTTTGTGGAATGGGCCCATGTGCATGGCCAGCGCTACGGCACGTCCAAGAAGATGATCGAAGAGCGCATGTCTCAGGGCGCTGACGTGGTCCTGGAGATCGACTACCAGGGGGGCTTGCAAATCAAAAAAATGTACGCCAACGCCATTTTGATTTTCATCCTGCCGCCCAGCTGGGAGGAGCTGCGCTCGCGTCTGGAACGCCGGGGAGAGGACGCGCCTGACATCATCGATTTACGCATGCAAAACGCAGCCATTGAGATGGCGCAGGCCAAAGAATTCGATTTCGTTATAATCAATGAGGTTTTCGAACGCGCCCTGTTCGATCTCAAGACGATTATTCATGCCCAAAGGCTGAAGTACGTTGCCCAGCGCAGGTCGCGGGCCGCCACCTTCAAAGCCCTGCACCTTGCTTGAATCCCTCACTTTTTTCACTTGACCCTTTCCGGAGTACTTCATGGCCCGCATCACTGTAGAAGATTGCCTGGAGCAAATCCCCAATCGCTTCCAATTGGTTTTGGCCGCGACTTACCGCGCCCGCATGCTCAGCCAAGGCCACACGCCCCGCGTGGAGAGCAAAAACAAACCCTTGGTCACGGCTTTGCGCGAAATCGCAGCCGGCAAGGTCGGTATTGAAATGCTGAAAAAAGTACCTTAAAGACACCCCGGCAGCACCACGGCTCGCCTGTGCCGGGTTGAACACCCAGGTTCTCAAGCCCCTTTCGAGGGGCTTTTTTTGTGGCTTTTGCAGACAGCTCAGATCCACCTTGTGCAGCGCGTTACAGTGGAGGGCATGAGCGCCGTTATTTCCTCCCTCACACCAGCCCCCAAAAAGGGCGACATGGGGAAAACTTTGCCCGCTTCTGGCCAGGTTGCAGGCCCTGCGGCAGCGAATGCGGCGGGCGCCAGTTTTGCGGCTTTGACAGCCAAACTCGACTACCTGAGCCCGACGGACATCGATTTGGTGCGCCGTGCCTACCGTTTTGCCGATGAAGCCCATTTGGGCCAAATGCGTAAAAGTGGCGAGCCCTATATCACCCACCCGATTGCAGTGGCTTCGCAGTGCACCGAATGGAAGCTGGATGCCCAAGCCTTGATGGCGGCGCTGTTGCATGACGCCATGGAAGACTGCGGCATCTCCAAGGCCGAGTTGATCGAACGCTTTGGCTCGCCGGTGGCTGAATTGGTGGACGGCTTGACCAAGTTGGAAAAGCTCGAGTTCAACACCCGCGAAGAAAACCAGGCTGAATCGTTTCGCAAGATGCTGCTGGCCATGGCCCGAGACGTGCGGGTGATTCTGATCAAGTTGGCCGATCGCACCCACAATATGCGCACCATGTCGGACATGCCGCGCGACAAATGGGGGCGCATCTCCTCAGAAACACTGGAGATTTATGCGCCCATCGCCCACCGATTGGGTTTGAACCAAACCTACCGTGAACTGCAAGACTTGGCTTTCAAGCATCTGATGCCTTGGCGCTACGAAGTCTTGTCCAAAGCCGTGTCCCGCGCCCGCAAACGCCGGCGCGATTTGATTCAAAAAGTCAACAGCGAGTTGGAGACTACTTTCACCAAAGCGGGCATGCAAACCCGCATCAGCGGTCGTGAAAAAACCTTGTATTCCATCTACCGCAAGATGGACGAAAAACATTTGAGTTTTGCGCAGGTGACTGACATCTACGGCTTTCGCGTGATCTTGCCCACCGTCATCGAGTGCTACACCGCCTTGGGCTTGCTGCACCAGTTGTACAAGCCAGTGCCGGGGCGTTTCAAGGACCATATTGCGATTGGCAAGGTCAATGGCTACCAATCGCTGCACACCACCTTGGTCGGCCCCTCTGGCGTGAACGTGGAGTTTCAGCTGCGCACCGAGCCCATGAATGTGGTGGCCGAATCCGGCGTGGCGGCGCACTGGCTGTACAAAGCCCATGCACTGGGCGGTATCAACGCAGAACGCCTGGGCACCCAGTGGCTGCAATCCTTGTTGGACATCCAAAAGGAAACCCACGATGCCGCCGAATTTTGGGACCACGTCAAGGTCGATCTGTTCCCCGATGCGGTCTATGTGTTCACGCCCAAAAGCAAAATCATGGCCTTGCCTCGCGGCGCCACCGTCATCGACTTTGCCTATGCGATCCACAGCAATATTGGCGACCACTCAGTAGCGGCCAAAATCAATAACGAACAAGTTCCGCTGCGTACCGAATTGAAAAATGGCGACGTCATCGAGGTGATCACCGCCCCCATTTCCACGCCCAATCCGGCCTGGCTCGGCTTCGTCCGCACCGGTCGGGCGCGCTCCAAAATTCGGCATTACTTAAAGACGATGGCGCAAGTGGAGTCGATGGAACTGGGGCAAAAATTGCTAGAACAAGCCCTGCGCGCAGAGGGCATCGACAAACAAATCGACGAGTTGGTCAAGCGACAACCTCTTTGGGATAAATTGCTGCGCTTTACGGGCAACCGCAACCGTGCGGATTTGCTCACCGACATCGGCTTGGGCAAACGCATTGCCAGCATCGTGGCCAAACGCATGACCAAATTACTGACCGAAAGTGGTGAGCGGCCTGACGCCCTGCTCATGACCCGCGAGCGCTTTACCGCGCACGAGTCGGTGTCCCAGGGCGCGATCACGCTGGACGGCAGTGAGAATGCCTCCGTGGTGTACGCCACCTGCTGCAGGCCCATACCCGGCGATGCGATTTTGGGCTACCTCGGGCGTGGTGAAGGATTGGTGGTGCACGCCAGTACCTGTGCAGTCGGTCGAAAATTGCAACAAAAGGACAGTGAACGCTTCATTGGCGTTGAGTGGTCGGATGAGCCGGTGCGCAATTTCGAAACCGGTATCGAAGTCACAGTGGTCAATGGCAAAGGGGTCTTGGCCAGGGTGGCCGGCGCCTTGGCCAGCGCCGAGTCAGACATCATGCACGTGGACATGGGGCAAGACGCTGCGCAAGACAGTGCGGAGTTGCGCTTTGTGATCGCCGTGCGCGATGCCACCCACTTGGACGTCGTTTTACGTCAGCTCAAACGCACAGCCTCGGTGGTGAGCGCCCATCGCATCGCAGGGCCCCAATAATCAAGCCTCAGGCGCGGGGTATTGAACGTCCACCACCTCAATCGCCACCACGCCGGAGGGGGTGACCAG
>CAIWWN010000193.1 GCA_903916355.1 uncultured Burkholderiales bacterium | reverse complement strand
GTGCCGTTTTCAAAAATCCATTTGAAAACATCCGCCCCCTCAAAGCCAAGGGCTTCATGGTTTCTTCATACAAGCCCCAAGCGACGCCGTGTCGCCTGGGGGTTTCATGCAAAGCTTCTTAGTCCGCTTGCTTTCTCAAAAAGGCTGGAATTTCATAATCGTCCATGCCCCCCGAGGCCAAGGCATCGACCTTGGCTGCGGCTTGCACGCGATTGGTTCGCCAAACACTGGGCACCGCCACGTCGGTGTAGTTGGGCTGCGCAGCACGACCAGGTGTTGGCACGGCCTTCGCCTCTGAGGCCGAGGGCGTCGACAACATCGAAGCGACACTTGCCGGCGCGCTGTCTTCAATGAAGGGGTTCACTGGCATCGAAGGCAAGCCTTCGCTGGCAGGCGCACTGAAGGGAGAGGGCAAAATCGCAGGCGGCTGACTGGACACGGGATTGTTGTAAGTCGTGGCATTGACTTGAAGGGGTACACCGTCCGTTCCCGTGCGAATGACTTGGAAGGGCATGGCTTGACGCTTTCCAGGTGAGGACAAGCCAGTGGCCACCACGGTCACGCGGATTTCGTCGCCCAACTCTTCGTCGTATGCGGTACCGTAAATCACGTGTGCATCGCTGGATGCAAATTTACAAATGGTGCTCATCGCTTCTCTGGACTCAGAGAGTTTGAGTCCGCCTTTGGCGGCCGTCACCAACACCAGCACGCCTTTGGCGCCACTCATGTCGATGCCTTCAAGCAATGGGCAGGCCACGGCTTGTTCTGCCGCAATGCGAGCACGTTCAGGGCCACTGGCCTTGGCCGTTCCCATCATGGCTTTGCCTTGCTCGCTCATGACAGTTCTCACGTCTTCAAAGTCGACGTTCACCAAAGCTTCCACATTGATGATCTCGGCAATACCGCCCACTGAGTTTCTGAGCACATCGTTGGCATACGCAAAGGCCTCATCTTGGCTGATGTCGTCGCCAAAGACTTGGAGCAACTTTTCATTGAGCACCACAATGAGCGAGTCCACATTTTCTTCAAGCTCTGTGAGACCCGATTCCGCATGCGTCATGCGTCGACCGCCCTCCCAGTCAAACGGCTTGGTGACCACACCCACCGTCAAGATCCCCATCTCACGGGCCACACGGGCCACAACAGGCGCAGCACCCGTGCCTGTTCCGCCACCCATGCCGGCCGTGATGAAGAGCATGTTGCAGCCCTCTAAAACTTCGCGAATTTCTTCCACCGCCATCTCGGCCGCCTCACGGCCGCGCTCGGGCTTGCTGCCCGCGCCCAGGCCCGACTGACCCAACTGAATCACACGGTGAGCAGAACTGGTTTTCAGCGCTTGTGCATCGGTGTTGGCACAGACAAATTCAACGCCTTTGACGCCGCTTTTGATCATGTGCTCCACCGCGTTGCCGCCGCCCCCACCCACACCAATCACTTTGATTTGTGTGCCTGCGTTGAAACCTTCAACTTCAATCATTTCGATACTCATAACTCTCTCTCCCATTTTTTAATCTAAATCTGC
>CAIWWN010000192.1 GCA_903916355.1 uncultured Burkholderiales bacterium | reverse complement strand
CATTTCAGCATCGACGCTGTACGTCAAGCCGATCTGCACATGGTGGTGACCGGCCCAGAAGGCTTTGTCATGGAAGGCGCCAGCTCCATCAGCCAAATCAGCCGCGACCCGCTGGACTTGGCCGCGCAAGCCATGGGCCCATACCACCAATACCCCGACGGCATGATGCTTTTCTTGGGCACCATGTTCGCCCCCACCCAAGACCGCCACGGCCCCGGCCAGGGTTTTACCCACGTAGTGGGTGACACCGTGGCCGTGTCCACTCCGCAACTGGGCACCTTGTTCAACCGCGTCACCACCAGCGACCTGGCCGCCCCATGGACCTATGGCATGCGCGCGCTGATGCGCGACCTGGCACGCAGAAAACCGTGAAGGCCTGACGACTTCCGACCAGGCGGGGCTCCTCACCCGCCCCCAGCCGGCCCCAGCCGGCCCAATGGCATAATCTTGCGCTGTCTACAAGGCTCCATGTCGGGGCCTTTGTTTTGTTTACATTCCCCTATTTCAAGGACACCCCATGATCACCACCGCGACCGGCCTGCAATACAACGATACCGCTGTGGGCGAAGGCGATGAGGCTAAAAAAGGCCAAAGCGTCACCGTGCATTACACCGGCTGGTTGTTCAATGACGGTGAAAAAGGCGCGAAGTTCGACTCCAGCCTCGACCGTCGTGACCCCTTTGTCTTTTCCTTGGGCGCAGGCATGGTCATCCGCGGCTGGGACGAAGGCGTGGCCGGCATGAAAGTGGGCGGCGAGCGCACCTTGATCATTCCCGCCGAGTTGGGCTATGGCGCCCGCGGCGCTGGTGGCGTGATTCCAGCCAACGCGACCCTGCAGTTTGACGTGCAGTTGTTGGCCGTCAAATAACGCCCAACCGGGGTCCAAAGGACTCTTGAAAACCCCCATTCGCCCCCCAACTAGGGGCGAAGTTACTTGAGAAACCGCGATCCAGCGGACATTTGCCATGTCAGACCACCCATCCAACGCCTCACCCTCCATGTCCCAAAACGCCACGCAAGCGGTCAGCCCCGAGGAACTTGAAGCCGCCGCTGCGGCCCAGGTGTCCACCGACCCCTTGGCCGACGCCCAGGCCGAACTGGTGAACCTGAAAGCCCAAAACGCCGACTTGGCCGACCAGTACCTGCGCGCCCAGGCCGATGTGCAAAACGCCCGCCGCCGCGCTGACGACGAAATCACCAAGGCGCGCAAGTTCGCCGTGGAAAGTTTTGCCGACAGCCTGCTGCCGGTGCTGGACAGCCTGGAAGCCGGCTTGGCGATTCCGAATGTGACCATCGAGCAGATCCGCGAAGGCTCTGAGGCCACCCTGCGCCAACTCAAAAGCGCGCTGGAGCGCAACAAAGTGGCCGAGATCAACCCCATCGCCGGGACCAAATTCGACCCGCACCACCACCAGGCCATCAGCGTGGTGCCTGCTGAGCAAGAAGCCAACACCGTGGTCACGGTGCTGCAAAAAGGCTATTTGATCGCCGACCGCGTGCTGCGCCCGGCCTTGGTGACGGTCACCGCCCCCAAATAAAAACCTTTTTTGATGTAAGGGTGTCTTGAAAACCAAGAACCCACCCTTACTTCTCACACATCTGTTTAATTTTTAGAGAATTTGGAGCATCACATGGGAAGAATCATCGGTATTGACTTGGGCACCACCAACTCGTGTGTGGCCATCATGGAAGGCAACACGACCAAAGTGATCGAGAACGCCGAAGGCGCTCGCACCACCCCGTCCATCATTGCGTACCAAGAAGACGGCGAAATTTTGGTCGGCGCGTCCGCCAAGCGCCAAGCGGTCACCAACCCGCGCAACACGCTCTACGCTGTCAAGCGTTTGATCGGCCGCAAGTTTGCCGAGAAAGAAGTCCAAAAAGACATCGACCTGATGCCTTACACCATTGCCAAAGCCGACAACGGTGACGCTTGGGTGGAAGTGCGCGGCAACAAATTGGCGCCGCCGCAAATCAGCGCTGAAATTCTGCGCAAGATGAAGAAAACCGCCGAAGACGACCTCGGCGAAGAAGTGACCGAAGCCGTGATCACGGTGCCCGCTTACTTCAACGATGCACAGCGCCAAGCCACCAAAGATGCGGGCCGCATCGCTGGTCTGGACGTCAAGCGCATCATCAACGAACCCACCGCTGCTGCGTTGGCTTTCGGTTTGGACAAAACCGAAAAAGGCGATCGCAAGATTGCCGTGTATGACTTGGGTGGCGGCACGTTTGACGTGTCCATCATCGAAATCGCCGACGTCGATGGCGAAAAGCAATTTGAAGTGCTGTCCACCAACGGTGACACCTTCTTGGGCGGTGAAGACTTTGACCAACGCATCATCGACTACATCATCACCGAGTTCAAGAAAGAATCCGGTGTCGATCTGGCCAAAGACGTGTTGGCCCTGCAGCGTCTGAAAGAAGCCGCTGAGAAAGCCAAGATCGAGCTGTCCTCGTCTTCGGCCACCGATGTGAACTTGCCTTACATCACCGCTGACGCCACCGGCCCTAAGCACTTGAACGTCAAGCTGACCCGCGCCAAGTTGGAGCAGTTGGTGGAAGAGTTGATCGAGCGCACGATCGCGCCTTGCCGCGTGGCCATCAAAGACGCTGGCGTGGCCGTGGGTGACATCGACGACATCATCTTGGTTGGCGGCATGTCCCGCATGCCCAAGGTGCAAGAGAAGGTCAAAGAGTTCTTCGGCAAAGAACCACGCAAAGACGTGAACCCTGACGAAGCCGTGGCCGTGGGCGCCGCGATTCAAGGTCAAGTCTTGTCAGGCGACCGCACCGACGTGCTGCTGCTTGACGTGACGCCATTGTCTTTGGGCATCGAAACCATGGGCGGTGTGATGACCAAGATGATCACCAAGAACACCACCATCCCGACCAAGTTTGCACAGACTTTCTCGACCGCTGAAGACAACCAGCCCGCTGTGACCATCAAGGTGTTCCAGGGTGAGCGCGAAATCGCGTCCGGCAACAAGGCCCTGGGTGAATTCAACCTTGAAGGCATTCCACCTTCATCACGCGGTACGCCGCAAATTGAAGTGTCTTTTGACATTGACGCCAACGGCATCTTGCACGTGGGCGCTAAAGACAAAGGCACCGGCAAAGAAAACAAGATCACGATCAAGGCCAACTCGGGCTTGTCGGAAGCTGAAATTCAACAGATGGTGAAAGACGCCGAGTTGAACGCCGAAGAAGATAAGAAAAAATTGGAAATTGTGCAAGCCCGTAACCAGGGCGAGGCCTCTTTGCACAGCGTCAAGAAAAGCTTGATCGAGCACGGCGACAAGATCGAAGCGGCTGAAAAAGAAGCCATCGAAGCGGCCATCAAAGAATTGGAAGCCGCCTTGAAGGAAGAGGACAAAGCCGCGATCGACAACAAGACCGAAGCCTTGATGACCGCCAGCCAAAAACTGGGCGAGAAGGTTTACGCCGAAATGCAAGCACAACAAGCTGCTGCTGCCGGTGGTGCCGCTGCGGCAGAAGCCAAGCCTCAAGACGACAACGTTGTGGACGCCGAAGTCAAAGAAGTCAAAAAACCCTAAGCCGGCTGGCCTTCACAGGCTCGCCGCTGACCCGCCGCGCAGGTTGATTCAGGTTCTGAATCGCCTTCGCGGCGTTCTTGTTATCAAAGTTGATGCACATGGCTAAAAGAGATTTTTACGAAATACTGGGCGTGGTCAAAAACGCTTCAGACGAAGACATCAAAAAGGCGTATCGCAAACTGGCGATGAAACACCACCCCGACCGCAATCAGGGTGACAACGCCAAGGAAGCCGAAGCCAAATTCAAAGAGTTGAAAGAGGCTTACGAGATGCTGTCTGACCCGCAAAAACGCGCTGCGTACGACCAGCACGGCCATGCCGGTGTCGACCCCAATATGCGCGGCGGCGGCGCCGAAGGCTTTGGTGGTTTTGGCGAGTCGTTTGGTGACATCTTTGGTGACATCTTTGGTGGTGGTGGTCGCGGCGGCGCCGGCCGAGGCCGCCAGGTCTTTCGCGGCAACGACCTGAGCTACGCGATGGAAGTCACGCTGGAAGAAGCGGCCCATGGCAAAGACGCGCAGATCCGCATCCCCAGCTGGGAAGCCTGTGACAGCTGCACCGGCACCGGCGCCAAACCCGGCACCAGCGCCAAGAGCTGCAGCACCTGCCAAGGCCAGGGCCAGGTGCAAATGCGCCAAGGCTTCTTCAGCGTGCAACAAACCTGCCCGCAATGTCGCGGCTCGGGCAAGATCATTCCCGATCCTTGCGGCACCTGCCATGGCCAGGGCAAGCTGAAAAAGCAAAAAACACTCGAAGTCAAAATCCCAGCCGGTATTGACGATGCCATGCGCATCCGCAGCACAGGCAACGGTGAGCCCGGCACCAATGGTGGCCCGCCCGGCGATTTGTACATTGAGATCCGCCTGAAAAAACACGACATTTTTGAGCGCGATGGCGACGACCTGCACTGCTCGGTGCCGATCGGTTTTGCCAAGGCCGCGATGGGGGGTGAGATTGATGTGCCCACGCTCAGCGGCAAGGCGGCCATCGATATTCCTGAAGGCACGCAAACGGGCAAGCAGTTCCGCCTGCGCGGCAAGGGCATCAAAGGCGTGCGCGGCAGTTACCCGGGCGATTTGTACTGCCACATCACGGTCGAAACCCCCGTCAAACTCACCGAGCACCAGCGCAAGCTGCTCAAAGAGTTTGACGACTCCTTGCAAAAAGGCGGCGCCAAACATTCGCCCACGGGCAACAGCTGGACGGACAAGCTCAAGAGCTTCTTTGGTTAAAGCTTGACCTAACTCAAGAATTCAGCGCCTTCGGGCGCTGTTTTTGATTGTCCTTTCGCAAGCCCCTCTCTACCATGAGGCATGAGCTTGAACATCACCTTTCTGGGCGCAGCCGACACCGTCACCGGCTCCAAATACTTGGTTCAATTTGGCCCACAGCGCTTGCTGGTCGACTGCGGACTGTTCCAAGGCTACAAGACGCTGAGGCTGCGCAACTGGACGCCCTTGCCCGTGGCGCCGCAAGAGATCCATGCCGTCTTGCTCACCCATGCGCATTTAGACCACAGTGGTTATTTGCCCCTCTTGGTGCGCGAGGGCTTTAAGGGCCGGGTGCACGCCACGCCGGGCACGCGCGACCTGTGCAACATCTTGCTGCCCGACAGCGGCCACATTCAAGAAGAAGACGCCGATTTTGCCAACCGCCATGGCACCAGCAAACACGCACCTGCGCTGCCGCTCTACACCAAACGCGACGCGCTCGATTGCGCCAAATATTTTCACGTCGAGCATTGGGGCAAGACTTTTTCGCCCATCCCGGGCTGGAAAGCCACTTTCAGTCAAGCGGGCCATATCTTGGGGGCATCGAGCTTGCTGCTGGAGGTCGATGGCCGCCGCGTGCTGTTCTCGGGTGATCTGGGGCGTCCGCATGACGACATGATGAACCCGCCCGAGGCACCACCGCAAGCCGATACGGTCGTGATCGAGTCCACCTACGGCGACCGACAGCACCCGCACACCGACATTGCCAAAGAGTTGGCTCCTTTGTTGAGCAAACTGGCCGCGCGGGGCGGTGTGGCCGTGATGCCCGTGTTTGCAGTGGGTCGCGCCCAAGCGGTGTTGCACGCCATTGCCCAGCTCAAAGCCAGCGGCGCCGTGCCGCACGCACTGCCCATTTTCTTGGACAGCCCGATGGCGGTTCACACCACGGCTTTGTACAACCACCACATGGACGAGCACCGCCTGACGCTGCAAGAGGTCAAGGCCATGGACCATGTGGCGACGATGGTGGAAACCACCGAACAATCCAAAGCGCTGATAGGGCGGCACGGCCCGATGGTGATTTTGTCGGCCAGTGGCATGGCCACGGGCGGGCGGGTGCTGCACCACATGGCCAACTATGCGGGCGATCACCGCAACATGATCATCTTGACGGGATTCCAGTCCCCCGGCACCCGTGGCGCCACCTTGGCCAGTGGCAAAACCAGCGTACGCATTCACGGCCAGGATGTGGCGGTGCGCGCCGAGGTGGCGCAACTGGAGTCCGCTTCAGCCCATGCCGATGGCAACGAGTTGATGGCCTGGTTAAGACGTATGCCTGAGCCACCGCGCCAGGTCTATGTGGTCCATGGCGAGCGCGAAGCGTCTGACATGCTGCGCCAACGCATTGAACACGAGCTGCACTGGCGCGCCGTGACACCAGAGCACAATGCCACTTGGCCCGGGTGAGTTCTGCCAGTGCGTCAAAGCTGCGACGGACATATGCACCCCGGCAAGTTGAGCAAGGTCAGCCGACCTTGACTTCGCTGATTTGCATCACCGGTTGAGAGTCTGTGTAATTGACAATGTCGCCCATGATTTCGGCACCATGCTGGGCCATGGCAGCGCCAAAGACTTCCAGTGAATTGACCATCAAGGCCCCGATGGCCACATAAGGCGCAGGCGCTCCAGGCGCGCCGCCGGCAAGGCCTGAGTCGACAGTAAAACCGACGCAGGCGTCCCCAATTTTGCTTTTCACCATCGGCATGTGGCGCTCGATGTAATAAGCCATGTCAAAACGCCCGCTGGGCGTTGGCGGGTAAAAGATGCTGATCTTGAACATGATATTTTCCCAAGTGATTGCACCACCGCGCAGCGCAAATTCATTAGCCCATGGCCATCACCGCTTGTCAACCTGGTGATTACCTGGTGCGCCGCAGCACTGACAGATGCGCTTGGCTGAGACGGGTTAAGCTGATACGCTGTTACAAATGCAAATCAGTGATCCCACCTGTTGCCCTGTCTGCCGCTCGTGCCAGAGGAGTCGCACCTGAGCGCTGCTGGTGCATGGATGCAGAGTTCTCACCTGAAGTCTATGTCAATCTAAAAAGGAGCCCAACATGCTCGTTCGCCTTTTGTATGTCAGCCAGTCAGTAGGTCCAATGACGACGACTGTCACCACTTCAATTTTAGAAAAGTCCAGTATCTATAACAAAAGAGAAAATATCACTGGAATTTTATGTCAGGGCTCAGGCTTATGGATGCAGGTGTTAGAAGGAGAGAGACATCAAGTCAACGCTCTTTACGCTCGAATCATGGCCAGTCGACATCACCACCATGTTGAATTGTTGTCGATGGAAGAAATTACGCATAGGCAATTTGGCCATTGGTCTATGGCACTTGTTCATTTATCAAAAGATGATCCTATGGTGCGGATGGCGCATCCAGAATTTGATCCCTACACTGCGACATCGAAGGAAGCCATGTCACTCTTAGATGAACTGATCACATCAAGTAGCCCCATCGTAGCCACGGAATCAAAAAATTAATGAACGCTTTTTGGTAATGATCCAAAGTTCCTCAACTTGCGCTTTGGGTTCGAAAGCATCTCATCATTGACAAAACCTGAAGGCCCACTTTGGGCCTTCTCTAGGCGACTCCGCATGCGCGCAGCGACTGGCCAGCAAGGCACAGGCGCGCCGTATTCATTTTTCCCATTGAATGGTCCAGCGTGATTTACCGGACTTTCATGAATTTTTGTGCCCGCTTGCCCGTGTCCACTTCTGCGGTGTAAATGTGGCCTTGCGCGTCGATGGCAATGTTGTGAACCCAATGAAAATCGCCCGCCTGTCGGCCTGAGCGACCGAAAGTGCCCACGACTTCACCGGTGTCGCGGCGCACAATGCGTACTTCGTTGTTGGTGCCATCGGCGATCATCAAAAAGGTTTGACTCGGGTCTTCACTCGCCACCAAATCCCACACCGACCCCGAGCCTCGGGTGTTCGCTTCAAACACCATTTGCCGCAGAAATTTTCCCTCTTTCGTAAAGACCTGAATGCGGTTGTTCATGCGATCGCACACCAGCACCGTGCCGTCGCGCATCAACCGAACGCAATGCACGGGATTGCCGAAATACGTGGCCTGAGGGTCGTATCCAGGGAAAGGGCCGTCCTGAGGTGCTTGGCCATAAGCGCCCCACATGCGCTTGAACGCGCCCGTGTCGGCATCAAACACAATGACGCGGCGGTTTTGATACCCGTCAGCCACATACAACTCCCGCGCAGCCACATCCATCTCCATGTGCGCAGGTCGCCCCAATTGCGTTTGCGACAAACTGCCTTCGCTTTGACCGGCGTGGCCAATCTGCATCAAGAATTTGCCTTGCGCCGTGAATTTCAAAATCATGTGGTCTTTGGCATCGTTGCCGCCGAGCCAAATATGGCCTTCGGGGTCTGCGTAAATTCCGTGCTCGTTCTTCGGCCACTCATAGCCCGCCCCGGGGCCGCCCCACGATTGCAATAAATGGCCGGCCTGATCAAATTGCAGCACAGGAGGCGCAGGCAGACAGCAGGTGGAACGTGGTGGGGTCAAGGTCGCACCGCGCTCGTCTTCGGTCAAGGTATTGGGCCGATGAATGACCCAAATGGTTTGATTTTTGTCGGTAGCAATACCCGCGACCTGCCCTAGCAACCATTGGTTGGGCAGCGGCTTGGGCCAAAAGGGGTCGACCGCGTAGGCCGGCCCCGAGCCGAACTTGGCGCCCTCCACGCGTTGTGGGTTGGCCAAATTGGCACAACCCGCCAAAGCGATCACGCCAGCAAGACAGAAAAGGCGCAGACAAAAAACAAGGTGGTCAGTCATGACTTGGGGGATTCAAAAACGAAGTGCATCAAGGTTCAACGGGCAGGCAAACAGCGTTGCGGCGCTTCAACGACCAAGTTTTCCAGGGGTGCTGTTTTGATGGGGTAAGACAACTTCAACTGCTCGTAAGCCACTTGCTCCAGCGCTTTGATCTGCGGCACCGACAAGCCCAATTCAAAACCCGAGCATTCATTGCCGCCCAGCGAGCGGGGGTCTTGCAAAGTCAATGCACCAAACACCACCAAGCCCTTGAGGTAATAGCCCGCCACGCTGGCGTGGTAGTTGTCGTAGGTCCATAAGTTCAACTTGCCAGCGTCCGTACCGTCCAAGGAATTGTTGTCGGCCACGCCGGCATCCATCGCGCGGACCCAGGCTTCGCCCACCGGGATCACACCTTTGATCACCGGGCTCGACTTGGCCGCCAAGTCATACCCCGCACGCACGTCTTTGGCCATGTCGCCAATGGTTTTGCCGTACCAAGCCCCTTTGGGGCTATAGGTTTCATCGGCTCTTGGAAACGTGGCCTCCAGACGCAGATCAGCCTTGGGGTTCTTGGCTTGCAGCGCCTGTGCCAATTGCAAAGCGGTTTGCACCAGCTGCTCTGGATTGCCAGGCTTCTTCGCATCCAAGGTGCTAAAGCCATGCGCCACCACAATGTCCCAAGGCTGCTGCGTGATGACACTCAATCGATTGAGCACATGCCAATCAATCCCTGTTCCGCCTCGGGTTTCAATGGCCACGTCATAGTCCAGGCCAACCTGTTGGGTGAACGATTTGAAGAGAGCCGGCACTCCGCCTTGACCTTCACGGTTCAAATCGCGGACCGTGTCGGCACGGTAATAACGAACCGCGGAACCATGACCGTAGGTGAAACTGTTGCCGATGAAAAGCACACTGGTGGCGGCCTCTGCAACGGGCGCCATACACACGAATGAGGCCGACAACAGCGCTGCGGCAAGGGAATGAAATTTCATGAAAGGCTTTCAGTAGAGCTGTAGGTTAAAGAGACTGCAAAAATTCGACCACGCTCTTGACCGTTTTGGCCGTGGCGTCGGGGTTGTGACCCACATGCGCACCCAGGGCCACGCAAGCGTCGTTGTAGCTGAAAGGGGCGCCACTTTGTACGTTGAACAATTCACCCTTGGATTTTTCAATGAACTGGCAATTGCGCGTGCTTTGTGCCGTCGGCACGGCCAACTTCTCCGGTGCCAGAGGGCTGTCGTAGCCATGCTGGGTGTTGGCAAATTCGGTCAACGTGATGTCTACCCCCTTGGACTTGAGCTCTGCCACATAGGCGCGGCAAGGCAGCACATTCACATAGTCGTCTGAGGTCCCATGAAAAAACCGCAGAGGTGAACCCGTCAATTCTGTGTCGCCGATGAAGCGCGTATTGCATGGGGTGTAGAGCCCAATATGCGAGGCGAACTTGGCAGAACTGCCATACAGCGCTTTGAATCGGGTGGACGCTGAAAATACGGAAGCCACGGCCCCTTTGGAGAAGCCCATGATGGAGATCTTGGAAGCGTCAATGCGCGGATGCTTGGCGAGCAAATCCAATCCGCGATAACCGTCCACCATCATCGCCAAACTGTGCAGCAAGGTTTGGTCTTGCACGGTGCTGGTGATGCCGCGTCCTGAAAACGTATCCACCACCAAAGTGGCAATGCCCGCTTGGTTCAGCGCATGCACCCACAGGTCCATACTGCCGCTGACACCGCCGCTGCCATGAATCAACACCACAGCAGGGAACTTGGCCTTTTGTCCTTGCGGAATCCGCAACTCAGCAGCCAGCAGATGAGACTGCCCCTTGCTTGTTCCTTTTAAAAACTCATCGCCCGTGAGGGTTTGCGTCGGCAGTGCGTGCACCTCGATTCGGGAAGGTACGGCAGGACTGAGGGGGGTTTGCGCTTGTGAGGCCAGGCTACAGAGGGCCCAAAGTCCAGCGCACAAAATCGATTTTCCAATGGTGCGATTCATTGCATGTCTCCTTGTTATGGAATCGATTTTGGGTGTGCCTTGTCAGCGTCAGTGTCGCTAATGCAGCAGCAAGGCGGCGCAAAACAGCTGCTCAAGCTTGCCCGTGCGCGGGTGGTGGCGCGGTTGCTGAGCCTGACGATCTAGGGACATTCACCTCTTGCGCATTGGCCCAATATGTCTGACGATGCGCCTTGAATCAGGCCCCTCTAAAGGACGACACCCCATGACCTCACACCAACGCATCACCGCCATCGCCGTTTTAGCCGTCAGCGCCATCTGGGGCTGCGGTGTCGCGACCGCTCAAACCTACCCCAGCAAGCCCATCACATTGGTGGTGCCCTTTGCGGCGGGTGGCCCCACCGACATTGTGGCCAGAACCTTGGCGGCGAACATGGGCAAGACGCTGGGCCAGACGGTGGTGGTTGAAAACAAACTCGGTGCAGGAGGCACCTTGGCCTCGGCCTATGTGGCCAAGGCAGCGCCAGATGGTTACACCTTCTTGATTCACCACAACGGCATGTCGACCGCCCCGGCGCTTTACCGCAAGATGTCTTTCAATCCGATGACTGATTTTGAGTATGTCAGCCAAGCCGTGGACGTGCCCATGACACTGTTGGGGCGCAAAGATTTACCCGCCAAAAACATGCCCGAGCTCATCACCTACGTCAAAGCCAATGCCAAAAAGATCAACCTGGCCAATGCCGGTTTAGGCGCTGTGTCGCACCTGTGCGGCATGCTGTTTCAGCAAGCCCTGGGCGTGGACTTGACGACGGTGCCGTTTTCGGGAACGGCCCCGGCACTCAATGCCCTGCTCGGCGGACAGGTCGACTTGCTGTGCGACCAAACCACGCAGACCACGCAACACATCAAGGCGGGCACTGTGAGTTTTTACGGCGTGACCACCAAGCAACGTATCCGCGCACTGCCCGACGCCCCAACCCTGAGCGAGGGCGGCCTGAAAGATTTTGAAGTCATTGTTTGGCACGGCATCTATGCCCCCAAGGGCACGCCTGCCGCCATGATTGAGAAGTTTGGTTCGGCCTTGCGCACGGCTTTGAAGGACCCAGCCTTCTCCACGCGCATGACGGACCTGGGCGCTGAAATCGTTCCCGATGCCAAGCAAACTCCCGAAGGTCTGCGCACATGGTTGCAGTCTGAAATCAACAAATGGGGCCCAGTGATTCGATCCGCAGGGGTCTACGCCGACTGAGCCTGCGGCGCAGAGCCCATCGGCCAAGTTGTCAGGCCAGCTCTGAAATTTCAATCAAATTCAGATCGGGGTCGCGCACGTACACCGATCTGATTTTTTGCGTCGCCCCTGTGCGCATGACCGGGCCCTCCAAAATGGGCCAGGAGGCGGCATGCAGTCTGGCCATCACCTCTTGCAGCGGCACCGAGGCAATGAAGCACAAATCCAACGCGCCCGGAACGGGCACATGTGCCTTGGGCTCCAACTCTCGGCCTCTGACATGCAGATTGATTTTTTGCTGACCAAACTTCAAGGCCTTGCGCTGCAGGGGCGGCGTCCCACCCACAAAGCTTTCAAGCGTCATGCCCAAAACGCGGACATAAAAATCCAAACAGGCCGCTTCATCGAAGGTCGTCAACACCAAGTGGTCAAGGTGGTTAATCATGCGCAAACTCCTGGGCTCTTAAACTGAAAAATCAATTTTCAGTATGCCATTGGCGCAGTACACGGGCACATTGGAACTCACTCTCTTTTTGACCCCCATGGGGCCAGGAGCGGCAAACCATTGCCGCTCTAAGTATTCAAGGTTTTTGACGAAGTGCTTGGCAGCGGCCAGGTGGCTACTTTGCAGGGCGGAGCCCACTTTCGACAGGATTTCATCATGCGACAGATGCGGCGCAAAATTCACAAAGGCCACAAAAGCTTGGCGCGCAGACTCCAAGTCCCCATGCTCCAGCGCTTGGATGAGGGCCTTTAGTTTTAATAACTGCCGTTTTTTCTGCTCTTCAGGCGTGCCGCCCGATCCGGTCCATTGCGGATGCTGCGCATCCACTCTGATCGCAAAATCTGAACTCATGGTCATGACTCCTTCAATGTGTCGTCACTTGCTGCGTTAGCATTTCCCTTTTTGCATCGAATTTTTGTGAAGCCAAAGACATAAAGCAATTTAAATGCCCACCATTTCCTGGCAGCCTGAGCGCACGCACGGTCGTCCCATGTGCCTCTCAATAAGCCTGCTTTCTCCATTGAAACCCTGATTGATTTTGACTTCTATCAAGGATAAAGTGTGCTGCTATCAGGGGACCTCATGAACCGTCGTTCAGTTCTATTGCCGCATTGGCTTTGTATTTCAGTTTTTGCTTTTTTTGCCTCAGGTCCCGTTAGGGCGCAGCCAACGGACTACCCCCATAAACCCATCAAGATCGTTGTCACCTTTCCACCGGGTGGCAGTACGGATGCCTTCATTCGCATGTTGTCGCCTCGCTTAAACGACAAATTGGGGCAGCCCTTGGTGTTGGATAACCGGCCTGGCGCTGGTGGCAACATTGGCTTGACTGTGGTCGCCAAGGCCGCACCCGATGGCTACACTTTGGGTGTCGGCGCAGCCGGAGGCTTGACCGCCAACCCCAGCCTTTATCCGCAAATGCCCTTTGATGTGGCGAAGGATTTTGCGCCCATCACCATGTTGGCCTCTATTCCATTTGTGATTGTGGGACACCCCTCGATGCCCGCAGACACACTGCAACAAGTGATTGCACTGGCCAAGGCGCAACCCGGAAAATACGCCATCGGTCATGGTGGTAACGGCACCGCCATGCATTTGTCCACCGCCCTGTTCATGCAGATGGCTGACATTCAATTGGTTGAAGTTCCCTATCGGGGCTCAGGCCCTGCGGCCATGGACACCTTGTCGGGTCAAATTCCTTTGTGCGTGACAGATTTGCAAGCAGCCTTACCCCACATCAAAGCGGGAAAATTAAAAGCCTTTGCGGTCACCAGTCCCAAACGCTTGAGTAATTTGCCCGACGTGCCCACGGTGTCTGAAGCCGGACTCACCGGTTATGACTCCACCGGATGGTTTGGATTGGTTGCACCCACGGGCACATCGCCGCAAACCATCAAACGTCTGCATACTGAATTCACCGCCGCCTTGAATGACGAAGCCATCAAAACGCAAATGCGCAGCAGCGGCATGGAGCCCGTCCCCAGCTCGGTTGAAGGCTTTGATGCCTACCTGAAAAGTGAAACCCAAAAGTGGGCCAAAGTGATTCGGCAAGCCAATATCAAGCTGAACTGAAGTACCTTATGAATCTGAAATATGACGCGGATGTGTTGGTGGTGGGCGCCGGGCCCGTGGGCTTGACCTTGGCGACAGACTTGGCACGAAGAGGTGTGCAGGTGGTGATTGCAGAGATTCGACAATTCGCTGAACCGCCGAATGTGAAATGCAACCATGTCTCGTCCAGAAGCATGGAGCACTTTCGCAGACTGGGTGTAGCGGCGACGCTGCGAGCCGCTGGATTGCCAGAAGATTATCCGAATGATGTGGTTTTTCGCACCGCCATGACAGGCACGGAATTGACGCGCATCCCGATTCCTTGCAGAAAAGACCGCTACACCGCCCAGCAAGGCCCAGACACCGACTGGGCCACGCCAGAGCCGCCCCATCGCATCAATCAAATTTTCCTGGAGCCCTTGCTGTTGCACCACGCTGTGGCGCAAAAGGGCCTGGCGTTATTGAACCGGACGCAAATCACGGATCTGGCACAAGATGAAACGGGCGTGACCGTCACGCTGCTCGATTTGGACACACAAGACAGCCGCACGTTGCGCGTGCGCTATGTGGCCGGTTGTGATGGCGGCAGTTCTTCTATCAGAAAAAAAATAGGCGCCAAGTTGGAAGGCACTGAAGTGATTCAGCGCGTGCAGTCCACTTACATTCGCGCCCCCGAATTGGCCAGCCTGTTGCCTGGCAAGCCCGCTTGGTGCTATTACGCCGTGAACACCCGTCGCTGCGGTACCGCCTTCGCGATTGATGGACATGAAACCTGGTTGGTGCACAACCACTTGCATCCGGACGAGCCTGAATTTGACTCGGTCGACCGTGATGCGTCCATCCGACACATCTTGGGCGTCGATGCCAATTTCAAATACGACATCATCACCAAAGAAGATTGGGTGGGTCGTCGCTTGTTATCCAACCGTTTTCGTGACCGGCGCGTGTTTCTTGCTGGCGACGCAGCCCACCTGTGGGTTCCCTATGCGGGCTACGGCATGAATGCAGGCATTGCCGATGCCACGAATTTGGCGTGGTTGCTCGATGCCGCGGTCAAAGGATGGGGGGACGAAGCCATTCTGGATGCCTATGAGGCCGAACGCCACCCGATCACAGAGCAGGTTTCGCATTTCGTCATGAACCACGCTCAGAAAATGATCAAAGCGCGCCGTGCTGTGCCGGCGAACATTGAGGATCAAGACCCTGAAGGAGAAGCGGCCCGCGCCTTGATCGGGGCTGAAGCCTATGAATTGAATGTGCAGCAGTTTTGTTGTGAAGGGCTCAATTTTGGCTACTTTTACGAAAAGTCACCCATCATTGCGCATGAAGCAGAGCCCGCGCCGGCCTACACCATGGGCTCTTTCACCCCGTCGACCGTGCCCGGTTGCCGTGCGCCTCATTTTTGGTTAGACAACGGGGCCTCGCTTTACGACTTACTCGGCCAAGGCTACAGCTTGCTTCGATTCGATGCCAACGTTGAAGTTCAAGGGTTTTTAGACTCTGCCAAAAAAATAAACATGACCATCCAACTGATCGACCTGCACACTCAGTCCCAGGTGCCTTCGGCCTATCAGCACAGATTGATTTTGTGCCGAACCGATCAGCATGTGATTTGGCGCGGTGATGTTCTTGAAGCTGCGCACCAGCCTTTGCTCGATGTACTGCGCGGCATGCAAACTGTGACCGTTTGATCTGCGTCATCACGCGCAAATCGGCCAATTCAACTCTGCATTTCACAGACATGAACATCCCCTCCGCCTCTCTTGACGAGGCCTCCATTCAGGGCCCCACCAGTCGCCGCCACACAACACCTCGCACCTGGCCTGCAGAAGGTTACACGCGCGCGCCGTATTGGGCCTACACCGACCCTGACATTTACGCCCAAGAGCAACTCAAGATCTTTCGCGGCAAGACTTGGAACTATGTCGGGCTTGAGGCCGAAGTACCTGAAGCGGGCAACTTTAAAACCACCTTCATCGGTGAGCAATCCGTCGTCCTCACACGGGCCGAAGACCACTCGCTGCACGTGGTGGTCAACCGCTGTGCGCACCGCGGCAATATGCTGTGCAGAGACGCTTTTGGCAAAGTCAAAAAACTGTATTGCGTCTACCACGCCTGGAACTACAACCTCCAAGGCGACCTGACCCATGCCGCATTCAGCCACGGACTGCGCGGCGAAGGCGGTTTGCCCGCAGACTTTCAGCTGTCCGAACATGGCCTGCAAAAACTGCGCGTTGCGACCCTTTGCGGACTGGTGTTTGCCACCTTCTCCGATGAAGTCGAGCCCTTAGAAGATTGGCTCGGCGACGTTGCACAAGGCATTCGGCGTGTATTGCACAAGCCGCTGAAAGTCTTGGGCTATGACACCCAGCGCATCCATGCCAATTGGAAGGCGTACCACGAGAATCCGCGCGACTCTTACCACGCCAACATCTTGCACACCTTCTACGGCACATTCGGACTGTCGCGTCAGTCCCAAGAGTCCGGCATGACCTTGGACACCCACGGGCGCCACGTGTACTTCTATACCAAGGCAGGCACCGAGAAAAAGTCACAAGACTTTGACGCCACCAGCGCTGCCCTGCGCTCTGTCAATGACGCCATGCAACTGGAAGACCCGGGCATTTTGAAATGGCGCGACGAATTTGGCGATGGCGTGAGCGTGCAAATACTCACCACCTACCCCTCGTTTGTGTTGCACCAAATTGCCAACAGCTTGGCCACGCGACAACTCATTCCTCGCGGGGTGGGCGAGTCTGATTTGGTGTGGACTTATTTCGGCTTTGAAGACGATGACGACGCCCTCACCCAAGCCCGCTTGGTGCAAGGCAATTTGGCAGGCTCAGCGGGCATGATTTCGGTCGAAGACGCTGCTGTTTGCGAAATGATGCAACGCGCCATGGCCGATGGCCAAAACGGCGAGTCCTTCATTGAGATGGGTGGGAAAACATTGGACAGTGGCGGCAACACCAAACTCTCAGAGCGTGCCATTCGCAACTTCTGGCACAACTACTGTTTAGACATGGATTTGGCATGAGTCCGCAGCACGAACAGCACTTCAGAGCCATCGAAAATTTGATTTTTGAATGGGCCCGGGCCATTGACGAAAATCGCGTCGAAGCCATCGCCGACTTGCTGCTAGAGGACGGCCGTTACACCGTCAAATCACGCTTCAACCATGACCGTGACTTGCCCATGGCCATCATCGACAGCCGCAGCGCCGCGCAACTGCGCGACCGCATCAAGTCCATGCGCATTGCCAACATATACGAACCCCACCACTACCGCCACATCCTCTCAGGTGTGCAAATCGTGGGCGAGCAAGCGGGCGTATTGCAGGTGCGCTCCAACTACTTGGTCGTGCGCACCATGGCGCTCGATGGCGACATGAAAATCATCTCGACAGGCCAATGCCAAGATGAAGTGATCCTGACCCCCTCAGGCCCCAAATTCAAACAGCGATTGTTTCTGTACGACTCACGCATCATCGAGACCTTGTTGGTCATTCCTATCTAAGCCTCAAGCCCAATGTCATGACCTACGCCAATCGCCGTGAATTTTTAAGCACCTCGCTCGCCCTCGCCTTACCCCTTGCGGCCACGCAAGTCCGCGCGCAAAGCAGCAGCGCATGGCCGCAAAAAACCATCAAAATATTAGTCCCCAACCCTGCCGGCGGCAGCGCCGATTTGTTTCCACGTTTGATCTCTGAAGCCTTGATGGCCAAGCTGGGGCAAAGCATCGTGATCGAAAACAAACCAGGCGCGGCAGGCAATATTGCGGCCGAATATGTGTACAACGCTGAGCCTGATGGTTACACCCTGATGGCAGCCCCTCCGCCGCCCTTGTCCATCAACGTCAGCTTGTACCCCAAACTCAACTACGAGCCGTCCAAGTTTGTCCCCATCAGCATTCTGTCTCTGGTGCCCAATGCCTTGATGGTGCATCCCTCGGTGCCCGTCAACAGTGTGCAAGAACTCATCGCCTATGCCAAAGCCAATCCGGACAAGCTCAGCTACGCCTCCCAAGGCAATGGCTCCACCGCGCATTTGACGGCCGAGTTGTTCAAGCAAAAGACCGGCGTGAAAATGGTGCATGTGCCCTACAAAGGCGATGCGCCCGCGGTGGCTGATTTGCTGGCAGGCCATGTCAACATCATGTTTGGCAATGTGGCGCAAGCCTCGGGGCACTTGCGCAGCGGCAAACTCAAAGTACTGGCCGTGACCAGCGCCAAACGCATCAGCAGCATGCCTGGCATTCCCGCCATGCAAGAAGTGGTGCCCGGCGTTGTGGCCGTCGCTTGGTTTGCCATGGTGGCGCCGCCTAAAACACCGGCAGCCATCGCCAACCGTTTGTCCAGTTTGATTGGCGAGATTTTGCGAACACCCGAAATGGCACGGCGCTTCGCAGAAGTCGGTGCCGAGCCCGTGGGCAACACCCCTGAAGAGATGGCGCAATGGATGAAAGAAGACACCGAGCGCTGGCGTCAAGTCATCAAGACCGGTGGCGTGACCATTGACTGATCAGCCCAACAGGCAAGGCGCAAGGCCGTGAGAAATGCCCACCTGTGGGTGTGCGGCGTGGATTATTCTTTGACCGAACCGGTCATGCCCGAGACGTAGTACTCGACAAAGAACGAGTAAATCAAGGCCACCGGCAAGGAGCCGAAAAGCGCGCCCGCCATCAAGGCGCCCCAGTGGTACACGTCGCCCTCCACCAGTTCGGTGACCACGCCGACTGGCAGGGTTTTCATCTCGCTCGAAGAGATGAAGGTCAGTGCATAAATAAATTCATTCCACGACAGCGTGAAAGCAAAAATGCCGGCCGAAATCAAACCGGGCACCGCCAAGGGCAAGATGATCTTGACCAAAATTTGCCAGCGGTTGGCACCATCAATCAGCGCACACTCTTCCAACTCCATGGGGATCGAGCGAAAGTAGCCCATCAGCAACCAGGTGCAAAACGGGATCAGAAAAGTCGGGTAGGTGAGGATCAAAGCCAAGCGTGTATCAAACAGCCCCAGTTGAAACACCACAGAAGCCAAAGGGATGAACAAAATGGAAGGGGGCACCAAATAAGCCAAAAATATAGCTAAGCCCACATGCTTGGCACCCGAAAACCGCAAGCGCTCAATGGCATAGGCGGCAAAAACAGAGGCCAACAAAGAGAAGAATGTGGCCGTGACGGACACCACCACGGTGTTCCACATCCATTGCGGGTATTCGGTTTTGAACAGCAATTTATCGATGTGCGCCAAGGTCGGGGCAATGATCCAAAACGGGTTGCCGTCGCGTGACAACAATTCGTTATCTGGTTTGAAGGCGGTGATGCCCATCCAATAAAACGGAAACAGCAACACGAATAAAAAAACCAACAAGGGCAAATAGATCGTGAAGAATTGGCGCGCCCGACTGTCCAAATAGGACATGCCCACGGTATCGCTTTGGTCTTGGCTCATTTGTCGTCTCCGCCTTGTTGCCATGCGCGTCGTTGAAGGCCGAAGTAACTGAACATGATGGCCGCCAACAAAAATGGCACCATCGCAATCGAGATCGCTGCGCCCTCCCCCAATGCGCCGCCTGAAATGGCCCGCTGGAAGGACAAGGTGGCCATGAGGTGGGTGGAGTTCAACGGTCCACCGCGGGTGATCACATAAATGAGTTGGAAATCAGTGAAGGTGAACAACACTGAAAACGTCATGACCACCGCAATGATGGGCGTCAGCAAAGGCAATGTCACATGGTAGAACTGTTGCCATGGTGTCGCACCATCAATGGCCGACGCTTCATAGTAAGACGGCGAGATGGTTTGCAGTCCCGCCAGTAATGTGATCGCCACAAAGGGCACACCGCGCCAAATATTGGCCGCAATGGTTGAAAAGCGTGCGTTCCAAGGGTCGCCCAAAAAGTCAATGTAGGTGCTGATGAAGCCCATCTTGACCAGGGCCCAACTGATGATGGAAAACTGAGAGTCAAAAATCCACCAAAACGCAATGGCCGACAAGGCGGTCGGCACGATGTAGGGCAACAAAATCACGGCCCTGAAAAATGATTTGAAGCGGATGTTTTTATTCAACAACAGCGCCAACCACAGGCCCAAGAAAAACTTCACGGCACTGGCGATGGTGGTGTAGAACAGCGTGTTGAACAAGGCCAACTGGGTGACGCTGTCGCCCGCCAGATAGATGTAGTTTTCCAGTCCAATCCATTCACCAGGGCGCCCCACTTTGGCATCGGTAAAACCGAGCCAGACACCCAAGCCCAAGGGGTACGTCAGAAACAGCAACAACAGCACAGCGGCTGGCAGCATAAAGATCAAGCCGAGCACATTGCGGCTGTTCTGAAGTTTCTCGAGCATGGAGGTCATAGGGGCCGTGGTTTCAGGACAGGTGTTTAGACTTTGTAGTAACGCTCAGCACGCTTTTGCGCACGCTCTGCGGCTTCCTTGGGTGTCTTGGCCCCGCTGGCGGCTTCGGCCACCATGTTGACGATGATGAAGTCAGCGCCAGCACCTGCTGAGGCGTAACCCAGCTTGCCGGCGTAACCGGCTGGGCGCAAGTTTTTGACACCATCTCGGTACACCAGGTGCTTGGGATCGGACGACCAGATGGCAGCCTTTTCGTAAGCCACCAAGGGCTGCGCGATATAGCCACCAGCACCGGTCAACCAAGGCTCAAACTGCTCTTTTTCCATCATGAAGCGCAAGAACTCTTTGGCCGCTTGCGGGTACTTGGTGTACTTCATGATCATTTGATTGAAGAACAAATGCGATTCGGTCGGCACGCCCACAGGCCCGACCGGATAGTTGGCGTGATACACGTCCTCCTTGAGTTCGCGCACTTTGGGGTCGGTGGAATTCTTGGTGGCGTAATAAATCGAGATGCCATTGTTGGTCACGCTGATCTGACCATCCAAGAAGGCTTTGTTGTTGTTGGGGTCCAACCAAGACAATGTGCCCGGGATGAACGTGGCGTACATCTCCTTGGCGTACTCCAAAGCCTTGATGGTTTCGGGGCTGTCGATGACCACGCGGTTGTCTTTGTCCACCAACTTGCCGCCGAACGCCCACACCAGCCAGTTGCACCACAAGCCGTCACCGGTGGCATTGCCCAGCGCAAAACCACCGGGCGTGCCCTTTTCTTTCAAAGCTTTCAACATGCGCAAAAAGCCATCGGTGTCTTTGGGAAAGGTGTCAAAACCAGCCGCCTTGATTTGGCTTTGGCGATAGACCATCATCGCGCCGGCGGCCCCAAGTGGCACGCCAATCCACTTCTTGCCATCGGGTTTCAGGAAGGCCTGCGCAGCCGGATACCAGCCACCGTATTTCTTGCCCAAGTACTCGCACAAGTCGGTGACGTCGAGCAGCTTTTCTGGATAGAGATTGGCGTCGTCGTTGGTCGACAAAATAATGTCGGGCCCAGCGCCTGTGTTGGCCGCCACAGCGGCCTTGGGTCGAACGTCTTCCCAACCTTCATTGTCAACCCGCACTTCAACGCCGGTGAGCTCGGTGAATTTTTTCACGTTGGCCATGTACGCGTCAATGTCACCCTGCACAAAACGACTCCAGCGCAAGACGCGCAATTTGGCACCCTTCTCAGGCTTGAAGCTCATGTTTTGGGCTTGCGCCGCAGGAGAAAAACTCAAGGCGCCGGCACCCAGCGTGGAAGAAGCGGCCGCAACCGTGGCCGTGTTGCCTAGAAAATTCCGTCGATTGAACTGCGTCATGAATGGTCTCCTTAGGATGAATGAAACGAAACGAAAACAGGTGAGGAAAATCAGGCCCTTAAGCGCAGGCCTGAGTGCGCGTCAAACAAATGCGCTCGACTCAGATCGGGGATCAAATAAACGGTGCTGCCGATGGAAAAGTCATGCCGTTCACGGAAAACAGCGGACACATCGGTAGTGCCGTGTCGGCAAGCGACAAAGGTGTCCATGCCCGTTGGCTCCATCACCACCACCTGTGCGGCAATGCCGCCCGCGCTGGCCAATGTCAAGTGTTCTGGGCGGGCGCCAAAGACGGCCGATTGCCCGTCTTCCCCGCCTGCACCCAGGGGGGCCTCCAACAGCGTGCCGTCGGACAGCTCCATCTTCAAGAGCCCCCCGATGCGGCGCACCGTGCAGGGCAAAAAATTCATGGCCGGTGAGCCAATGAAACCGGCCACAAACTGGTTCACCGGATGATCGTACAAATCCAGCGGCGAGCCCGTTTGCTCAATCCGTCCATCCCGCATCACGACAATTTTGTCGCCCATGGTCATGGCTTCGATTTGGTCATGGGTCACATAAATGGAAGTCGTTCTCAAGCGTTGATGCAACTCCTTGATTTCACTGCGCATGGCCACGCGCAATTTCGCATCCAGGTTGGAGAGCGGCTCGTCAAACAAAAACACTTGCGGATCGCGCACAATGGCACGCCCCATCGCCACGCGTTGGCGCTGGCCGCCCGACAGCTGACGGGGGTAACGGTCCAACAAGGCATCCAGCGCCAAAATTTCAGCCGCACGGCCTACTTTGGCTTGAATATTTTCTTTGCTCTGCTTGGCCAGTTCCAGCGAAAAAGCCATGTTTTCACGCACGGTCATGTGCGGATACAGCGCATAGTTTTGGAACACCATCGCAATGTCACGTGCTTTAGGTGGCAAATCATTGACGCGGGTTTCACCGATCCGAATTTCACCCGAGGTGATCTGCTCCAAGCCGGCAATCATGCGCAGCAAAGTGGACTTGCCGCAGCCCGATGGGCCGACCAGTACCGTGAACGAGCCGTCTTGAATATCGATATCTACGCCGTGAAGAATGGGCACTTCACCAAAATTCTTTTTAACGGATGCAATCGTGACACTGGCCATGTTGAGATTTCCTGAATCGGGTAGTCCACACCGGAGTGTCTTACTCAAAAGCACAAATCACTACTATGTTTACCCCTAGACACGCGAAAAAAGACGGGGCCCATGCTCAGATAAGCCCCCCCGATCCCCGCGTGGGCGTCGCAACTCATACCGGCACTTTGAGGGCGTCGTACTCAAACAGCCAATCGTATCGGCGGCGTACTGTTTCGGGCTCCCACTCGCGGCTGACATAGTCGACGGCTTGGCTCGTATCGGACAATTGGGGGTTGTGAAAGCGTTGCGCGTTGTCACGTGAGCGATTCACGATGTCCGCCGTGCGCTGCCAGCGCAGGGCTTCAAATCGGGCAAAGGCCTGCGCCGGCGCGTCATAGGCGGCCAAACAACGGGCCATGACAGCGGCATCCTCCAAGGCCATATTGGCCCCTTGGGCCAGAAACGGCAGGGTGGGATGCGCCGCGTCGCCCATCAAACAGACATTGCCCTGGGCCCAACCTGTTTGCGGTGGTCGTCCCAGCAGGGCCCATTTAAAGGGCTGTTCAATCTGGCGCATCAAGTCACACACATCGGGATGCCAATGGCCAAAATCCTGCAGCAATTCGGCGTGGGTCCCGGGCTCGGTCCATGACTCGCTGCGCCAACCATCGCGCTCAATGATGCCGACCACATTCATCAACTGACCAGCCCGGACAGGGTAGGTGATCACGTGGGCACCCGGCCCCACCCAATTGGTCCCCACAGGATTTTGCATAGGCGCAGGAATACGCGCCATGGGCACCAGGCCCCGCCAAGCCAGCAAACCGGTGAACTGGGCTTTGTCCTCACCGCATAACTGTTCGCGTAATAAAGAATGCACGCCATCGGCCGCCAGTAAACCATCCGCCTCATGCACGCTGCCGTCGCTCAGCTGAAAAGAGACGCCCGAAGCGTGGCTTTGTGCAGAACGCACTTGCGCGTTCAAGCGCACAGGTCGATCCGATCTTTGCGCGAAAGCCGACAACAAGACGCGGTGCAAGTCACCACGGTGCACCATCCAGTAAGGCGCTCCAAAACGCGCCAGACAATCGTCCCCCAAATCGAAGAGCTTCCAACGCTGCCCGGTGTTCCACATGCGAATTTCTTTGCCTCGAGCGGGACTGACGCACTCTTGCAAGGGCGCATCCAAACCCAGAGCCTTCAATACGCGGGTGCCGTTGGGTGAAATTTGCAAACCAGCCCCCACCTCTCCCAGCTGCGAGGCTTGCTCAAAAACGTCCACCTCAAAACCCTGCTGCAACAAGGCCAGGGCCGTGGTCAAACCGGCAATGCCCGCACCGGCAATGGCGATGCGCCTTTGGCGACCTGAGCGCTCGGTCATTGGGCTTTGATGTTGTTGTCTTTAGCGACTTGGGTCCACAGCGGAATTTCGGTGGCAATGGTTTTGGCAAAGTCGGCCGTGCTGCCGCCCACAGGTCGAATGTCCAGCTTGGCCATGCGTTCCACCACGTCCGGCAAGGCCATGATGCGTGCCATCTCTTCTTGCAGCCGCTTGATGATGGGCGCTGGCGTGCCGGCGGGGGCCAACAAACCGCTCCAGAAATTAACCGCCAAATCGACGCCCTGCTCCTTGAGCGTCGGCACTTGCGGGTAGCTGGCCAAGCGCTGCTCAGACGTGACGGCCAGCGCACGCAACTTGCCCGACTTGACCAAGGCGGCAATCGGGCCTGAATCGATCAAGGTCATCTGCACCTCTTGCGTCAGAACCGCATTGATGGAAGGTGCGCTCCCCTGGTAAGGCACATTCAAGGCCTTCAGGCCGGTGCGTGCCTTGACCAACTCCATCACCAACTGAAAAGACGCAGAAGGATAGGCGTAATTGGTCTTGTCAGGATTTGCTTTGGAGTAAGCGACCAATTCGGCAAAGTTCTTGGCGGGAAAATTATCGTTGACAGCCAAAATCATGGGAAAGGAGCCGATCAAAGAAATCGGCGCCAAATCGGTCAAGGGGTTGTAGGCCAGTTTGGCCACCAAGGCTGGGTTGAAAGCGATCGGTCCGCTTGCGGCCATCAACAAAGTGTGGCCATCCGGCGTTGCGCGGGCCACATATTCGGTGCCCACCGCGGCACCCGCACCCGCACGGTTTTCCACCAAAACGGGCTGCCCCAAAGCGGGCGCTAATTTTTCAGCCACCACACGGGCCAAAATATCGTTCGCCCCCCCAGGCGCATACGGCACCACAATGCGTACCGCCTTGCTGGGCCACGGCGTTTGGGCGCTGCTGAGGATGGGGGACAAGGCCAACAAGGCCAAAACCGTGCTGGACAGCCATGTGCGGCGACTCGAAAAATAACGCGATATGGGCATCGTGGGGGACTCAATCAAGTGGAAAGGGGGCGTGCTGGCTCAAAGAGCCCCTCGCATCCTACGCCTCGGTGCCGCGCCGCCAAGTGGGTCAAACCCTCAAATTGTGTGTGTTACTCCATCGGCCATAACACATCTCTTTAGCGGTGCGCCATGAAAAAAGCCACTGAACTTAACCAGTGGCTTTTTAAGTATTGGTAGGGCGTCACGGACTTGAACCGTGGACCAAAGGATTATGAGCAGACCGAGCCGCTAGGACCCCAATAAACACGGGGGTTTGCGGCGGCCTCAACCCTACCGTGGAAATATTTGTGGAAGTATAGCTGCACGTAACCATATGTTTTTATTGAAGATTTTTGGTTCAATCTTTCATCAGGGTGTGCAAGCAAAACTGCCTATTTTTTAATCAATGTTTGAGCTTGAACTTGGCCACCCACGCTTCAAAGCCTTGAACACTCATGTACCTTGGATCCAAAGTGTTAGCGTGATGCGTAGCCCATCGCACCCATCGATCAAAGTCTTTTATCGGTTTCTGGGAAGACTGAGATTTGGCTTGCATGATTTCAATCAATTCCCTAATTTGGTCAGCATGGTTCATTCCTTCAACCGCTGAGGTCATCAAGGTTTCCCGATTGGCTAGCAGTTGCTCAAGGGCCTTGCGCTTTTTCTCAGCAGCCTCTTGAAGTTGTGATTGACGCAATTCGATTTGGTACTTGCGTCTATCAACTTTCCATTTGTAATTTGCAACAAGTCGGGACCTGTAGTCGTTTTCATCATTTCTAACCACGTCCTAGTCTGCGCCGCTTGAATATTGACCCACCCTGCCGATCCAATATTGACCCAGGGCGTGTTGCTAATTTTTGAATCAGCAATTGTGGATAAGT
>CAIWWN010000191.1 GCA_903916355.1 uncultured Burkholderiales bacterium | reverse complement strand
GCGCCACCAGGGCTCGTGGTGGCCAAAGCACCCCCCGTGGAATTGCCCGCGGCGCCTGGGGCGCCGGCAAAATTATTGGGCTGAAAGGTTGCAGCGTTTGCGGTTGCCATGGTCAGTATCCTTCAGGCCGCATCAAACAGGCATGTTCAAAATGTCTTCGTAGGCCTTGAGCACTTTGTTGCGCACCTGCAAGGTCGCTTCAAAGGACAGGGAAGACTTTTGCATGGCCAAGACCACATCGGTCAAGGGCACGGGTTCACCGCGCATATAAGCACCTTCGAGATCATTCGCGGTTTTTTGCTTGTCGTTGACGTTTTCAATCGTCTGCCGAATCATGTCGGCAAAACCGGTTTGAGACGTGCTCTTGGCTTTGTCTGCGCTGGGCGTGTCTATGCCGCCAGCAGCTTCAGACTGGTATGCACGCAGCGTTTGCAGCATGGAAGAAATATTGGCTTGTGAGGTGACTTTATCGATCATGGGTATCCCCTGGTCATCGCGCCAAAGCCGTCGACGGCATGTCATTGCCGACTTTGAGCTTGGCTAATTTATAACGCAGCGTGCGTGGGCTGATGCCCAGCTGCCTGGCGGCTTCTATCCGGCTTTCGGTGTTTTGAATGGCGGCCATGATCAGTTGGTGTTCGTTCGACTTCACGGCGGTTTGCAAATGCCCCAAGCCCGAGGCTGCCGAGCTCATGTGCGATTGAAACAAAGCCTTGTATTCGTCCTCGCACAGTGGGCCTTGCAATTCATACGGCGCATCGGCGCTTTCAAGAGGTAGGCCATGCGCCACAAGCTGAGCGTTAGATCGATAGGGTGCAGGCTCTTCGTGGGCGTCGTCAAACATCAAATGCATGCCGTCAATTTGCGCATCAGGGCACAGCACCACGGCGCGCTGCACCACGTTTTCGAGTTCACGCACATTGCCTGGCCATGGGTAAGACAGCAGCATCGCTTGCGCCTCAGCGCTTACGGTGAACACATTGTCTTTGGCATGGCGCAGTAACAGCTGGGCAACCAAGGGCAAGATATCACCCGGCCTGTCGCGCAGCGCCGGCACTCGTAATTTGAAGGTGCTGATGCGGAAGTACAAATCCTCGCGGAACTCGCGCGCGCCAATGGCTTGGCGTAAATCTTTGTTGGTGGCGGCGACCACGCGCACATCCACCGCCACGGGGCGCTCGGCACCCAGCCGTGTGAGTTGGCGCTCTTGCAAGACGCGCAACAACTTGGCTTGCAAGTGCATGGGCATCTCGCCAATCTCGTCCAAGAACAAGGTGCCACCTTGGGCTTGTTCAAACAAGCCTTTGAAATCTTTGTGCGCGCCCGTGAACGCGCCTTTTTCGTGGCCAAACAGCATGTCGTCAATCAACTGCTCTGGCAAAGCGGCGCAGTTCAGACCGACAAATGGCCCTTTGGCGCGGCTGGATGATTCGTGCAGTACCCGGGCCAAAACTTCTTTACCCGCACCGGTGGGCCCTTCAATCAAGGCCGTGACCTGGGCTTTGGCCACCCGCTGCGCCAAGGCGAGCAAGTGGCGGCTGACCGGGTCCACGTACACCACATTGCGCTGCGGCGCGGGCGGGTGAGACGGTGTGTGTGCGGCTGTACCTTTTTGCTCGGGCTTGTGCAAAGCGGCTTGCCATGCGGGCACAGACCACTCGTCTGCCGCCATCACATGGTAAGCGCCCATGCGCATGGCTTGAATAGCCAAAGACAAATGTTGCCGGTCAACCCGGCAAATCACTGGCACGCTGATTTGCGCTTGCTGTTGCACGGTCAGCACGGCGTGCAAACGCTCCAAAGTGCTGTCCAAACGCACCACCACCCAGTCGGCGTCGGTGAGTTGCTTTTGAATATCTTCGAGCGTGTGCAGTCGGTGCACCGACAGTCCGGCCAAGGCCAATTGCGCGTGCTCTGGCGCAGCCAGGGCTTGGACAGGGTCCAACCACAAGGCGTGTTGCGCGATATTGAAAGAGCTCATGCTGTACGTTCTCTGTGTCATGAAAGTGGCAAGTTATTGCCAGAGAGGTAAGCAATGGCCGTGCCACTTCAAACAGAGAACCTAAGCGTGCTTCATGGCGGCAAAAGCGGCAATGGACAGCGGCAAGGGTCGGTATTCCGACAGGGCCTCAACGGGTTTGATGTCGTGTCATCCGCGTGGCGCACGCAACACTTTGTGAGGATCGGATTTCATCCTTTGGCTGGCTTGCCACAAGTCGTAAACATTTTGTTCTGCCAGCCAAAGGCGTGCTTCACCGCCACGGTCGACACCTAACCACGACTCAATGCGCAGCGCCATTTCAGGGGAAATAGCCGCATGACCATTCAGTACCCTTGAGAGCGTGACGCGCGAAACGCCTAATTGTTGCGCTGCCTGTGTTGTTGACAGTGAAAGTGCAGGCAGCACATCATCTCGCAAGGTCAGTCCAGGGTGGGGTGGGTTAAACATTTTTGTCATAGCGATTCGATTCAATTGTTCAGTGATAGTCCTGATAGTCCACCAAAATGGCATCTAGGCCATCGAAGGTGAAGGTCAATCGCCAATTGCCGCTGACCCATATCGAGAAATGGCCTTTGAGTTCCCGACCTTTGAGCGGATGCAAACCCCAGCCTGGTAAGTTGAGGTCTTGAGATGAAGTCGCTTCATTCAAACGTCGCAACATAGCGCCTAACCTTTGAGCGTGCGCCGCGTTAATTCCTGCAAGGCTGCCCGTATGAAAAAAAGCTTTGACACCTTTGTGTCTGAACGATTTGATCATGCGCAATTGTATCGCATAGCGATACGAATAGGGACGAAGTCAACAAAAGTTCATGCCAAGACCATAGCCCCTATTTGCGAGAGCCAAAAAGCCATTGCAGAGCTTTTAAGCAAGGAGGGAGAGGCCTTTTGCAAATCGAGGGCAGCCTCACGACAGCCTTAGATGCTTAAAAACAGTTCTGCAGCCTGCAGCTGACACTAGGCTCGCAAAGAAATCTTTTGGGCTGAGCCCGCAATGGGTTTGGGCGTAAAGCCCTGACAAACACGCCCGTCAATGCGCAGGACCTCGATGGCGGGAAGGGCTTTGGATTTGAAGCCCAGTAATTTGCAGGCGTAAGGCATGCTCGGTTGCCAGCTGATGGCAAAGTGCTGGCAGTTAAAGCAATTGGGGCCCGATGTCATTACTGCAGCAACTTCAACACCGTTTGCATGTCGGTATTGGCTTGTGCCAAAACGGCGGTGGCCGCTTGGGTCATGATTTGGGCTTTAGAAGCGGCCGTGCTGGCAACCGCAAAGTCGGCGTCTTCAATTTGGCTGCGCGAAGCCGTTTCGTTGGTTTGCACACTGGTCAGGTTGTCGCTGATTTCTTGCAAGCGGTTGATCAGCGAGCCCAAATTGCTGCGCTGTGCGGACACGGCATTGAGCGCTGTGTTCATCAAATTCATGACGTTCTGCGCACCCAACACCGTGGTGATGGAGGTGGCTGCACTGTCGCTGGTGATGGCGCCGGTGATGTTGCCGTTTTTGCCAAAGTCGGCAATGTCAACGGTCACGGTTTGGCTGGAATCGGCACCCACCTGAAAGCTCAAGCGACCTATGTCTTGTTTTTTGACCTCGAGATTATCAAAACCCAAATTTGTACGTATGGCATCACTAGAGCCGATCATGGTGAAAGAGTTTTCAGACTGCAATGTGACCGTGCCGTACACGGTGGAAGCCAGCACATTCAGTCCATCTGTGGGCACGGCTGCCGGAAATGTCGTACCCGTGGAAACCGCAATGTTGGTGACATCTGAATTGGCCGTGGTGCTGGTTGCGGTCACGGTGGCGCCTGTGATGGCGCCAGTGGTAAAGCCTGTTGCAAAGGTTCCACTGTAGGTGCCCAGCAAGCTGATGGCGGCGTGGGCCGTGGTGGCTTGTGACGCAGACATGCCCGATGTCAATGATGAATAGGCGGCAGCCACTTGGGCATCTGTCATATTGCCCGTGGCGGTGAACTTCAATCCATTCACGGTAATGGACTGGCCTGGGGTCAAACTCGAAAAAGTGATGACCGAAGACTCTGTCAAGCCAGCGCCGGGGGTCGTCACGACGGTGGAGACACCTGTTGTGGTGATGTCGGTCACGTTGGCGGTAGCCGTCGTGCTCCTGGCTGTGACGGTGACGCCAGAGATAGCATCTGTGGTGAAACCCGCTGCAAAAGTACCAGAGTAGGCACCTAAGGCACTGTTACTGTGGGCTGCTAAAGCTTGAGCGGCCGTCATGCCAGATGTCAATGAAGCAAAGGCAGTTGCAACATTGGCAGCAGTAACTGTCGACGAACCAGCCGTAAACGTTAAGCCGTTGACCGTCACAGACTGACCAGAGGACAAATCCGCAAACGTCATCAAAGACGATTCGGTCACCCCCGTCACACCAGCGGTTGTCGCCACAGTCGGAATTGGCGACGTAACGATCGAGCCCACATCGCCCAAGTTGTCCGCCGTGGCGGTGGCTGTTACGGTGGCTGATGAATTGGACCCCGTGGTGAACCCCGCCGCAAAAGTGCCGGCAAAAGTCCCCAAAGCGGCGCTGGTGGGGTTGGCTGTGGTCGCTTCGGCCGCAGTCATGCCCGAAGTCAGGTTGGCAAAGGCCGCAGCCACTTGCGTGGCTGTCATGGCGCCAGAAGACGTCAAGGTCAAACCATTGACCGAGACGGATTGCCCTGCCGCTGTGAAAGCACTGAAAGTCAGCGCCACGGTCTCTCGGGTGGCTTCAAGTCGGGCACCTGAATCCATGCCGGTGACGCCGGGCACATCGGTGGGCAACAGTGTGTCCATGCCCAGACCCATATCAGCCGCTGTCACCGGCGGTGTGGCCGTGGTGCTGTCGTACCACACCGACAGGTTGCGCCCGTCCGGCGTTGACAGTTTGATACCGCCCGTGCCGGTCGAGATGGCGGTGACCCCATGCACACTGCTGGTGGCGTTGATGCTGTCCATCACATACGTGCGGCGCTCGGCCTCGGTTTGACCTGCTGGCAAATTCAACGCTATTTTTTCGCCGTTCACGTACAAATTGGCTTGCAGGGTCGTGCTGCGCACAGTCGTTTTGGCACCCTCAATCACCGCCGGGTTGGGCACAGCCGTCACGCCGGTGCTCGCGGTTTGGCTGTTGATGGCGGTGGCCACCGCAATGGCGCTGGCCGCCTTGTTGCTCATGCTGGCGGCGGTGCTGCTGGGGTCATTGCTGCTGGCCAAGGTTGCTGGAATCGAATACGTTTTCCCATCGACCACGATAGAAAGATCGCCATAGGCCAATGACGCTGCGGGCGCGGCAGCTGTTGAGCCGGTTGCAACAGTGGCAACCGGTCTGTCCATGGTGGTGTATTTGGGCAAGCCCACTGCATCGCCAGCTTTGCCATTCATGACCGGAAAACCGTTCCACTCCTGAGTGGCCGCGGTACGGCTGATTTCGAGTTTGAGTTGTTGAAACTCCTGGTCCAAATAACCCCGCTGGTCTGACGACATACTGCCATTGCTCGCTTGCAGTGCCAACTCGCTCATGCGTTGCAGCATGGTGGTGATGCCGTCGGCAGCACTGTCCACGGTTTGAATCAAAGACATGGCATTGCCCGCATTGGCAATGGCCTGGCCCAAACTTTTGATGTTTTGCGTCATGCGCGACGCAATGGCCATACCGGCCGGGTCGTCTGCAGACGAGTTGATCTTCTTACCCGTTGCCAACTGCATGGTGGCCGTCAACGAATCTTTGGCCGTGGACTTCAACGCATTTTCTGCGTAAAGTGCTTTGATGTTGGTGTTGATAACGGTCATGTGTCAGTCCGATCTAGGGCATCAGAAATTGATGTGTTCAAGCAGGTAGGTAACGTGAAGGCAAGCGTGAAGGCCAGCATTTGCCGCATGGCAACAACTTGCCGCTGTCAGTGTTGGTAATTCGACAGGGCCGCCAAGTTGAACTCAGGGCCCAGGCAGCTCAGCTCTTCGAGCAGCATGGCGTCTTGTGGCCAGTATTGCAAGCCGGCGGTCAGCACGCGGGCGGCCTCGGCACGGTCTAAGTTGCAAAAACAGGCGCGGGCCAACATTTGGTAGCTCATGGGCGGGGCGTTGTCGCCTTGCACGGTGTACAAGTCTTGCAGCAGCTCGACGGCCAAAGGCCAGTCTTCGCGGGTCATGGCCAGTAGGCCGGCCATGGCCAAAATATCTTCGCTGTGAGGGTGCAGGCTCAAACCCGCATCGGCCAGGGCCTGGGCCAAGTCGGCCAGGTTCTCTGACAGTAACCACTGGATGCCGTGTCGGAAATCGGCTGGAGAAAATTCAGAAATATCAGCGGCGTTAAAGGCCTGATCGCGCTGAAAAGTTTGCAGCGCTTGAGAGAGGTGTTGGTGCATGGGGGCTCCGATGAAGTGTAAAGCGGTCACAAAATGCGAGTGACCCTGAATTAATCTAAGCAAAGAAAGTGCCAGCAAAAAATCCAAACATCGCACTGAGAGCGGTTTTCCCTATTGGCCCAGAAATAATCGTGTAAAGGACTGAGTTTAGACCGTAAGTCGGCAATGAAATCGTTCGATTGGAATGTGGCATTCGTATGCATTTTTTGTGGATGAGTCATGAGTGGCACTGTAGTTGCTTGCGCTCAGGTAACTGTCAAAAGTATGAGGTGCAGTGCGTGTCTGAAACAAAAATGAAAACGGCCTTGTTGCAATTAAAGCATTTGGTCAGCGGTGAACATTTCGATGTGCTTGAAAGCATCATCTTGGAGCATGGGCTTGACTTCATCATCAGCCATGAGTTCCTTGATTTTTGTCGCCGTAAAAAGGAAGCCCGCATTGTTATTTTTGTGACCACTTTAGCCATACATAACGCTACTCAAAAGGCCAGGCCGCAATTGCTGGAGCAGTGCTACAGCTCTATTCTTCACAAAGAAATTCGATTGACGAAAGACCGCAATACAAGAACAAATATTTTAAAAAATACCCTCCAATGTATCATTGAAAATGCGGATATTTCAGCTGAAACAAAGAGGTTCCAGCAGTTGACAGGATCTGACAACGATTGGCATTTGTCCTTTGAGTTATTTTTAGATCATGGTCAAGAATACAATGCCTACAAAATTCTGAATAAGAAATTAGAAAAAGGCAAAGGAATAGACTTTGCTTTGTTATGCGGTCGATCATTATTTGAGCGTTCAATTAATGTCAAAGGGTCTGAAAATATCGATTGGGATCATTGTATTCAATCTCAAAAAATAATTTATCAAGCCTTGAAGAGAAATAATATTGCCAAAGTGCCGAGTAACATGGCAAAGTTAATTGCACAATATTATTCATTTGTCAATAAACATGACGAGACCATTGAATGGTGCAGCAAGGCCACAGACGATCAAGTTTTGGTCAAATACATTGCCGCAGAAGCTTATGTTAAAAAAGGCGATGTCCAGAAAGCACTCGCACTCTTGGACAGTTTTTTAGATCTTTTATCCGTTCAAACGCACGAATGGATTGACGCTAATTTTAATAATGCAGACACGACAGGGGAAAAGCACGAGGCCTCAGATTTCAATAGCCAAAGCGCTACTCAAGCACTGACAGATCTTCAAACGACTTTGGATAAAGTCAAGACGAAGGCCTTCCTTGTTTCGGGGACCTTACTGGGCTATGCCCGAGAAAAAGCATTCATGGCACATGACAAAGATATCGATGTCGGTATATTTGAGGCTGATAATATTTTTGAAGTGATCAATACCCTGATGGCCAGTGGAAAATTCAGTGTCATGAAAGGATATTTCAAAATCGACAGGATATTCCAAATGCCCGTGGTGCATTTTAATACGGGCATGGCCATCGATATTTTTATCTACCATCCTGATGGTGAAAATTTGATTACTGGCGTTCAAGGTTCATTTGGTTATACGCAGAATTTTAG
>CAIWWN010000190.1 GCA_903916355.1 uncultured Burkholderiales bacterium | reverse complement strand
CGGCGAAGCGTACCCTTGATGCGGCCCACGGGGGAAGACAATGATTACGGGTCACAAAGCCCCTTTGTGACCTTGGGTAACAAAATTTCTCGCCGCCAATTTCCGCCGCCATTTTTCAGCGGATTTACGCCGCCGTTAACATCTGGCGGGTTTGGGCATAGGCGGTATGTTTGCCAGCCAAATTCATGTCGATTCCCCCGGTTTTTGGATCGGTGTCGCTGTGGCCGTTTGCGTGCCGCTGGCGGGCGCTGTGCAATGGACCTTGGTGCAACGCAGCCTTTCTCAGGGCCTGCAACTGGACCTGGTGCCTTCCGTGCTGCTGGGCGCCGCGCTGTCCTGCGTTTTAACTTTGCCTTGGGCCCTTCCTTTTCAAGCCTCCGCTGCTGATGTGCAATGGTTGGCCTTGCTGGGTTTGTTCCAGTTGGCCATCCCCTGCGTTTTGTCCGTGGTTTGTGCCCAAGTCTTGAAGGCCGCCGAGGTCTCTTTGCTGGCCTTGCTGGAAGTCATATTTGGTATCAGCTTGGCTTGGTATGGCGCGCACGAAGTGCCCAGTCCTGAAGTACTATGGGGCGGTACGGTCGTGATCTGTGCCTTGTTTATCAATGAAATTTTTGCTTGGAGACAACGCAATGTCTGATCTGATCACCGCGGATGTCGTGGCCGAAGTGCATGGACGCTTGGCCTGCATCACCTTGAATCGCCCCAAAGCGTTGAATGCTTTGTCGCTGACCATGATCCGCACCTTGACGCAGGCGCTGCAGCAATGGCAAGCCGATCCAGAAATTTTGGCCGTGGTTGTGCGAGGTCAGGGTAAGGAAGGGCCATTTGGCTCCTTTTGTGCGGGGGGTGACATCCGCTTCTTTCACCAAGCAGCATGGGCCGGTGACGCGGCTCTGGGTGAATTTTTCACCGAAGAATATGCGCTCAACCATCTGATCCACACCTACAGCAAGCCCTATATTGCTTTCATGGACGGCATTGTCATGGGCGGGGGCATGGGCATCAGCCAAGGTGCGAGCTTGCGCGTGGTGACCGAGCGCACCAAGATGGCCATGCCCGAGACCCATATTGGCCTTTTCCCCGACGTGGGGGGCGGCTACTTTCTCAGCCGGTGCCCAGGTGCCATCGGCGAATACCTCGGCCTGACCGGCCACATGATGGGCGCAGCGCAAGCCCTAGCGACCCATCTGGCCGACGGTTTTATCGAATCGGGACGCTTGGCCAATATTTGGCAAAAGTTGATTTCCACCCCCTTTGAGACCGGTCAAGCCGTGGAGCATTGGGTGAGCAGCCAATTCGGTCGCCTGGAGGTGCCCGTCTTTCCCGCGCGTTCGCAGTTGGACGCCGTGTTTTCGAAAAGCAGCGTGACAGAGATGATTCAAATCTTAGAAGGTGCCAGCGACACCTGGTCGCAAGACACTGCCAAAACCTTGCGTCAGCGTTCGCCCTTGATGCTGCATGTGGTGCTCAAGCAAATTCGCATAGCGCGTCAGATGAGCCTGGCCGATGATTTGCGCATGGAGCGTGACATGGTCCACCATTGCTTTCACCTGCGTGAGACCAGCGCCAGCGAAACCGTTGAAGGGATTCGCGCATTGGCGGTCGACAAAGACCACCAACCCCGCTGGCAACCTGCGCGGATTGAAGACGTGGACTTGGCCGAAGTGGATGCCTTTTTTGTGTCGCCATGGACCGCCGCTGATCATCCTTTAGCGGCATTGAACTAAGCGCCAAGGCACAAGAGTTGCGAGGAGGGCAGGGAGGGCGCTACATGGCGCCTCAGCCCCAGTTCAGCGGTTGTGCACCTTCATGGCGCGCTCCACCTCGCGTTTACCCTCGCGGTCTTTGATGGTGTCGCGCTTGTCGTGTTCAGCTTTGCCTTTGCCCAAGGCGATTTCGCATTTGACGCGGCCATTTTTCCAATGCAAATTGAGCGGCACCAAGGTGAAACCCTTTTGCTCGATCTTGGCCGTCAAGCGCTTGATCTCTTCTTTGTTCAGCAGCAGTTTGCGTGTGCGGCCGGTTTCGGGGTTGATGTGGGTTGAGGCCGTGCGCAGCGCGTTGATGAGCACGCCAATGATGAACATTTCGCCTTGCCGAATCACCACATAGCCATCGGTCAATTGCACCTTGCCTTCGCGAATCGACTTGACCTCCCAGCCTTCGAGCACCATGCCCGCTTCATAACGCTCTTCAAAAAAGTAGTTGTAAAAAGCTTTTTTGTTTTCGGCGATGAGGGGGACTTTTCCGTTGGGTGTTTTTTTGCTGTTTGTGGCCATGAGGGGCAGATCAAGGCGAAACGCCAAAATTCAAGTAAAGAGTCGCAGGCCATGCAGTGCATGGAAATTACAATCAAGGGATCATGAGCATTGTATGAAGAATATTCAAAAGTCCGTCCTGATCTGGTACTCGCCTGAAGAAATGTTCCGTCTCGTCACGGACGTCGCCCGTTACCCCGAGTTTTTACCCTGGTGCAACCAGGCGCAGGTCTTGGAACAAGACGATCAAGGCATGCTGGCCGATATCGGCATCAGCATGGCGGGCATCAGTCAAGTGTTCACGACCCGAAACACCCATGTGGCAGGACGCGAAGTGCACTTGAAGCTGGTCAAGGGCCCCTTTTCTAAGCTCGATGGGGTTTGGCGCTTCAGCCCCGTAGGCGACGGCGCGCAGCGCGCCTGCAAGGTCGAGTTGACCTTGAACTATGGTTTTTCGAGCGCGGCGCTGGCCGCCATCGTCGGGCCGGTTTTTGATCGCATTGCCGCCTCCTTGGTCGATGCCTTTGTCAAACGGGCAGAACGCATCTATGGTGAAGCGCCCTGAATGGCCGCTTTTCAAGTTCTTTGCTGTTACAGCCCGCAACCGCGCCAGGTGTTGGAGCTGACTTTGACTTTGGACGCCGGCACCACGGTGGCGCAAGCCTTGGCGCTGCTGCAGCCGCAATGGCAGTGGCCAGCAGGGCAGATCACGGCCTTTGGTGTTTGGGGCCGCAGGGTGGATGCGGGCCACGTGCTGCAGCCGGGCGATCGCCTAGAGTTGTACCGTGTCTTGTTGGTAGACCCCAAGGTAGCGCGCCGCCAACGCTTTAAAGGTCAAGGGGCCAAGCGCTCGGGCCTGTTTGCCAAACGCAGGCCTGGCGCGGTCCCGGGGGATGGAATCCTCTTTTCTGCAGTCCCGCAGCGCCCAATGACCGGGAAAACCCGTTGTGAACACGGGTACAATCCTTTTTTTGGAGCCCTACCTCATGCGCCTACTCGGAAAAGCGCTCACCTTCGACGATGTGTTGTTGGTGCCAGCGTATTCTCAAGTCCTGCCCAAGGACGCTAGTCTTGCCACCCAATTCACCCGCCATATTCGCCTGAATCTACCCCTGGTGTCTGCCGCCATGGACACGGTGACGGAAGCGCGCTTGGCCATTGCCATTGCCCAAGAGGGCGGTATCGGCATCGTGCACAAGAACCTGACCGCGCAAGAGCAAGCGGCCCAAGTGGCCAAGGTCAAGCGCTATGAATCCGGTGTGTTGCGTGACCCAGTGGTCATTACCCCTGACACCACGGTGCGCCAAGTCATGGCCCTGTCGGAGGAGCTCGGTGTGTCCGGCTTCCCGGTTTGCGATGGCAAAAAAGTGGTGGGCATCGTCACCGGCCGCGATCTGCGCTTTGAAACCCGCTATGACCAAAAAGTCAGCGAAATCATGACGCCGCGTGAGCGCTTGATCACCGTGCCCGAAGGCACGACCCCCGAACAAGCCAAGCACCTGCTGAACAAACACAAGCTCGAGCGCTTGCTGGTGATCAACGACGCCTTTGAGCTCAAGGGTCTGATCACAGTCAAAGACATCACCAAGCAACTGAACTTTCCCAACGCCGCACGCGATACCGCGGGCAAGCTGCGCGTGGGCGCGGCGGTGGGTGTGGGCGAGGGCACCGAAGAACGCGTGGAAGCTTTGTCCCGCGCTGGCGTGGACGCCATCGTGGTCGACACCGCGCATGGCCACAGCAAAGGCGTGATCGAGCGCGTGCGCTGGGTCAAGCTGAACTACCCGCACATTGAGGTCATTGGCGGAAACATCGCCACCGGCGCGGCGGCTTTGGCCTTGGTCGAAGCCGGTGCCGACGGCGTGAAAGTGGGCATTGGCCCTGGCTCCATTTGCACCACCCGCATCGTGGCGGGTGTGGGTGTGCCGCAAATCATGGCGGTCGACAGCGTGGCCACCGCGCTCAAAGGCACAGGCGTGCCCTTGATTGCCGACGGCGGTATCCGCTACAGCGGTGACATTGCCAAAGCCATCGCCGCAGGCGCGGGCACGGTGATGATGGGCGGCATGTTTGCCGGCACCGAAGAGGCGCCAGGCGAAATCGTCTTGTTCCAAGGTCGCAGTTACAAAAGCTACCGCGGCATGGGCTCGATTGGCGCCATGCAGCAAGGCAGTGCCGACCGTTACTTCCAAGAGTCCAGCACCGGCAACCCCAATGCGGATAAGCTGGTGCCCGAAGGCATTGAAGGCCGCGTGCCCTACAAAGGCTCGGTCGTTTCCATCATTTACCAAATGGCCGGCGGCTTGCGCGCCAGCATGGGGTACTGCGGTTGCGCCAGCATTGACGAGATGCACGAGCGCGCCGAGTTTGTGGAAATCACCACCGCCGGCATTCGCGAAAGCCACGTCCATGACGTGCAGATCACCAAAGAAGCGCCTAACTATCGCGCCGACTGACCCATGCAGCATTCCAAAATCCTGATCCTCGACTTCGGTTCGCAAGTCACCCAACTGATTGCCCGCCGCGTGCGCGAAGCCCATGTGTTTTGCGAAGTGCATCCCTGCGATGTCAGCAGCGACTGGGTGCGCGACTACGCCAAGGACGGCAACCTCAAGGGTGTGATCTTGTCCGGTTCGCACGCCAGCGTGTACGAAGTGGACGACCGCGCACCCGACGCCGTGTTTGAACTTGGCATTCCGGTGCTGGGCATTTGCTACGGCATGCAAACCATGGCGCAGCAATTGGGCGGCAAGGTCGAAGCCGGGCACACCCGCGAATTTGGTTATGCCGAAGTCCGTGCCCACGGCCACACCGAACTGCTCAAAGGCATTGAAGACTTCGCCACGCCGGAAGGCCACGGCATGCTCAAGGTCTGGATGAGTCATGGCGACAAGGTCACGCAAATGCCTGAGGGCTTCAAAGTCATGGCCTCGACCCCGGCTTGCCCGATTGCGGGCATGGCCGACGAAGCGCGCCGTTTTTACGCGGTGCAGTTTCACCCTGAGGTGACGCACACCGTGCAAGGCCAAGCGCTGCTCAATCGCTTCGTGCTCGACATCTGCCAAGCCCGCCCTGACTGGATCATGGGCGACTACATTGAAGAAGCCGTGGCGCAAATCCGCGCGCAAGTGGGTGACGAAGAAGTCATCCTCGGCTTGTCAGGCGGCGTGGACTCGTCTGTCGCTGCGGCACTGATTCACCGCGCCATTGGCGATAAACTCACCTGTGTATTTGTCGACCACGGCTTGTTGCGCCTGAATGAAGGCGACATGGTCATGGACATGTTTGTCGGCAAGCTGCACGCACACGTCATCCGCGTCCAGGCCGAAGAGTTGTTCTTGGGCAAGCTGGCTGGCGTGAGCGAGCCCGAAGCCAAACGCAAGATCATTGGCGGTTTGTTTGTGGACGTGTTCAAAGAACAAGCCGCCAAGCTCAAGGCTGATGGCGGCCTCAAGGGCGAGGATGGAAGTGGCGCCGTCAAAGGCGCGACGTTCCTGGCTCAAGGCACGATTTACCCTGACGTGATTGAGTCTGGCGGCGCCAAGAGCAAAAAAGCCGTGACCATCAAGAGCCACCACAACGTGGGCGGCTTGCCTGAGCAACTGGGCCTGAAGTTGCTGGAGCCGCTGCGCGAACTGTTCAAAGACGAAGTGCGTGAACTCGGCGTGGCGCTGGGTTTGCCGCGCGAAATGGTTTACCGCCACCCGTTCCCTGGGCCAGGCCTCGGCGTGCGCATCTTGGGCGAAGTCAAAAAAGAATACGCCGACCTGCTGCGCCGCGCTGACGCCATCTTCATTGAAGAGTTGCACAACTTCAAAGATGAAAATGGCAAGAGCTGGTATGAGCTGACCAGCCAAGCCTTCACCGTTTTCCTACCCGTGAAAAGCGTGGGCGTGATGGGCGATGGCCGCACCTATGACTACGTGGTGGCGCTGCGTGCCGTGCAAACCAGTGACTTCATGACCGCCGACTGGGCCGAGTTGCCTTATGCGCTGCTCAAGAAGGTTTCGGGCCGCATCATCAACGAGGTCCGCGGCATCAACCGCGTGACCTACGACGTGAGTTCCAAACCGCCGGCAACCATCGAGTGGGAATGACAGAAAAGGCAGCTCAGGCTGCCTTTGTTTTGATAGATTTCTCCTCATGTACCGGCCAAAGCAATTTGATCTCCCGCAGCAAGAAACTGATCGCATTCAAGAAAGCGATCATCGCTGCAGGCTCTCAAGCGGTGCGTTTGCCATTCATGCACAAGGATGGGCTAGATAAGGGCCTACGTATGGTCGGCAGCACTGGCGCTTTGGAACTCAAAGAAGTCCCCAAGCGCATGCTCATCTTGGGCGGTGGCATCATCGGCCTCGAAATGGGCACCATTGAGTGGGAATAAGCACAAGGCACCTTCGGGTGCCTTTGTTTTGATACAGTCCTATGCATGTACCTGCCCAAACAGTTTGACCATCCGCAGCATGCTTGCGCCATCATGCGCGAGCATCCGTTTGCCAGTCTGATCTCTAACGACGACGAGGGCTTTCCTTTTGTATCGCACTTGCCGTTCAAGTTGATCGAAGAGGGCGGTCAGCCCACGGCGCTGCTGGGGCATTGCGCACGTGGCAACGCACATGCCCAGTATTTGCAGCAACGCCCTCAAGCCTTGGTGACCTTCATGGGGCCGCAGGCCTATATGTCGCCAGCGGTTTACCCCGATCTGCAACGTGTGCCCACATGGTCTTACTTGGCGGTGCACGCCCGTGTCGAAGCGCGGATACTCGAAGGCGAAGAGGCCAAGGACTCGATGCTCAAGCAGTTGATCGCCGAACACGAACCCGCTTATGCAGCGCAATGGCGTGCGCTGCCTGAAAGCTACACCCAGGGTATGCTGAAAGGGATTGTGGCCTTTGAATTGAAAATTCTGAACCTGCAAACCAAGGTCAAAATCAACCAACATCGACCCGAGTCTCATGTGGCGATGCATGCGGTGTACGCCCAGGGCAACTCCCAAGAACAAGCCTTGGCGCTGTGGATGCAACGCTTGGGCCTGGTGGCCTGATGGCGGCTGACGAGCAAGACGCACACTGGATGGGCTTGGCCCTTGCGCAAGCGCGTTTGGCCGCGGCAGAGGGTGAAGTGCCCGTGGGTGCGGTGGTGGTCAAAGAAGGGCAGTTGATCGCCACCGGTCGCAATGCGCCCATTGGCAGCCACGACCCCACTGCCCACGCCGAAGTGATGGCACTGCGCGAAGCCGCTCGCGTGCTTGGCAATTACCGGCTGGACGGCTGCACCCTGTATGTGACCCTGGAGCCCTGCGCCATGTGCAGCGGCGCCATGCTGCATGCGCGCCTGGAGCGTGTGGTGTTTGGCGCTGCCGATCCGCGCACCGGTGTGGCGGGCTCGGTAATCAATTTGTTTGGCTATTCTCAATTGAATCACCAAACGCGGGTCACCGGCGGTGTGCTGGCCGAACCCTGTGGTCAATTGCTCAAAGATTTTT
>CAIWWN010000189.1 GCA_903916355.1 uncultured Burkholderiales bacterium | reverse complement strand
GGTGCGAACCAAAGCCAAATTACGAGAAGCGGCCAACGAGCATATGACCATGTTGGAGAAAACACCCGAGCGGGTTATTGGCTACTTCCAGGACCGCCGAGTTCGATATGCTGCTTAAACTTCACAGGGCCGGAGCAATAAGGTGCCACGTAACCTGGCCAATGCAGTGCTCAAGCCAGACTGGCTCATCCCGAGAGTAGCCGCTGCCGCGCCCACGCTGCGGTGGTCAAAGACGGCCAAGAATATTTTCATCGACTGAACATTAAAGTTGCCACGCATAAGTCTTCACTTTTTAAATATTGCATTGCAGCATCGCAAAATGAGATTTTATTGATCTGAATCAAAGATGAATTGGAGTTCTATACTAATCGCAACGTCCAAGGATTGTCTGATGCTGTCTCACGAAAAAAATGCTCTTCTCACGCAATGTGGTCCGGCCGCGCCCATGGGCCGATTCATGCGCTCATTTTGGATACCTGCCATGACGGCAGCGCAAGTGCCGTCCGCTGACGAACCGCCGGTGCGCCTGACCTTGTTGAGCGAGCGTTTGGTGGTTTTTCGGGATACCCAAGGCCGCGTGGGCGTTATGGAAGAAAACTGCCCACACCGAGGAGCAAGCCTATTCTTTGGTCGTAATGAGGAAGGTGGACTTCGCTGCGTGTATCACGGCTGGAAATTTGACGTGGAAGGCAATTGCTTGGAAATGCCGGCCGAGCCAGCAACCAGTCGCATGTGCCAAAACGTGAAGACTCGTGCCTATCCAGCGCGGATTGCCGGCGCACTGTTATGGATCTACATGGGCGATGCTCAAACTGTCCCCGATCTGCCAGCCTTCGGCTTTATCGGTCAGCCTGATGATCATCTTTATGCATCCAGGTGGCACCAGGAGTGCAATTACGCCCAGGCCATGGAAGGAGAGTTGGATAGCGCACACGTCAGCTTCCTGCACCAAGAGTTGAACAAAACCAATCCGGACCCTCAGGCACTCACCGGCAAATATTTCCAAGAGGACACAGCGCCTTTGTGGAAAATCCTGCCGAACGGAGCGGGATTTATGGCTTGTAACGGACGAAGTGTGGACGGCGACAAGCGCTATTGGCGCCTAAATCAGTTCCTTTTGCCCTTCTTCACCATGATTCCTCCGCGCCCGGGAGATGCTCAGCTGGTGCGCATGTGGGTTCCTATGACCGATGAGCGCAGTTGGGTGATATGCGTCAGCTGGCGTCCGGACGGGCCCCTGAATGAAAAGGAACTTACGGCGTGGCGCAATGGAGAGAACTCGCATCGCAAAGTAGTACCCGGTACCACGCTACCCGTCGAACGGTTGGATAACGATTACCTGATCGATCGACAGGAACAAAAGACGGTTTCATTCACCGGTATTAAAGGCATTCGTGCGCAAGACGCCATGGTGACCGAGACCGCTGGTCCGATTGCGGACCGTTCTCGAGAGCACCTTGGATCGAGCGACGTCGCTGTTGTAGCGATGCGGCGCGCACTCATGGAAGGCGCGACACAATGCGCGGACTCTGGACAACCGCACCCTGCGGCAGCCAATGCCTGGCTCTACTCTGTTCGTGCAGTTCAGGCGGTACTGCCAGGGGACCAGAGCCTGGAAGCTGCCGATGAGTTCCTTGCACCGGCCCGGGCAACGCCACCGTCCCCCACTTCAACCCATTGAGAGCTTTGGAAATGCAAGCCACATCTTCCTTAGATGCCCATCCCACTCTAGTTCATCCAAGGAACTATCGCTACATCGAAGTTCAACCACTCACCGGAGTTCTCGGTGCGGAAATTTTGGGCGTCGATCTTCGTGAACAACTCTCCCTGGAAGTCTGGGCAGAGATCCGCGATGCCTTTGCAGACCACCAGGTGATCCTGTTCCCGAACCAAAAGCCAACGCACGAACAGCACCTCGCATTTGCGCGTGGGTTTGGCCAAGTGATTCAGTTGCCCCAACTGCGCAGCGTGGAGGGTTATCCCGATGTCCAAATGATCCGCCGTTTGGCGAGTGACACCGGCCGCGTGATTGGCGAGAACTGGCATGCGGACAGCACATACTTCGATGAGCCCCCTCTGGCCGTCGTGATGCGTGCTGTGGACGTCCCGTCTTATGGTGGTGATACCGGCTTCCTCAGCATGTATGCAGCGTACGAGGCGCTGTCGCCGGCCTTCAAGGAACTGATTGCGCCATTGAACTTGGTGCACAGCGCTACGCGCATTTTTGGCTCAGCCTATCTCGCACAGAGTCGCCGTTATAACTCCTCGGGTGCAAAGTCTGACATGAACGTGGAACTTGGTGACCGAGAAATAGCGCATCCGCTGGTCTGCACGCATGAAGTCAGTGGACGCAAGTTCCTGTACCTGAATAAAACCTACACGCAACGAATCGAGGGGTTCACCAATGAAGAAGGCGGCCCGATTCTGGCCTTTTTATACGAGCATTGCGCCCGATTCGACTTCACCTTCCGCGCGCGGTGGCGCAAAGATCAGATCTTGGTGTGGGACAACCGCTGCACGATGCACCGCGCCATTCCGGATTACACAGGGCAGGACCGCTTAATGACCCGAGTCACGATTGCAGGTAAGCGCCCAAAGCGTTGACACTCAAACCCACAGGAGCACCCCATATGCAAAACCAACGAACGAATCGCCACAGAGTCATACAGATCCTAATGAGCACAATGCTTGTTAGCCTGCTTCCTACGCTCGTCAGCCAGCAGGCTTTTGCTGCTGATTTCCCAACAAAACCAGTGACCTTGGTGGTGCCGTTCGCAGCAGGCGGCGGACTCGACGTGACGGCCCGCATCATTGGCGAGCGGCTAAAAGATGAACTGGGTCAACCCGTCGTCATTCTGAACAGGCCAGGTGCCGGCAGCTCTGTTGGCGCAAGGGTAGTGGCTGCGGCACCTGCAGATGGCCACACGCTGTTTTTTACATCGGGATCTGCATTCGCCTTTGCCAATCTGCTTGTGCCGAATATGGAACTCAAGCTTCAGGACTTTGCGCCTGTGGCCGCAGTGGCGTCCAATCCCGCGGTGATTGTGGCGAGCACCAAAGTCCAAGTGAAATCACTGGCCGAGTTGGCTGGATACACCAACTCAGCTGACATCAGCTTTTGCAGCACCGGCTCGGGTGGTCTTAACCATCTGCAATTGGAAATGTTCCGAAATGTCGTCAGATCAAAATCAGGCAAGAACTACAACGTGACTCATGTTCCCTACAACGGACTGGCGCCCGCGTTAACTGGCATCCGCGACGGTAGTGTTCAGGCCTGCATGCTGCCATACACCGCACTGGTTAAAAACCTGAATGGCAAGGAACTGCGTGTTTTAGCTGTTCAAAGCAAGGCCCGTCTGCCTTGGCTGCCAGATGTTCCCACCACAGGGCAGTTGGGCTACCCGGAGATGGACGGCAACGATTCCTTTGTCAACATTGCAGCGCCCAAAGGCACCCCGGAACTGGTCATCGCCAAGTTGGAAAGTGCATTACAAAAAACAATGCAAGACGTCAACGTACGCAAGAAGCTAGAGGAGTTGGAGGTTCAGACATTGTTCATGGGCAGTCGCGAGACCAACAAATGGCTAGAGGATGAAGTACGTAAGTTCAGCACGATCATTCGCGACGCAGGACTGTCAACCAAGTGAGCATTCGGGTCAATCGAGGAGATGAATCAATGAGTGCCTACAGTCGACGGGATGTGTTTAAAGGAGTGGTCAGTGGGTTTTCTGTTGGATTTTTACCGAAGCTGCATGCGCAAAACTCAGCAGGCCAATTCAAACCATCTCGACCCGTAAAACTAATCTCCCCACTTCAAGCTGGCGGCGCAACCGATGCCATCATTCGACCCATTGCGCAAAAACTCAGTGAACTTTGGGGGCAAGCTGTCATTGTTGACAATAAGCCCGGAGGTGGCACCATAGTTGGTACTCAGTTCGTGGCCCAGGCCGCCCCGGACGGCCACACAATTGGTGTTGTGATCAGTGCTTTGACCATCAATCCAAGTTTACGCAATGATCTTCCATACGACACGTTCAAAGACATTACGCCTGTTACTCAAATTGGAACCGTAACAAGTGCGCTGGTTGCCCATCCGAGTCTGCAAGCCAATACTTTGCAAGAGCTTATAGATTTTGCTAAATCGAGGCCAGGCGCTTTATCTTGGGCTTCTTTGGGTATTGGAACGGCTGGCCATATCACGGGAGAGTTGTTGCGAAAGAGGGCGGGAATTGACATCGTTCACGTCCCCTTCGCGGGCAGTAGTGGCGCATACAGAGAACTACTTCCTGGTCGCGTTCAGATGGGCTTTGTGGTTTTGGAGTCAGCGCTGTCTCATGTGAAGGCTGGCAAACTCAAAGTCATCGCTTTGTGTGATCGAAGAAAAAATAAATTATTTCCCCAAATACCTCTTCTTGATGACACAGTAAAAGGCCTAAGTTATGACGGCATTTTTGGCTTGATAGCCCCAGCAAACTTACCAGCAGAAATTTTGAAAAGCTTGCACGCGGATATCTTGAAAGTTCTAGCTGACCCCGAAATCAAACTCCAACTTGACCGTCAATCAATGGATATTCTTGCTTCAAGTCCTTCAGATTTTGCAAATTCCATTCGAGCAGACATTCATCATTGGAAGAACGCAGTCAGGGAGTCGAACGCAAATGTCAGTTGATGGAACTCTCTTTAACAAAATTTGGAATCGCCATGTTGTCGCCGATCTCGGCGAGGGTTTCAATCTTCTGTATGTAGACCGGCACGTGGTGCCTGATTTCAATGGCAGTGCTTTCACCCGGCTACGTGACCGCGGCTTAAAGGTTAGAAAGCCAGAGTTAACATTTGCAACTGCTGATCATTCAGTTTCGACCGATCCCAACACACCGGATGCCCTGCAAATTCTGAACCCACATGTACAAAATTTGCGCAAAGAAACCCAAGAGTTTGGCGTGAAGAATTTCGACATTGGACAGATTGGGCATGGCATTGTTCACGTCATCACTCCCGAAATGGGCATTGCCCTTCCTGGCTTGACGGTCACGATTGGCGATAGCCATACATGCACAAATGGCGCCCTTGGTGCATTGGCGTGGGGCGTGGGGCAAGGTGAAATTGTGCATATTCTGGCTACTCAGACCTGCGTTCAACAAAAACCCAAAACGATGCGAGTGAACCTTGAGGGTTCCTTGCCTCCTGGAATTGGGGGCAAAGATTTGGTTCTTTTTATTATTGGGCAATTGGGGGTTGCGGCGGGCAACGGCTTCGCGGTTGAGTATGCTGGCTCCGCAATTGAGAGTTTGCCTATGGAATCCAGATTTTCTTTGTGCAACATGTCAGTCGAGTGGGGCGCTCGTTATGGAATGATTGCCCCAGATCAAATTACCTTTGATTACGTCAAGGGCCGTCCCTATGCACCTCAGGGCGCAAACTGGAAAGCTGCCCTTGAGGATTGGAATTTGTTAGCGACCGATAAAGACGCGGTGTTCGACAAAGAAGTCACCTTGAATGTGGCTGGATTGAAACCTCAAATCACCTGGGGTAACAGTTTGGATATGGTCAGCTCGATCGATGGCCGAGTTCCTTATTTGAACAATGCCATGGATGCAGCTCAACGCGCCAACATGAAAGCGGCCATCTCTTATATGGGTTTGCGGGAGGGTGGTGCACTGTTAGGTTTGACTGTTCACAGGGTGTTTATAGGGTCTTGCACAAACAGTCGTATCACTGACTTGCGAGCCGCAGCTGAAATTGTCAAAGGACGCAAAGTGGCGTCCCATGTGACGGCTTGGATTGTGCCGGGGTCTGAAATGGTCAAAAGACAAGCTCAGCAAGAGGGTCTAGATAAGATTTTTCTCGCTGCGGGGTTTGAATGGAGAAATCCGGGTTGCTCCATGTGCTTGAGTGCAAATGGTGAAACCATTGGCCCAGGTGAGCGCGCAATATCAACAGCTAACCGTAATTTTGCAGGCCGACAAGGACCTGGAAGTCGAACGCATATTGCATCCCCAGCTGTCGCTGCAGCCTCAGCTTGTGCGGGGGTAATTGCTGATCCCAATCAGGTGATGTTGCTGGAGTCGACATCATGACGGCTTTGGTCACGCTGAAAGGTTTTGCCGCCTCTTTAATGATGTCGGATATCAACACTGACACGATTGCCCCTTTGGTAAGAGCGGGTCAAGGGCTTCAGCCTGCCGGCATCAGAAGTGCATCGGAATTAGCTCAACGGCTTTTTGGCCCTTGGCGATATGCAACTGATGGACAGGAAAATCCCGATTTCGTTCTCAACAAGACGCCATTTCGAGATGCTAAATTTTTACTCGCTGGAGATAACTTTGCTTGCGGAAGTTCACGAGAAACAGCTGCAACGATGTTGCAAGCCTTTGGCATCCGATGCATTATTGCGCCAAGTTTTGGCTTGATTTTTAAGGACAATTGCTTCAGAAACCATATGCTGCCCTTGGTGTTGCCAACCGATGAAATTGAAAAGCTCAGCATCATGGCTGAACGTGAAGAGCAATTTATATTAAATCTGACTGATCGCACGCTCAAGACTGCGTCAGGATTTGAGATTTCATTTTCATTGCCCCTTTTTAGGCAAGATATGTTGCTGAAAGGCACTGACGAAGTGTCTACAACTCTGACTTACGAGCAAGCTATCAGTCAATTTGAAGCAGTTGTTTCAAAAAGTAGGCCATGGGAGCAATTGGCGAGGTAAAAATCAGCGCATTTCTCTGACCGTTCCAATTGGCCGAATCCAGACTTTTCCTAAAGCGAAACCTTCAATCCCGCACCGCAATCGGCGTCGGCTTGCCCTTGTCGTCAATCGCCACATAGGTCAGGCTCGCCTCCGTCACTTTGAAGTACTCGCCCTGTGAACGAAAGCGTTCGGCAAACACTTCGACCTTGACCGTGATGGATGTGCGCCCGATGCGTTCGACGCAGGAGAAGAACGACAAGATATCGCCCACCCGCACCGGCTGTTTGAAGATGAACTGGTTCACAGCCACCGTGGCCATGCGGCCCCGCACATGGCGCGCGGGCAAGACGGAACCCGCCAAGTCCACCTGGGCCATGACCCAGCCGCCAAAAATATCGCCATTCGCGTTGCAGTCGCCGGGCATGGGAATGACCTTGAGCACCAGCTCTTGGTCGGTGGGCAAGGGCACGGGATTAATGCGGTCGTGTTTGGGGGCGTGTTCGGACATGGGGGTTCGCTTTGCTAAATCAGGCCACAATGTGAGCTTACTGAATATTGATTGTCCACCATGCGCCATCACGGCCATTCCGCACCCTCTACGCCTGCCGAAACTGCGGCCCAAGCCAATGCCCCCGAGCGCTCCGACGGTCGCACCTTGCAACGCTTGCTGCCTTATTTGTGGACCTACAAATGGCGTGTGCTGTTTGCCTTGGGCTTCATGGTGGGGGCCAAGTTGGCCAACGTCAGCGTGCCGCTGTTGTTGAAAAATTTGATCGACACCATGACCTTGAAGCCGGGCGATCCGGTGGCGGTGTTGGTGGTGCCTGCGGCTTTGCTCTTGGCTTATGGCGCTTTGCGTTTGACCACCTCGGCCTTCACCGAGCTGCGCGAGCTGGTGTTTGCCAAGGCCACGCAAGGCGCGGCGCGCAGCATTGCTTTGCAAACCTTTGAGCATTTGCACGCGCTGAGTTTGCGTTTTCATTTGGCACGCCAGACCGGCGGTATGACGCGTGACATCGAGCGCGGTGTGCGCGGCATCGAGTCGCTGATCTCATACTCGCTCTACAGCATCGTGCCGACTTTGATCGAGGTGACGCTGGTGCTGGCCATCCTGGCCGTGCGCTTTGACGCCTGGTACGCCTGGATCACCTTGTCGGCCTTGACGCTGTATATCTTTTTCACGGTGCGGGTGACGGAGTGGCGCACCCAGTACCGCCGCCAAGCCAACGAGTTCGACTCGGCGGCGCACACCAAGGCCATCGACTCTTTGCTCAATTACGAGACTGTCAAGTACTTTGGCAACGAGGCTTTTGAAGCCAGCCGCTACGACGAGAGTCTGGAGCGTTTGCGCCGGGCGCGCCTGAAGGCGCAAACCTCGTTGTCGTTGCTCAATGCCGGCCAGCAGTTGATCATTGCCATCGCCTTGGTGGCCATGCTGTGGCGCGCCACCCAAGGTGTGGTGGAAGGGCGCATGACCTTGGGCGACTTGGTGATGATCAACGCCTTCATGATCCAGCTGTACATTCCGCTGAACTTTTTAGGCGTCCTGTACCGCGAGATCAAGCAAAGCCTGACCGACTTGAACAAGATGTTTGTCTTGATGGACCGCGAGCGTGAAGTGGCCGATGTGCCTGGCGCGCAGCCCTTGGCGCTCCACGATGCACCGGCTTTGCGGTTTGAATCGGTGTCTTTTGCCTACGAGCCGGACCGGCCGATTTTGCGCAATATCAGCTTTGAAATTCCAGCGGGCAAAACCGTGGCGGTGGTCGGCCCCTCGGGCTCAGGCAAGTCCACCTTGGCGCGTTTGATGTTCCGTTTTTACGATGTGCAGCAAGGCCGCATCACCCTGGCGGGGCAGGACATTCGGCAAGTCACCCAGGCCAGCGTGCGCCAAGCCATTGGCATCGTGCCGCAAGACACGGTGTTGTTCAATGACACGGTGGCCTACAACATAGGCTATGGCCGCACCGGCTCCACCCAGGCCGAGATCGAAGCGGCCGCGCAGGCCGCGCGCATTCACGACTTCATTGCCTCCACGCCGCAAGGCTATGCCACCTCGGTGGGCGAACGCGGGCTCAAACTCTCGGGCGGTGAAAAGCAGCGCGTGGCGATTGCCCGCACCTTGCTGAAGAACCCTCCGGTGCTGGTGTTTGACGAAGCCACCTCGGCGCTGGACTCGGCCAACGAGCGGGCGATCCAGGCCGAGCTGGCCAGCGCCGCGCAAAACAAAACCACCTTGGTGATCGCGCACCGCTTGTCCACTGTGGTCGACGCGCACGAGATTTTGGTGTTGGACGCCGGGCAGATTGTGGAGCGCGGTACCCACGCCCAATTGCTGACTGCCCAAGGGCGCTATGCACAGATGTGGGCTTTGCAGCAAAGCGCTGAACCTGCCGCAGAGAGCGGCGAGGCGTTGGCCGACACCCACGCCGAGCCCGTCCCCGCATAATTGCGCCATGGAAACCAAATGGCTCGAAGACTTTGTGAGCTTGGCTGAGACCCGCAGTTTCAGCCGCTCAGCCTTGCTGCGGCATGTCACGCAACCTGCGTTCTCGCGGCGCATTCAGTCGCTCGAAGCTTGGGCGGGTGCCGACTTGGTGGACCGCAGCTCCTACCCCACCTCGCTCACGCCCGCCGGTGAAACACTGTATGGCCAGGCGCTGGAAATACTGCAGGCCTTGCAAAGCGCGCGTGCCATGCTGCGCGGCCATGCCTCGGCCGGGCAAGATGTGATCGAGTTCGCCGTGCCGCACACCCTGGCCTTCACATTTTTCCCGGCCTGGGTGAGCGGTTTGCGCGATGCGTTTGGGCCGATCAAAAGCCGACTGATTGCGCTGAACGTGCACGACGCGGCCATGCGCTTGGTCGAAGGCGGCTGCGATGTCTTGATTTCTTACCACCATGCGTCTGAACCTTTGCAGCTGGACGCGGACCATTACGACATGGTGACGCTGGGGCAAGAGGTGTTGGCGCCGTACGTCAAAGTGGGCGAAGAAGGCCAAGCCCTGTGGACCTTGCCGGGCACGGCGCAAAAGCCCTTGCCTTATTTGGGCTACGCGCCCGGTGCGTATTTGGGCCGGGTGACCGATTTGATTTTGAAGCAAGCAGGCACTGCCATTCACCTGGACAGGGTTTATGAAACCGACATGGCCGAGGGCCTGAAGGTGATGGCGCTGGAGGGGCATGGCATTGCCTTTTTGCCGTTCAGCGCGGTGCACAAAGAAGTGGCGGCGAACAAGCTAGCGCCCATCGGCTGGCCCGATAGCGGTTCATTGCAGATCACCATGGAAGTGCGCGCTTACCGCGCCAAGCCCAGTGCCAAGCACGTGCCCAAACACAGCGCGCAGGCCTTGTGGAGCTTTTTGAGTCAGTCCTTGATGCCCAATTAAGGGTACCTTGGTGCTCTTTTTTTGAGCATGTTTATGAACATCGCGCATAACATTGCCTGCAATCCGCATAGAGTCTCGGGATAACCCGTATCATTTCATTGGCGTAATTTCGTTTCTAATCCATGGGTGGCTTCGGCTATCTTTTCAAAAACATCGCTTTGCGCGATATCAGGAGTTTGGTATGAAGAAAATCGGTTTGGCCTTGGCCATGGCATTGTTGGGTGGTGTGGCTGCACAGGCAGACACCCTGGACAAAGTGAAAGCGTCCGGCACCGTCACCATGGGTGTTCGTGATTCTTCGGGTGCTTTGTCCTTTACCTTGGGAGAAGGCAAATACGCTGGTTTCCACATCGAAATTTGCCAACGCATTTTGGCCAATTTGGAAAAAGCAGCCGCCAAAAAGCTGGAAGTTAAATACCTGTCGGTGACTTCACAAAACCGAATTCCTTTGGTGCAAAACGGCACGGTGGACATCGAGTGCGGCTCCACCACCAACAACGCTGCCCGTCAAAAAGACGTGAGCTTTGCGTCCACCGCGTATGTGGAAGAAGTGCGTATTGCTGTGAAGGCCAATTCGGGCATCACCTCGATCGCCCAACTCAATGGCCGCAACGTGGCCACCACCACCGGTACCACTTCGGTGCAATTGCTGCGCAAGCATGAGCGCGCCAATGGCGTCGACTTCAAAGAAGTTTATGGCAAAGACCACGCTGACAGCTTCTTGCTGCTCGAGTCCGGCCGTGCCGATGCCTTCGTGATGGACGGCCAGATTCTGGCGGGCAACATCGCCACCGCCAAGGCCCCTGCCGATTTCAAAATCGTCGGTGAAGTGTTGAGCGTCGAGCCTATCGCCATCATGATGCGCAAGGACGATCCTTTGCTCAAGCGCTTGGCCGATGACACCATTCAGGATCTGGTCAAGTCCGGCGAAATGGCCAAGATCTATGACAAGTGGTTCATGCAACCCATCCCACCCAAGAACACCCGTGTGGGCTTGGCTGCCAGCGACGCGACCAAAGCGGCCTGGGCCAATTTGAACGACAAGCCGGCCGAAGATTACGCCAAGAAGTAATCGGATGACATATTGAAAAAACCCCGCCAAGGCGTGCTTGGGCGGGGTTTTTCATTGTTTATTGCAAATCGAATCGATCAGTGGGGAGGACAAAAAAATGAATCTGGACTGGCAAATATTTTTAACCGATGACGGCAGTGGCCGCACCTACTTCGACTGGATGCTCGAAGCCTGGCGCTGGACCTTGGCCGTGGCCGGCTCGTCGTGGGTCGTTGCGGTGGCCATGGGGGCCTTCATGGGCACCTTGCGTACCCTGCCGAACAGCCCGTGGCTGGTGCGCTTGGCCAATGTGTGGGTGGAATTGTTTCGCAATATTCCGCTCTTGGTGCAGATCTTCTTGTGGTACTTCGTGGTGCCTAAAATATTCCCGGCCTTTCAGCAAGTCCCCGGCTTTGTGCTGGTGGTGTTCGCTTTGGGCTTTTTCACCTCGGCGCGGATCGCCGAGCAGGTCAGGGCGGGTATTCAGGCCTTACCCAAAGGCCAGCGCTATGCAGGCATGGCCATGGGCTTCACCACGGCGCAGACTTACCGCTATGTGATTTTGCCTATGGCGTTTCGCATCATCTTGCCGCCGCTGACCAGCGAGTCGATGAACTTGCTGAAAAATTCTTCGGTGGCGTTTGCGGTGTCCATCGCCGAGCTGACCATGTTTGCCATGCAGGCGCAAGAAGAAACCTCGCGCGGCGTGGAAATTTATTTGGCGGTCACCGCCATGTACGCTCTGTCGGCCTTTGCGGTCAATCGCGTTTTTTCGTTGATTGAAAAGAAAGTCCAAATCCCTGGCTTCGTGGTGGCTGGCGCTACAGGCGGAGGTCACTGACATGTTTGGACTCGACCTTTCCTTTTTTGACCTGGAGATGCTGCGCAAGTTTGTCTTGCAAGGCTTTATCTTCAGTGTGCAGCTGACGGTGATCGCCACCTTGGGCGGCATCGTGTTTGGCACCTTGCTGGCGCTGATGCGACTCTCGGGCCAAAAATGGCTGATGTGGCCGGCCGCGGTGTATGTCAACGTGATGCGCTCCATACCGCTGGTGATGGTGATCTTGTGGTTTTATTTGCTGATGCCGTTCTTGATCGGCCGGCCAATTGGCGCCGAGTTATCGGCGGTGATCACCTTTGTGGTGTTTGAGGCGGCTTATTTCAGCGAGATCATGCGCGCCGGCATTCAGTCCATTGCACGTGGCCAGGTGTTTGCCGGTCAGGCCTTGGGCATGACGTACGGGCAAAACATGCGTCTGGTGGTGTTGCCGCAAGCGTTTCGCAACATGCTGCCGGTGCTGTTCACACAGACCATCATCTTGTTCCAAGACACCTCCTTGGTCTACGCCATTGGCGCCTACGATTTGCTCAAAGGCTTTACCAACGCGGGCAAGCTGTACGGCCGTCCTGAAGAGGCGTATTTGCTGGCCGCCGTGGTGTACTTTGTGATTTGCTATGCCTTGTCTTGGCTGGTCAAACGCTTGCAAGCCAAGATCGCCATCGTGCGTTGAAGACGCATGTCGACTCAAATTCGGAGAGAAAAATGATTGAAATTAAAAATGTGTCCAAATGGTATGGCCCGGTGCAGGTGCTTAACGATTGCTCGGTGAACATCAACAAAGGCGATGTGGTGGTGGTTTGCGGACCATCGGGTTCGGGCAAGTCCACCTTGATCAAAACCGTGAATGCGCTGGAACCCGTGCAGCAAGGCAGCATCGAGGTGGATGGCGTCTCTGTCACCGGTGCGGGTACTGACCTGCCCGCTTTGCGTGCCCGTGTGGGCATGGTGTTTCAGAGCTTTGAGTTGTTTCCGCATTTGTCGGTGACCGAAAACCTGACCATCGCCCAAATCAAGGTGCTGGGCCGTTCTGAAGCCGAAGCCAAAGAGCGCGGACTGAAAATGCTCGACCGCGTGGGCCTGTCGGCGCACAAAGACAAGTTCCCAGGCCAGCTCTCAGGCGGCCAGCAGCAACGCGTGGCGATTGCTCGCGCTTTGTCGATGGACCCGATCGTGATGCTGTTTGACGAGCCCACTTCGGCGCTCGACCCTGAGATGGTGGGCGAGGTGCTGGATGTGATGGTGCAGCTGGCCAACGAAGGCATGACCATGATGGTGGTGACGCACGAGATGGGTTTTGCGCGTAAAGTGGCGAATCGCGTGATCTTCATTGATGTGGGTGGCCGCATTTTGGAAGACTGCTCGAAAGACGAGTTCTTCAACCACCCGGAAAACCGCCAGCCCCGCACCAAAGACTTTTTGAACAAAATCTTGCAGCATTGAAATTCAGACTCTGATCGCTTTAAAGGACTTCACCATGAAACAATTTCTCAGCCCACTCGCTTCCACCTTGTTCTTGGGTCTGACCGTCTTGGCCAGCTCGCAAGCCATGGCGGGTAAAACCCTGGATCAAATCAAACAGCGCGGCCAAGTGGTGTGCGGCGTGAACACCGGTTTGGCTGGTTTTTCGGCGGCCGACTCCAACGGCAATTGGAGCGGGCTGGATGTGGACATGTGCAAGGCGGTTGCAGCCGCGGTGTTGTCTGACCCGGCCAAAGTGAAGTACGTGCCCTTGAATGCGCAGCAGCGCTTTACCGCTTTGCAATCGGGCGAGGTCGACATCTTGTCGCGCAACACCACGTTCACGTTAACGCGTGACGCCTCGCTGGGCTTGAGCCAAACCGCGGTGACCTACTACGACGGCCAGGGTTTCATGGTGCCCGTCAAAAGCAAAATCAAAAGTGCTTTGCAGTTGAAAAACCAGACGGTGTGCGTGCAGTCCGGTACCACGACAGAAAAGAACCTGACCGATTTTTCCAAAGCCAATAAGCTCAACATCAAGCCGGTGGTGTTTGAGAAATTGGAAGCTGCCAATGCAGCTTATTTCGCAGGTCGCTGCGTGGCCTACACCACCGACGCGTCAGGCCTGGCCTCGATTCGCAACAAAGAAGCCAAGAACCCGGCCGAGCATGTGATCTTGGCTGAGTTGATTTCCAAAGAACCCCTGGGCCCCATGGTGCGCCGGGGCGACGACGAATGGTTGGCCATCGTCAAATGGGTGGTCTACGGCTTGATCGAAGCCGAGGAGTACGGCGTGACCCAAGCCAATCTGGACAACCTGAAAACCAGCAGCGAAGACCCGGTGGTGGGCCGCTTGCTGGGCTCCAAAGAAGACACCGGTAAACACCTGGGCTTGGACAAAGAGTGGTTGGCCCGCGCCCTCAAAGCCACCGGCAATTACGGTGAAATCTTTGAGCGCAACGTGGGCCCCAAATCGAGCCTGGCCTTGCCTCGTGGCAGCAACAACCAGTGGAACAAAGGCGGCTTGATGTACGCCTTCCCTGTGCGCTGATTTTGCAGCCGGCCTTGCCTTCTTCCGTATCCTTGCCCCCGCCGGGCAAGCGTCGCGCCTGGTCCTGGCGCAGCCAGGCCTTTCGCGGCTTGGTGTACCAGTGGCTTGCTGTGGCGGTCATCGTGGGCTTGTTGGCTTTCTTGGTGCACAACACGCTGCTGAATATGCGCTTGCGTGGCATTCAAAGTGGTTTTGATTTTCTATGGGGACCGGCCGGGTTTGACATTGGCGAGGGGCTCTTCACCTTCGATTCGGCGCAGAGCTATGCCATGGCCTTGTGGGCCGGTTTACTCAACACCTTGCGCGTGGCGCTCTTGGGCATTGTCTTCACCACCGTGATCGGTGGATTGGTCGGCGTGGGTCGCTTCTCGCGCAATGCCTTGGTGCGCGGTCTGTGCCGCGTGCATGTGGAATTTTTTCGCAACGTGCCGGTGCTGCTGCAGTTGCTCATGTGGTACATCGTTTTTACCGAGGTGCTGCCCGATGCACTGGAGCCTTGGCGCTGGGGTTCTGTGTTTCTCAGCAAAGGCGGCTTGACCTTTCCCAGTCCGTCATGGGTGGACGGCGTTGCGGTTTGGGACGTGCCTTTTCTGGGTGAGTTTGCGGTGGAGGGCGGCGCTGCGCTCACGCCCGAGTTCATGGCCTTGTTGTTGGGTTTGACGCTCTACACCTCTGCCTTTGTGGCCGAGGTGGTGCGCGCCGGCATCGCGTCGGTGCCCACCGGCCAAGCTGAGGCGGCCATGGCGCTGGGTTTGTCACCGCGCCTGCACATGCGGTTGGTAACGCTGCCGCAAGCGCTGCGCGTCATCATTCCGCCGCTGACCAACCAGTATTTGAATCTGACGAAAAATTCTTCGTTGGCCGTGGCCATTGGCTACCCGGATGTGGTCTCGATTGCCAACACCGCCATCAACCAAACGGGCCGCGCGGTGGAGTGCATCGCCCTCATCATGCTGGTGTACCTGGCCACTTCGCTCAGCACCTCGCTGTTCATGAACGCCTACAACGCGCGAACCGCTTTGCGGGAGCGTTGAGCCTTGATGACGTCCACGGCATTCACACCCATCGCCCCGCGCCCCGCGCCCCCTGCGCCTTCGGGCCTGGGCCTTTGGCTGCAGGTCAATCTGTGGCAGGACCCGACCACCCGCGTCACCACGCTGGTGCTGGTCGCTTTGCTGTTGTGGGTCGGTGTGCCGCTCGCGGACTGGGCGGTGTGGAGCGCGCACTGGCAAGCCAACGCCGAGGTCTGCCATGCCAGCGGTGCAGGCGCTTGCTGGGGTGTGATCACCGAAAAATTCCGCATCATTGTCTTTGGCCGTTATCCGTTTGATGCGCAGTGGCGCCCCTTGTTGGCCACCGCCTTGTTGCTGGCTTTGCTGGTGGCGAGTTGCATGCGCATTTTCTGGCGCCCCTCTTTGGCGCTGCTGTGGCTGGTCGTGTTGGCCTTGTTTGCAGTGTTGATGGGCGGTGGCTGGTGGGGTTTGGCACCGGTGGAGACCGATCTGTGGGGTGGCTTGCCACTGACCCTGTTGCTTTCGTCCGTGTCGATTGTCTTGGCGTTTCCTTTGGCCTTGCTGCTGGCCTTGGGGCGGCGATCGAACTTGCCCGCTATTCGCAGCCTGTGCACCGTGTATGTCGAGTTGGTGCGTGGCGTGCCGCTGATCTCGGTGTTGTTCACGGCGTCCTTCATGTTCCCCTTGTTCATGCCCGAGGGCATGAACATCGACAAACTGGTGCGCGTTTTGGCCGGCATCAGCCTGTTTGCAGCGGCCTACATGGCCGAGGTGATTCGCGGTGGCTTGCAAGCCATACCGCAAGGTCAGCTTGAAGGCGCGGCCACCCTGGGCTTGTCGTACTGGCAAACCCAGCGTTTGATCGTGTTGCCGCAAGCGCTGGCCATGGTGGTGCCGGGGCTGATGAACAACTTCATCGCCATCTTCAAAGACACGTCTTTGGTGACCATCGTGAGTCTGTACGAATTGACCGGCGCCATGGGCCTGGCGCTGAACTCCGACGCCGATTGGCGGCCCTACAAAATCGAAGCCTATCTGTTCATCGCGTTGATTTACTTTGTGTTTTGTTTTGCCATGTCGCGCTACAGCCAATGGGTAGAGCTGCAGGTGAACCGCGGCCGTCAACGCTGAAAGCCTTTCATGACCGAACCCATCATCTCATTTGAAAAAGTCAATAAATGGTTTGGCCAATTTCATGTGCTGCGCGACATTGAGCTGCACGTGGCACCCGGTGAGCGCATCGTGATTTGCGGGCCCTCGGGTTCAGGCAAGTCGACCTTGATCCGCTGCATCAACCGCCTGGAAGTGCACCAGCAAGGCCGTTTGATGGTGGATGGCATTGAGCTGGCCGACGATCTGAAAGCGATTGACACGGTGCGCAAAAACGTCGGCATGGTGTTTCAGCAATTCAATTTGTTCCCGCATTTGACGGTGCTTGATAACCTGACGCTGTCGCCCATCTGGGTGGGTGGGTTGACCAAAAAAGACGCCGAAGAGCAAGCCATGCACCAATTGGCGCGGGTGAAAATTGCCGAGCAGGCGCACAAATACCCCTTGCAACTCTCAGGCGGGCAGCAGCAGCGCGTGGCGATTGCGCGGGCGCTGTGCCTGAAACCCAAGATCATGTTGTTTGACGAACCCACTTCCGCGCTCGACCCCGAAATGATCAAGGAAGTGCTGGACGTGATGGTCGAGCTGGCGCAGCAAGGCATCACCATGCTGTGCGTGACGCACGAAATGGGCTTTGCCAAAGCCGCGGCCGATCGGGTGATCTTCATGGACGAAGGGCAGATCGTCGAGCAGGCCCCGCCACACCGGTTTTTTGAGCAACCGCAAACCGAGCGGGCGCGCGATTTTCTGTCGAAAATTCTCAGCCACTGAATTGGGGAGAATTTTGAGGACAATAGGGGCATGACCGCCTCTACTCCTACCCTCGCTGCTGTTGTGCAGCCCGACACCCTGACCCTGACCCGCCCTGACGACTGGCATTTGCATGTGCGCGACGGCGACGCCTTGCGTACGGTGGTGCCGCACACCGCTGCCCAGTTTGGCCGTGCCATCATCATGCCCAACCTCAAGCCGCCGGTCACCACGGCAGAGCAGGCCTTGGCCTACAAAGCGCGCATCGCGGTTGCCGTGCCAGCAGGTCTGGTCTTTGAGCCCTTGATGACGCTGTACCTGACCGACAATCTTGCGCCTGAAGAAATTGCCCGCGCCAAATCCGCCGGTGTGGTGGCCTGCAAACTGTATCCGGCCGGTGCCACCACCAACAGCGACGCGGGCGTGACCGATCTGCGCAAGATCTACCCCGTGCTCGAAGCCATGCAGCGCGAAGGCCTGTTGCTGCTGGTGCATGGCGAGGTGACCTCGCCCGAGATTGACCTGTTCGACCGCGAAGCGGTGTTCATCGAGACGCAGTTGATTCCTTTGCGCCGCGATTTTCCTGAACTCAAAATCGTCTTCGAGCACATCACCACTAAAGAGGCGGCCCAGTACGTGGCCGGTGGTGACCGCTTCATCGGCGCCACGCTCACAGCCCACCATTTGCTTTACAACCGCAACGCCATCTTCATTGGCGGCATCCGCCCGCATTACTACTGTCTGCCCGTGCTCAAGCGCGAAACCCATCGCCAAGCCTTGGTGGCGGCGGCCATCAGCGGCAACCCACGTTTCTTTTTGGGCACCGACAGTGCGCCGCACCCGGCCCACCTGAAAGAACACGCCAGCGGTTGCGCCGGTTGCTACACCGCGCATGCGGCGATCGAGATGTACGCCGAAGCCTTTGACCAAGCCGGCGCGCTGCACCAGCTCGAAGCCTTTGCCAGTTTCAACGGCGCTGATTTTTACGGCCTGCCGCGCAACACCAGCACCATCACGCTGCGCCGTGAAAGCTGGATGCCGCCCGAGTCCTTCGCCTTTGGCCAAACCGAACTCAAACCCCTGCGCTCTGGCGAAGCTTTGCCATGGCGCTTGGTCTGACGCCTGCGCTGACGCCTGGTTTCACGCGGGGTGTGGCTGACATCGATTGGTCCGCCCCCTGGTTGGCCGATTGGCGTGCGGTGGGCGAGCCGCTGGCGCAGCTGATTCGAGGCGGTATGCCGCAGCCCGAGGCGTTGAACACGCAAACCGGTGCACCGGTGCGCTTTGTGCCGCAAGCCGAGTTGCCCGCAGGCCAAGCCTACGAAGAATTCATTTTTGCCCAACGCTGCGTGCCCACGCGGGAAGGCCTGCACGACTTTTTCAACGCCCTGTGCTGGATGCATTTCCCCCTGGCCAAACAGCGCCTGAACGTGTTGCAAGGCCAGGCCATAGCGCAAGCCGGTGTGGGTGCGGTGCGCGGCCCGCTGCGCGACGCAGCCACCGTGTTTGACGAAAACTCGGCCTTGTTGCAAGCGCCCGATGTGCTATGGCAAGCCCTGGCCGAGCGGCGCTGGCAAGAGGCCTTCGTGGAGCTGCGCCCTATGTGGAAAGACGCCCGCTGGCTGACTTTTGGTCATGCGGCGCTGGAGAAATTGGTGCAGCCCTACAAATCGATCACGGTCCACGTCTGGCGCGTGCCTCAGGGGCTGGCCGATTTGCCGGCGATAGACGCTTGGCTCGCGCAAGACCTGCAGGCCGACAAATTGGCCTCCAAACCCTTTTGTCCGATGCCGGTGCTCGGCGTGCCGGGTTGGTGGCCGCCCAACCAAGAGCCGTCTTTTTATACCGACGAGGGGGTGTTTCGCCCGGTGCGCCACTCTCCATCCCTTCTGCCCCAGTAAGAGAGGGCAGGGTTTTTTTGTAGGAGCCTGCCTGCAGGCGATTGGGCTTGGATATTTTGCAGGAGCTTGCCTGCAAGCGATTAGGCTGCCGGACCATCGCTTGCAGGCAAGCTACAAGGCTCCTACAAGGCTCCCACATGGACGGCGATGACGTGTGATTTACCCGTGATTTTTCAGGGAAATAAAACCGGGTGACTTGATTTTGCCGGCCCGTCCCCGCATATTCGGTCATGCGCCTGGCCTTCGTTGGGCGGATTATGAAAACATCATGAAGCGTATTGTTCTGTTTGTCCTGACCAACTTGGCGGTGGTGCTGGTTCTGGGCATGGTGGCCAACCTGCTGGGCGTGAACCGATTTTTGACCGCCAACGGCCTGAACCTGGGCGCCTTGCTCGGCTATGCCTTGGTCATGGGCTTTGGTGGCGCCATCATTTCCCTGCTGATCAGCAAGCCCGTGGCCAAATGGAGTTCGGGCGTGCAGGTGATTGAACAGGCGCAAAACGCCGATCAAGCCTGGCTGGTCAATACCGTGAAAAAGTTGGCCGATGCGGCGCAAATCGGCATGCCCGAAGTCGGCATTTTTGAGGGCGAGCCCAACGCCTTTGCCACCGGTGCGTTCAAAAATTCAGCGCTGGTGGCTGTGTCTACCGGCTTGTTGCAAAACATGACCCATGAAGAAATTGAAGCCGTGCTGGCGCACGAGGTGGCGCACATTGCCAATGGCGACATGGTGACCATGACCTTGATCCAAGGCGTGATGAACACCTTTGTGGTGTTCCTCTCGCGCGTCGTGGGCTACGCGGTAGACAGTTTTTTGCGCAAAAACGACGAGCAAAACAGCGGCCCCGGCATCGGTTACTACGTCACCTCTTTCGTGCTCGACATCGTGCTGGGTTTTACCGCCGCCATCGTGGTGGCCTGGTTCAGCCGGCACCGTGAGTTCCGTGCCGATGCGGGTGCGGCCAGCCTGATGGGCCGCAAGCAACCCATGATCAATGCCTTGGCCCGCTTGGGCGGTTTGCACACGGCCGAGTTGCCCAAGAGCGTGGCCGCCTTTGGCATTGCCGGCGGCATCGGCCAGTTGTTTTCCACCCACCCGCCGATCGAAGAGCGGATTGCCGCCTTGCAAAACAACTGAGCGAGTGAAGCACCCCCGCTGGGTCCGGGGGTAACCCAAGCGACTGCCCGCAGGGTCGCGCTTGGGTACAGTCAAGTAGTGAATTTTGAACCCTTCGGCCTGCGCGGATGAAGCCCCGCACCCCCACCCCCCCCTCTTTGCAGCGTTTGTGGACGCTGATCCATGTGCGCACCTACCGGCGCATGATGAGCTGGCCGTCGCCCGTGCGCGGCATGCTGTGGATGGCCTTGGGCGGGATTTTATTTTCTGTGCTCAACACCATCGCCAGGGTGATGACCCTGCAGATGGACCCCTACGAAGCGCAATTTTTGCGTTATTTTTGTGGCTTGATCATCATGCTGCCGCTTTTGTGGCGTGATGGCTGGGCGGCGTACAAACCCGTGGATATCAAGGGCCAGTTCTGGCGTGGCGGTGTCCACACGGTCGGTTTGATTTTGTGGTTCACGGCTCTGCCGAAAATCCCCATGGCCGACATCACGGCCATTGGTTTTACCGGGCCTATCTTCATCATGATCGGTGCGGCCTGGTTTTTGGGCGAGCCCATGCGCCGCGATCGCTGGATTGCGGCCTTGATCGGTTTTGCGGGTGTGATGGTGGTGGTGTTACCCAATTTACAAGGCTCGGGCGGTTGGTACAACCTGGTGATGCTGGCGGCATCCCCCGTGTTTGCGGCCTCGTTCTTGATCACCAAGGCGCTGACGCGCTATGAAAAACCCGGCGTGATCGTGTTGTGGCAATCGATCACGGTCTCTATTTTCAGCATTCCCATGGCCCTGATGCATTGGCAAAACCCCACGCTGTTGCAATGGGTGGCCTTCTTTGCGGCGGGTGTTTTGGGCACGGCCGGGCATTACAGTCTGACCAGGGCTTTCCATACGGCCGACATTTCGGCCACCCAGTCACTGCGCTTTTTAGACTTGGTTTGGGCCTCCCTCATGGGCTGGCTGGTGTTCAGCGAGGTGCCCACTCACTCGACCTTGCTGGGGGCTTTGGTGATCTTGCTGTCGACCATGTGGATTGCCCGGCGCGAAGGGCGCAGGCCGGTGCTGTCGGACTGAACGGGTTCAGTCGTTGCGAATGCCGCTGGCCACATGGCCTGAGGGCACATGCAAGGCCGCCGATTCGATGTGACCGGTTTGGTCATCAAAGAAAAAGTCGGGCTCAAATTCTTTCAAAAATTCACCTTTGGGCAGGCCACCCAAAAACATGGCCTCGTCCACCTCAATGTGCCAGTCCATCAGCGTGCGAATGGCGCGCTCGTGCGCCGGTGCGCTGCGCGCGGTGACCAGTGCGGTGCGCACGCGCATGGCCGGCGTGCCTTCTTGCTGCAAGCGGTGCAGGGCAGCGAGCAGGGGCTTGAAAGGCCCGGCCGACAAGGGTTGCGCGGCTTTGTCTTTTTCATGCGCTTGAAAGGCGGTCAGGCCTTCGGACTGAAACACCCGCTCGGCTTCGTCCGAAAACAGCACCGCGTCACCGTCAAACGCAATGCGCACTTCGTGCGGGTTGGCTTCAGAGGCATGGGCCGAATGCGGATACACCTGCGCTGCGGGCACGCCCGCCGCCAGGGCCGCGCGTACATCCGACAAATGGGTGGACAAAAACAGGTTGGCGTTCAGCGGCTTCAGATAGCGCCAAGGGGACTGTCCGCGTGTGAAGGTGCCGCGCTGAATAGGCAGGCCATAGTGCTGCGCCGAGCGAAACACCCGCATGCCAGAGACCGGGTCGTTGCGTGACAAAATCACCACTTCGACCCGTTGCGCCTGCGCATCGTTGAACGCCAAGAGCTTGCGCACCAGTGAAAACGCCACGCCCGGTTTGGCCGGTTCTTCCAGGCGGGCCAGTTGCAGCTTCATGTAAGCGCGGTCGTCGCCTTGTTCAAAGATTTGATTTTCTTCTTCAAAATCAAACAAGGCACGTGACGAAATCGCCACCACCAGTTGACCTTCTAATGTCGCGCTCATAGATCACCTCGCATTATTTGACCCATTGGTTGAGCTCGATGATGGGCATCAGCACCGCCAACACCATCACCATCACCACACCGCCCATGGCCACAATCAAGAGCGGCTCCAATATGGTGGCCAAGGCCAGCGCCCGGCGCTGCACCTCGGTCGACAGTTGTTTGCCCGCGCGTTGCAGCATCAAAGGCAGTTGACCGGTTTGCTCGCCCAGACGGGCAAACATCGGCAGCAGACCCGGAAACCTTTTCTTTTGCGACAAGGCCATGGCCAGCGGCGCGCCCTCGCGCACCAAGACCAAGGCTTCCAGCGCATCGGAGCGCATGGCCCGGTTCGACAAGGTCTCGGCCGCGGTTTGCAGCGCCTTCAAAATGGGCACCCCAGCGCTGGCCAGCATGCCCAGCGTGCCGGCAAAGCGGGCTGCGTTATAGCCGGTGGCCAATCGGCCAATCAGGGGCAAGCGCAGCCAAGCTGCATCAAAGCGCAGCCTGAAGGCGTCTCGTTTCAAGGCCATGCGCAAGCTGCCTACCCCCAGGGCTACCAACAAAAGCATGATCCAGCCGTCATGGCGCACCCTGTCGCTGACGGCCAGCATGGCGCGGGTCAACCAGGGCAACTCATGCTTGCTGCCCGCAAACACGCCGGCCACCTGCGGCACCACGGAGGTGAGCAAAAAAATCACAATCGCCAAGGCCACCAAGGAGACGATGGCCGGATACAGCGAAGCGCCAATCAATTTGGCTTTGAGGTTTTGCTGATCTTCCAGATCGTCGGCCAGTTGCTCCAGCACCTGGCTCAGGTGACCGCCTTGCTCGCCTGCACCGATCACCGCGGTATAAATCAGCGAGAACTCGCGCGGATGCAAGCCCAGCGCACGGGCCAGGCTGGAGCCGGCATTCACCTCGGCGCGGATGCTGGCCACCAAATGGCGCTGTTTTTCTTCTTCGGCTTCTTCGCTCAACGCCGCCAGGGCCCGTTCCAACGGCAGTCCGCTGCTGACCAATCCGGCCAGTTGGCGGGTCCAGACCGTGAGGGCCGAGGCGCTGAAGGCACGACCGCCGCCAATGGAGCGGTTCCACCAAGGGGTTTCGCTTTGCGGGGTGTCAACAGCCAGAGGAGCCACATTCAAGGGCACCAGCTGCTGGGCCCGCAGCTGGGAGCGGGCTGACTTGACGCTGTCGGCCTCGATCACCCCTTTGCGGGTCACACCATCGGATTGCAGAGCTTCAAAAGAAAAGGCGGGCATGGCCGCCATTATGACCAGTGGGTTGATGGCCTGCCCCCGGTTTTGATTCTGTGCTTTGAAATACGGCGCGGTACTGAATGTTCTGTCGGTACTGAATGTTCTGGACTCAGGGGTTGATAGGGGTTAATATATTTTGCTAATTTGTGTAACTTAAGAATTCATTTTCAAATAGTCGGCTTAAAATTCAATAAAATTAATTTTGGCACTTAAGAAAACCAATTGAATCGTTTCATTTTTTTAAAATTCATCACCCCATGTCCAATATCTACTCTTTGAAGATTGTCAAAAACGGCGTCACGATCCAACGCAAACAGATTGCAACGGGGCTGGGCAAAGGCGTGATACCGCTCACATTGAAGGCCGATGCAGACCTGACCTATATGCTGCAAGATGAAAGCGGGGCTAAACCGCTGGCCAAGATCAAGACACATTTTGTGGGCAGCGACTTGCATGTGGTGATTGACGGTTCAGACGAAAAAAACACCCATCTGATACTCCAAAACTACGCCGATGTGCAGACCAGCAGCGCCTTGGCGACAACAGGGAAAGCCGGGGCATTGGTGGTTTTTAAAACAGACACCGCTGCCGCCCTTTCGGCTTCAGATGACGGTTTAATAACTTGGGTGGCCCCGGGCATTGACGATGGTGGCATGTGGTCGCTCAGCTCACCGGTGGTGTGGGTGGGCGGGGCTTTGCTGGTGGGGGCGGTGGCTTCGGGCAGTTCTTCCAGCTCGGCGTCCAGCGCCAGTACAACGGCACTCAGCAAAATTAACACCTACATCAATGCGTCGAGTACCGCCGTGGTGTCGACCCCTGTTTTAAAAGACTACACGGACGCCGGCATCACCGGGGTGCTGGACAACACCATGGCCGCCGCGATGAACACGGTGCTCAAGCCATTAGGCACTGCAACTGTGGCCAGTGCCCAATTGGTGGTCGATGCCTACCTGAAGGTCTGGAACAAAGCCAACGGCGCTGCGGCTGACACCACCACCGACGATCCGACCTCGGCTGACTACGCACAGTTGGGTCTGACGCCTTTGCCCACAGGCAACGGCATGTTGCTGCTCAATGACATTGTGAAGACACACTTGACCACGGATGTGAACACCATCGCCAAGCTCAATGCTTTAGCTGTGATTGCGAACAACATTATTTTGGCTGCCGCAGACAACACGGTGACGCTGACTGCAGCGGATTTCAACAGCATTGGCTTAAGGAAGGTCTGCATAACCCCCGCCAAAGCGCGAGTTGATGCTCGAATGTTCATATGGTGAAACCAGCGTTAAATTCCTCGCCAATTTCCCCCGCTTTCGGCCCCTTAGGGCCTGTTTTCGGGCCTTCGCCCATGCTGCAGGCGCACTCATGCCTGCAGCCCCTGGATCATTCGCTTGCGCACCATCCACAAGTTGGACAGCGCAAACATCACCAGCAGCTGGCTGGTGTTTTTGGCCAAACCCCGGTAACGCGTCTTGCGATGCCCGAACTGACACTTAATCACTCGAAACGGGTGCTCCACCTTGGCGCGGATGCCGGCCTTGAGCTTTTCAAGCTGATCCGTCAGTGCGTTGCTGATTCGCGTTTTGTCCAAAGCTTTGCGCTTGCCCGGCATCATCGCAATTTGCCAGTCCACATCCGCG
>CAIWWN010000188.1 GCA_903916355.1 uncultured Burkholderiales bacterium | reverse complement strand
TGCGCCTTGCAGACCGATGCTTACACAACCGAACCACCTGACTGCGCTAAGCAGTTGAATTTGTTCACTTTTTAACCGGACACTACTGACACAACATATGACTTGGATCATGCGCGTCTGAGCATCCCAGGTATTGACGCAAGTCAATAAAAAACCCGGCAATGGCCGGGTTTGATGGTTTTGACGTTTATTCGTCAGGTTCTTCGTACTCTTTGGGCAACTGGTGCGCAATGCCCTTGTGGCAATCGATACAGGTTTTACCCTCTTCTTTGGCCTTCATGTGCTTTTTGTAAGGCGTTTGCTTTTGCAACTCCGAACTCATGGCATCGAAGTTGTGGCAATTGCGGCATTCACGAGAATTGCTCTCCTTCATGCGCGCCCATTCGTGGCTGGCCAACTTCATGCGCTTGGCCTCAAACTTCTCTGGGGTGTCAATGGAGCCGGTGATCTTGCCCCACACCTCAAAACTGGCTTGTGACTTGCGAATCATCTTGTGCACCCAGTCCTTGGGCACATGGCAATCCGAGCAAATGGCGCGAACGCCCGTGCGGTTACTGTAGTGGATGGTTTCTTTGTATTCCTTGTAGACGTTATCGCGCATCTCGTGGCAGGTGATACAAAACTCCAAGGTGTTGGTCATTTCCATGCCGGTGTTGAAACCACCCCAGAAAATGATACCGGTCACAAAGGACACGGATGAAATCGCCAAGATCGAGTATTTCGCGCTGGGCTTTTTCAAGGCGTTCCAGACTCGTTTTAAAAAACCGGGATGGTCATTGGACATAGCTTGGTCTCTTCAGGATGGATTGATGGAGCAGGATCAGAAGGTGTGCACCAGCGTCGCAGCCACTGCATTCACGTTGTAGTTAGGCGCTTGTTGGTTGGTGGGCATCAAACCGGAAGGTGAAGTGCCGTACTGGTAACCGTTGTAGTAGTAATCAGAACTGGTCAGGTGCTGGTAAACATAACGCAACATGACTTTGGTCTTTTTGTCGACTTGGTAAGCGCCGGTCAATTTCAACTGAGACATGGTGCTCTTGATGTCGGGCAGCTGACCACACGACAAAATCTGTGCAGCCGAACAGGTCAAACCGCCGGTGGTGGCTCCTGCGTAGTTGATCGCTGTGTTGTAGACCCCCTTGCCCACCGAATGCGAAGCATCGGCGGACAGCTCCAGTTTGCCGCCCCAGAGACCGGCCTGTTTGACGCCCACGCCCAAGGTCAGATCTTCGTCAGACAGTTGGTTGCTCCAAGTGGCCGTAGACGGGCTAGACAAAGCTGTTGCAGAGGCCGCAGCGGCCGTTGTGGAATAGCGCTGCACATCGGTCAGATCACGCTGACGGTGTTGCTCTGTGGCATAGGCATACAAGGAACCCTTCTCGCTGTAACTGTAGGCCGCATCCAGGTTCAGGCTCCAGGTATTGCCGTTTTGTACGCCGTAAGTGCTGCCGTACTTGTCATAGGTGTAGCGACCACCGAAGGTCAATTGCAATTGTTCTGTGGCTTGCACGTTCATGCTGGTTTTGACGGCATGCTGAATACGGCTGCCATCAAAGAATGGCGAAAAGCCGTAGAAATCACCCGCATTCTGACCGCGGATGGTGGTGTTGCCAGTGGCGGGTACAGGACCCGGCACTGCGCCGTTTTGGCTGATGAACGCGGCGATCGCCAAAGGATCATTGCTGGTGGTGCGGTCACTGTAGCCATAGCCCAGTTTGAAATCCACATCTTCGGTGAACTTCATGCGGTAGCTGGTATCGATGCGGTCATCCTTGCTCGATTTGGCCACCACGCAATTGGTCCCTGCGGGATAGTACCCTGCGGCACCTGGCGTGGTGGACGTACCCACGGCGTAATTGTTGCACCAACGGTTCAGATCCTCGTGCACGTAGCCCGCATGGAACACTTGACCGGGTTTGATCTTGTAATCACCCGCCAATTCCAGCTGCGTCTTTTTGGTACTCAGTGGGGTATTGGGATAATTGGCCGTATTGCCGCCACTGATGGCATTGAAGTTGTACAAATGTGACGCCGTCTGGTTGTCACGCTCGTCGTATTTGAAGCCACCCATCAGCGTCAGCTGTGTGGTGGTCTGATCAGTCAACTTCAAATCGGCATGGGTATTCACCACCTTGCCATTGAGCGAGGTCACAGGCATGGCGGTCACCATGGTGCCCGCCTCGGGCGCTACAAAATTGCTGTTTTGGGTGTTCTGCGCGTAAGACAAATTGCCCACCAATTTCGTCTTCGGTGCCAAGGTGTAGCCACCCGAAAGATTCAACTGATTGAAGTCGTTATTTGGCGCCATGGACATGACTTGCATGGGCAACGATCCACCCGTGGGTGGGGTACCCGCATAAGCTTGGAAATTGACACGGTCGTAGTCGTTGCGGAAGAACGAACCGAAGTACCCGACACTCAGGTGCGATTGATCACCCTTCCAATGCAGCGCCAAGTTAACAGTATCCGTTTTGTAATTGGTGGGCATGGGCAGGATCGACACCACCTCCCCGTTCACGCCACCGACACCAGAAGCGCCAAAGGCCATGAGTTTGGCACCCGACTGGTCCAGGTGGTTGTAGTCAAAATTCAGACTCAAGCGGGAATTGATGCTGAGCCCTGCATTCAGCGCCGTGTTTTTACGTGTCGTCGCAATGTCCATGTTCTGGAAAGCCGCTTGTTGCCCGGCCGTCAGCACGTTGGTGCCCGGCGCGCCTGTACCCGTGGTCGTCACCAAACCAAAACCTGTGGGCAAAGTGTACAGATTGCCGCCCATCGTGCCCTGGTAAGGCGTCTGGTACCCGTTGGACAAGTTATGGCGCAGTTCGTCATAACTCAGGCCCAACGACCACTCACCTTGCTCACTGGTGGTGGCGTTCAAGGAGCGTGAGGTCAGGCCCATGTCGTTGGCCTTAAGAGACCAACGCTGGGTGCCGCCATTTTCGCGGTCACTGTAGGCGCGGCCTCCGCGCAGATCCACATTGCCCACCATCGATGTGCCGGCCTTGTTCAGGCCCGTGTATTCGCCAAATTTGGCGGCATCTTGCGACAAATGGATCACGCCGATTTCAACGGTGTTGGATGGCTGTGTCAGGGCTGCGATCTCTTCATCGTCAGCGTAGGCAGAAAAGGTCACCAGTGTCATGGCCACAGCCATGGCCACAGGAGTGAGCCGTAGGGAGTATTGACTTATTTTCATATGCTTCTCCAATTTTGGACATCAGCGTTGCAAGTAGCCGCCAGCGGGGCTGTTGCTACCGTGAACTTGACTGTGGCAGTTGGTACAGGCACGACCCACCAAGTTTTTGCTTGGGAATTGAGCGACTGAAGGCGTTGCTGCATTGCGGGTAGCCAAGCCACCTTGGAAGCCCGCGGTGTTCACACCAGCAGGTGTGCCGCTGGCATGGGTGCCGTCATGGCACTCTTGACACAGAAAGGGAGCGCGAGATTTCAACAACGGTGCGATGTTGGAGCCGTGCGGTGTGTGGCAGTTGGCACAGTCTTCCGTCACGGGCTGGTGCTCGAACAAGAAGGGGCCGCGTTTTTCAGCATGGCACTGGTAGCAGGTCTCGGTCACGGTGTTCTTTTTCAGAAGTTTGGGACCGGTAGAGCCGTGCGGATTGTGGCAATCTGCGCAAGCCACTTTGCCTTCTTCCAGTGGGTGGTGCGAGATTTTTTTGCTGTCCGCACGCTGCTCTTTGTGGCAGGTGTAGCAGACTTCAGTTTGGGTCTTTTTATTCAAGACATTGTCAGCAGGACGGTGCACCTGGTGGCAGTCGTTACAAGCCACGCCACTGGTTTGGTGTTTGCCGCCGTCCCAGTTGTTGCGTTTGTTGTCTTGGTGACAAGTCAGGCACTGACCGGCGCGCTCTTTGTCTTCGGACTGCTTGAACGCACCTTTTTTGAACACCACATCAGGTGCTGCGCGACCCTTCACACTGGGGTCGCCCTTGATGTGTTTGTCGCTGGCACCGTGGCACGATTGGCAAGTGGGCGTGCGGGCATCGCCACGCACGCCGTGCTTGGTTTGGTACAAAGACAGCACTGGCGCGTTTTCGGATTCATCATGGCACTTGGTGCACAAGGCATCTTTTTTCAAAGCCTCTTGAGCCACCACGGCCTTCGGACTGGCGCCAGTCAGATCTGGCAGCTTGTTGTCAGCCGCCATGGCCCCGGCAGAGGCCATCAAGGACGCCAGCAACAGCATGCTGGCCAAAATTTGTTGAATGCGTTTCATGTGAGTTCCCAAATGGAATGGAGGGTCAATCGATGGCTTTATTGCGCCAAGATCCACTGCACCAGATTTTTAATTTGGGCCATGTCTTTGGGGGGTGAGGTTTTCACAATCTTGTGCTCCTCTTCATGGCCATCCGGAAATTTGGCTTTTTCGCCAGAGGTGATGTGCTCAACCAAATGGGCTTCGGCAGTGGCCTTGCCTTTGTACTTTTCAGCGACTTTTTTGTAAGCTGGGCCGTCTTTGTCTTTTTCGATGGCGTGGCATTTGAAGCAGTTGTTTTGCTTGGCCAAGCCACGTGCCGCCTCTTCATCTATTGCATGCGCACAAGGCACCATCAATACCCAGGAGGCGCTGACCAGCAGGGCGCTGGTGATCATTTTCAAGCTGTTTGTCATCTTCTTCACCTTGTCGTTGAAACACTTAAATTGACTAATTCGATATAGCCAAAAACATGAAGTGATTCTGTGACTTGCAGCGTGAAATCGCTATCAGAAGGCGATGAAAATCGGGGTAGGATTATTCCTACTCTCCCTCGGAATGCACCTAGCGACCGAGGTCTTCCATCAGGTGGTATTCAATTGCGTAGCGCACCAACTCGACCTGCGAGGTCATGCCCATCTTGATCAGGATGTGCGATTTGTGCGTACTGACTGTTTTGATGCTCAAAGACAATTCTGCTGCGATCTCCGTGAGCGACACACCCTTCAGGATGCGACTGAACACCTCGTACTCGCGGTCTGACAGCAAGGTGTGCGGCAAGGCCTGGCTGTTGGGCGAGATATCGGTTGCCAGCAACTCGGCCACTTTGGGGCTGATGTAGGTCCCGCCTGCGGCCACCTTGCGCATGGCGGGCAAAATCAAATCACTGTCACCCTCTTTGGACAAATAACCTGAGGCGCCGGCCCGAAACGCGCGTACCGCAAATTGCTCCTCTTGGTGCATGCTGAAAATCAAGATGGGCAATTTAGGTCGTTCGGCCTTGAGCAATTTGATCAACTCCAAACCATGACGCCCCGGCATCGACAGATCCAGAACCAACAAATCCCAATCGCGTTGCTTGACCTGCTCCATCACGGTGTGGCCATTGCTGGCTTCACCGGCCACCACCAAATCGTCGGTGTCGGCGAGTATTTTTTTCAAGCCATCGCGAATGATGGCGTGGTCATCGGCCACCAGCACTTCATATTTCACAACGCATCTCCTTGAAACACAGCCGAATCAAAGGGTACGACCACCGCAATGACCACCCCTTGGCCAGGTGCACTGACGATGCTGAATTGCCCGCCCATGGCCACAGCCCTTTCGCGCATGCTGACCAAGCCAATGCCAGGCGACTTGACGTTCACATCAAAACCATCACCGTTGTCGCTCACCTGCAAACGCAGGGCGTCGGCGTCGGCGGTCAAACGGATGGACAGATGCGTGGCATGGGCATGGCGCACGGCATTGGTCATCGACTCCTGGGTAATGCGAAACAAGGCGGTGGCCAAGGCGTCTTGATGCACCAACGCGGCGGCGGGCATGTCCACGGCAATCGCCAATCCGCTGCGCTTAGTGACCTCACGGGCTTGCCAAGCTACGGCCTCACCCAAGCCCTGGTCATCCAAAATCAAGGGCCGCAGCTCGGTCGAAAGGCGGCGCACCGAAGCGATCGTCTCGTCAAGCAAGTGCCGCATCTCATCCACCTTGGCCGGATCGGCGACACGCCCCTCTTTCAGGCGACTGCCCAACCACGACAAGTCCAATTTCAAACCCGTGAGTTTTTGGCCCAACTCGTCATGCAATTCGCGGGAAATACGCGAACGCTCCTGTTCGCGGACTTCCTGCAATGCGGT
>CAIWWN010000187.1 GCA_903916355.1 uncultured Burkholderiales bacterium | reverse complement strand
TTTGCACAGTGCTTTGGCGACTGGATGGCCGAGCCGCATCGGCGTTGCCTGATCTCAGGCATGGCCGGCAGCCGCCAAGGCTGGCAAGAAGCGCCCTACTGCCCTTGCCCGGCCGGTTTTACCGAACTCGGCCAGCACCTGCTGTGGTTAGAGCCTGGCCGCATCGCGCTGGTGCCGGGCTTGAGCTGCATAGCCACAGACGCGCTCAACACCCCCGATGTGATGCGCGGCGAAGAAGTGCAAATTTTTGGCGCCCTGCAATTGGCCCGACGTGACAGCGCCACCCTGGTGTTGCCCGGCACGCACAGCAAATGGGTGCAGGTGCACAGCGGGCGCGTGACGCAGTTCAGCACTTACATGACGGGCGAGATGTATGCCTTGCTGAGTCAGCACTCCATCTTGGCCAAAACGCTGGACGTCAACGGTGCGTTTGATCCCGACACTTTTTTGCAAGGCATTGCGAACAGCCAACAAGGCAGCAGCCTGCTGCACAGCCTGTTTGCCGTACGCACGCTGGGCTTGTTTGAGCGCCTGCCCGCTGCCGCCTTGCCCAGTTATTTGTCAGGCCTGTTGATCGGTGAAGAACTGCTCAGCCAAGCCGTTTCAAACGATGCCGGACCTGTGATCTTGATCGGCAGCGACGCCCTGACCTTGCGCTACACCTTGGCCCTGCGGCACCTGAACATTGCCAGCCAAAGCTGGGGCGCACAGGCCACTTGGGCCGGCCTGTTTGCCCTGGCTTCTTCTGGGTTGGCGTCCTTTGGGCTGACCCCTCACATGTTTTGACGCCACGTCAATGGATTTCGCATGACCCTCTTTGACCCCACGCAAGCCCTGGCCCAGGCCATGGCTCAGTTGCCACTCATTGCCATCTTGCGCGGCCTCACGCCCGCTGAGGCCCCGTCGATTGGCCAGGCGCTGGTGGACAGCGGCTTTGCCCTGATCGAAGTGCCGCTGAATTCGCCCGAACCTTTGCCGAGCATTGCCGCGTTGACCCAGCAATTTCCGCAAGCCTTGATCGGCGCCGGCACGGTGCTGAACGTGCAGCAAGTCAAAGACGTGCATGCCGCCGGCGGCCGCTTGATCGTCTCGCCCAACTTCAACCCCGCCGTGGTCGCGCAAGCCCTGGCACTGGGCATGGTGGCGCTGCCCGGCGTGGCCACACCCAGCGAAGCCTTTGCTGCACTGGCCGCCGGTGCGCATGGCCTCAAACTGTTCCCGGCCGAAATGATTTCGCCCGCCACTGTCAAAGCCCTTCGCGCCGTGCTGCCCAAGGAAGCCGCCCTGATGCCGGTGGGCGGCATCACACCTGACAACATGGCCGCCTACCGCGTGGCAGGGGCCAGCGGCTTGGGCTTGGGCTCTGCCTTGTACTCGCCGGGGCGCAGCGCAGAACAAGTGCGGGCGCAGGCAGCGGGGTTTGTAAGGGCCTGGAGGGCCTGAACGTTCAACGCACAGCTGATTCGACTGCCGACGTTGCACCCGATCTAGCAAGTCTGGACGATTTTAAAAAGCAGTCACACTCATGGCCTGGTCACTGCTTACCCAATTCCATCAGCATACGGGTCATCAAATACAACCTTGGAACGATGGAGTCAACTTCAATATATTCGTCCTTAGCGTGGTAACCCCAACCCGCTAATCCAAAACTTTCGATGACTGCCGCTTTGTCCGAGCGCGCAGCAAATGCCGCATCGGTTGCTCCCCCGGTCATAGGAACGATGTCAAGCTTTCGGTCCAGTTCTTGGTAAATGGTTTGCGCCTTCACTGCCAATGCCATGGCTTTGGTTCCGCCCTGGTACGGTGGTCGGCCAGCGAGCAGGGTGACCCGGGTTTCCGTTTCAGGAATCAGCTTTTGCGTATTGACCGTGTTTTGCAAAGCCGCTTGCAATTGTTCAGCAGCGCCTGGCAATGTTGTGCGCACATCGGCAGAAGCCATGGCTTTGTCGGGAATTTGATTGCGCACGGTGCCGGCTTGAGAAATCGTCCAATTCAGTTGCACCCCGGGGATGCTTTTGTAGGCATCGCGCGTTTGCACAATTTGATGACTCAGCTCGACCAAAGCGTTGCGGCCTAAATCGGGGGCGGCTCCCGCATGCGATGCCTTTCCGGTTACGTGCATGTCAATGCGCGTAGCGCCGCTGGCCCCCAAAAGCACAGCTTCGTTTTTGGCAACTGATTTGGCCGCTGTCGGCTCGCAGGACAGCACCACATCGTGTTGATCAGCCAATTGGGAAATCAGCTCCCCTGAGCCGATAGAACCCACCTCTTCATCAGGATTGAACATCACAGTGAGCTGGGCATAGTCTTTCCAAGCGCGCTCTTTGAGGATGGCCAGGCTGTGCAGAATCACGGCAATGCCGCCCTTGTCGTCCGCAATGCCGGGGCCATAGATTCGATTGCCATCCACTTTGTAGCCCTGAGTGTTCAGGATGCCTGTTTGGTAAACGGTGTCCATGTGGGCTTGCAGCATGAATTTTTTCTGGCCCTGGCCTTGTAATTTACCCACCACCATGTCAGCGCCAGCGCCGGTGGTTGTTTTGTGGCGCTGGGTGGCAAAGCCAAGTGCTTTCAATCGCGACTCGACCACGTTGGCCATTTGTGCCAGGCCCTTCAAGTCCCCACTACCCGACTCAATCATCACCATTTCACGCAGACTTTCGATGAATTGAGGTTGCGCATTCTCAGCAGCTGTTTTGAGCGCGATGTCTGTGGCTGCATAAGCCCCTGGTGTCCACAAACAGGCCGAAGTGAGAAGCGCGAATGAAAATAAAGTGCCAATTTTCAACATATTCAGCCTGATCATCCATGTGAATTGATAAAGGATAAAACCGCCCCCAAGCTCAGCCCCCCAGGTTGGATGCTCGGCGCTATGACTCAGGGCGCCCTATGGACAGTCAGCCCCACTGGCGCTGGCGTGTCAACGCTGAAAGGAAATGCGATGGGCGGTGCGTGATTGATGTTGCCCAACGCAAGGATTCCTGCGTGGACATGGTCATCATCGTCATGGTGAGAACCCCTCTGGTCTTGCACACCCACGGCTGCAGCGTAAATATTTTCAGCCCCAGCCTGCGCAGTGAGCAGAAATCGCGTTTTTTGAGCACGTGCGCAGGTATTGAGTACACGCATTGCCCGGTCAACAACAGACTGACCACTGACGAAGGGGTTGGAGCCAGGTGCAGCATTTGCGCGTGCCTTGAGCTTGGCCACCGTGCCGTCGAAGCCGGGGTGATTGCTCAAAGGACCGTCAATGCCCCATTTCGACGCCAGCTCACGCATACGTTCAGTTTGTGCGATGTAGCCGTCCAGGCGCCCCATGTCGCGGCCAAAGTTGAATGAAGTGCCCCCCCAGATCATGGCCTTGTGCATTTGGCCGCCATCGCGCACGTCAAACACGGGCGAAATGGTACCCAAGGTATGGCCAGGCGTGATCATGAAACGCACAGTGCTGTCGCCCAAAGTGAGGGTTTCACCATCTCGCACAGCAATGTCGCGCTTGGGCGGGCGGTCCCACAGCTTGGAGTCAAACTCCAGGCCGGTTTCCATCATCTGCCAATCGATTTCGCTGGCCACGATGCGGGCACCGTAGCGCTCAGCGATCATCTGCGCGCCACCGTAATGGTCACCGTGCCCATGTGTGACGAGTACATAGCGAATCTGCGCCGGATCCAGCCCCAAGCGACGCATGCCGCCCTCAATGAGGTCGGCGGCCTCTTTTGCGTTATTCAGCGCATCGATGAGGATCAAACCTTCGCTCGTCTTCAGCACCCAGGCACTGACCCAAGCCGAGCCCACGTAATAAAGGTTGTCGAAAGCCTGTCCGGGTTCGGGCGGTGGCTGGTTGATGAGTTTGGCCAGCGACTCGTCCATGGCTTGGCTAGGCACAGCGCGGACAGCAGGCTGGGGATTGCAGACGGGCATGAGAAACTTCAAGTCCTCACCAGCGATCCGCCGGGCATCGTCCACATACTGATCCACCGAGACTTGCGATGGGGTGAAAGTGCTGCAGGCGACCAACGCAGCCAAGGCCACGCTACCAAGGAGTATTGTTCGAATCATGGTGTCTCCAATTTTTTACTTGTCATGTTCAGGTCCGCAAACGACGAGGCCTGACCTGTGCCATTCAGTTTAACGGAATCCTTCTGCAGCCGAGTATTGACCCCAGTCGTTCAGGCTGGCTTCACAAATGCCCTCAACGCTTCAACCGCATTGGCGTTGCCAGTGCCAGCCGCCACATGGACGCGCGCTGCATGCAGTTTTTTGTAGCTGTCGATCAGGCGGTGGTGCCTGTCGAGCCCTTCGAGTTTCATGCTCGTTGGCGTCAGCCCGAAGAAGCGAACGCTGCCATCCACTGACCCCATGACGGCGTCCATTCGAGGATCACCAAACATGCGACGGAAATTGAGCGCATAGTCTTCCAGCTCCAGTTCTGCATCAAGCAACACTTCCAGCACCACCTTCACGGCTTGGTAAAACAATCTGCGCTCAACCGTGTTGTCGTTGAACTGCAAGAAGGCCCCCGTGAGCTCCTGTGCCTCTTCAAATTGCTGCAAAGCCAGATGGATCAATAGCTTCAACTCGAGAACGGTCAGCTGACCCCACTCGGTATTCTCATCAAATTCGATCCCGATCAACGTGGCAATATCAGCGTATTCATCCAACTCACTGTTGTCCAAGCGCTCAAGCAGTGACTCCAAGCTGGCATCGTCCAAGCGATGCAAGTTCAAAATATCGGCGCGGAACAACAGCGCCTTGTTGGTGTTATC
>CAIWWN010000186.1 GCA_903916355.1 uncultured Burkholderiales bacterium | reverse complement strand
CCGGTGAGAGCCTTGCCTTCTTCGAACTGGCGGACATACGCCACCAGCTCGTCGATAAGGAGCACGCATGGCGCACACCGCGCCAGTAGAGTCTCCAGCACCGCCTTGCCTGGCGAAGTTCCCGACGCGTCGGCATCGGCCACTAGGGCGTAGCCTTCCGCGCCGCCCAACTGCCACGCGAGGTCACCCCACAACGTGCGTACGATTAGCTCATCGCGCTTGATGGGTTGGTTGGGCGATGACTTAATGCCGTCCAGCACTGCGACGCGAGCGCGGGGTAGCTCCGTGATCTGCGCTGAGTCCAGAATAGACGCGACGCCTTGCAAGTCGCTGGCCGGCACCTCACCCTTGGCCAAGTGATAGACCGCCAGCATCGTATGCGTCTTGCCGCCGCCGAAGGCGGTTTGCAACTGGATGACTGGGTCGCCACCTTTGCCCGAGAGGCGTTTCACTACTGACTCCAGCAGCAAGCGCATACCCTCCGTGATGAAGGTGCGCTGGAAGAACAGCGCCGAATTTTGGTACTCGTCCGTCGCTGTTCCCTCATGCACACGCGACAGGTCAGCCGCAAACTCAGCCTGCTGGAACGTGCCCTTAAGCACATCCTCGTGCGGTACGGCAACTTCGCGCCAGGGTTTTAACGTCATGGTGGTTCCCCGATCAGATGTCTAGTTGAGCCTGTGAGCCGACCACGCCAGATTCGCCAGCGGCTAGTTCAATGCCGCTCCAGGCAGTGACAAGCTCGTTGTAGGCTCGGGCGTCGTCCGTCCAACTCTTGCGTTCACACATTGTGTAGAGCCGGTAGGCCAGGGCACGAATCGGCTCCGCCCGGTCTGGCATGCGAGCCAACAATGAACCGGCTGCCGGCTCACCGTCCTGATTCAGCGCGCGGATCAAGTGGTGCAGCGCCTCCCAAATCGGCAGCCGAGCGTCTGTCTCGGGGGACCAGTCGCGTGGCAGCTCGTTCGAGCGCAGCAGACGTAGATCACCTTTGCCGGACTGAACAACGCCCGTCGCCTGCAGACCCGCAACGCTGGTGCCCTTCGCACGGGCAAGCACATCTGCCTCGCCAAAGCGACCGGTTGCCCACCCTTGCTGCTCGAACCAGTGCAGGCAGAACTGAGTGTCATGGTCGAAGTCATCCTCAGCGAGAAACCGGTTTATCAACTGCAATGCGGTCTTCACGGACATTGGCTTGCCATCGGCTTCGAGTACCGAAGCGTAACCGCTGAAGATAGCCATCCCTGGTCCAATAATGCTCTGGCTTAGGTCCACCGGGGCAACGGGAGAGTTGACGCCCCCTCTCGTCATTTCGTCCAGAGCGTTAGGTAACTCAGCGTTCAGCGCTCTGATGAATTCGCGGCGACTGACTGTAGGGGCATCGTCAGCGCGCGGCCGACAGACCATCACAATGCTTGAAGCTAACGCATTTGCACCCGAGCCAATCATGCGATTTCCAAGTTCCGTACGCATTGGCCATGTGCCGGTCAGTGCAAAGCCTGCTCGCAATACTGCATCCAAAAATGTCTCCCAGCCAGTGCTGTGTGTGCCCGCCTCTTCCTTCGTTTCTGCCTGCTTGAAGGCGTAATAGATAGTGACCGGAAAAGCTGGATGAGCATGCGCTGCCAAATTGTGCATGGCGCTGGTCATGCCATCCAGAAAGAAGGCTTCTGCCTCCGCTTTACCACCGTGACGATAAGGGGTGGCGACCAGCTCTTCCGCCTTGGGTACGGCTAACGTGGCATAAAGTTCTGGAAAAATCGGCTTTAAGCTTTTGCGCAGCCAGACGTAAAAAAAGTCTGAAAGGTCGGCGTAACCGATATTGTCGTAGTAGGGCGGGTCAGTAGAAACGACCTTGGCCTCGCTGATGTTTTGGGTTTGGGCGTCAGCTTGCTGGGCTTTACCTGGAACTTTTGGTGCGCTAACCAGCAGCGCTTTTGCTACTAAGTCAGCTGCGCTAACTAAGTTTCCCGAAGCATCGCCAAGGGGATTGGACTCTGCGAAATCCCAGGTCATCGGCAGTGCCTGACGGCTAAATGCGTTGATGACTCCGCTTTGCGTTGGGGTTGGGTCCCAACGAGCAATAGACGACCCACGGTCAGCAACTTTGTCCAAAGCAAATGCCAAGTACATCCCGACAGCCTCTGCATATGCTGTTGCCCCGGTACCGCATGCGTCTAACCCTCGGCCATCGTCGGGCATGTTGGCGGCCAATGCGTCAGCGCGAACGCGAATAATGACTTCGGGCACAAGATCAGAAAACGTGGTCAGCGCGACTAGCTGGCGAGGAGTGAAGAGGTCACTATAAACGTCCATACCGTAGTTCGAGACATTGACCCGGCATTTGCCATGCAAAGGGGTCTCGGGCTTCCAAGTGGGCTGCGCTTGCAGGGCTATTGCTTCCTGCTCTGGCGTGGGTGACAGATATACCCGCCCGCGCGGGCCGTCGGCCACGATGGCCATGAGTTTTGCGCCCATACGTCCGGCACTTCCTTCAATACGGATGTACTTGTAGTCCATGGGTGAACCCGACATAACGCAATTGAAACCGGCGCGTTTTCCCGCTGTAGTCCCGGCATTTGCACTATCCGGCGGAGTGCCCCTGCGCACCTCAAAACGATAGCCATCGCCCTCAACCACTGGCTGCACATAGACCTGATTACCCGTTTTGCCGGATAAGACAAATGTGCTGATTAGCGGCACGTCCACATGGCTGAAAGCAGGGTTGGAGCTTTTTACGGTGCGCGCCCACAGCCAGGCAATAACTGTGGCCTCCCCGCCACCTATTTCAGCGGGTAAGGTCACCGGCTGGTACAGGTGACCAATACGCTGCTTAGCCTGCTCTCGCATCCACGCTCCATAGCGACGCACGTCTTCGGCAAGGCCCTGTGCGCCCGTCCATTGCTTAGTGAACATCTCGTGGCTAGTTTTTCCCTTTATTTCTTGCGCAGGCCCTACGGGTGGGCAACCGGAAAACTTGGGTGGAATCTCGATCATGGCCTTGTTAATGGTCACTGCAACCGGGTTCAAGTCACTGGCATAGCTCTCCAGTCCTAGGCGTTGTGCCTCAAGTGGCAGTGCACCGCCACCGGCAAAAGGATCATGAAAAGCAGGTAACTTATCGGGGTCGAACAGTTCGGCGGCCTTTGGATGCGCCTTGTTAAGCTCACATGTTTCACGCCAACTGCGGCGTATCTCGGTACGGGCACGTTCCAGT
>CAIWWN010000185.1 GCA_903916355.1 uncultured Burkholderiales bacterium | reverse complement strand
TGGGGTGGCTGATGGGGCTCGAACCCACGACAACAGGAATCACAATCCTGGACTCTACCAACTGAGCTACAGCCACCGTAGGGCTAAATTATAACCCAGCCCATCACGAGTTTTCAGCCGTGGCTTGGGTTTTGCTTGCAGCCCTGTTGGGCTTAGGAATCAAAATTTCAGCCTTCAGTTGTTGTTTCAGTTGCGTCAGGTAGGCTTGTGCTTCAGCCGAGGCCCACAGCTGGGTAAATTGCTGTTGCGCTTGCTGCTCTTTTTCTTTGTTGTCGAGCTCACGAGCCAACACCTTGTTCACGCGAATCACCGCGTAGCCCTGCTCACCCAAGTCCACACCGGTCCAGGCAGGCAAGGTGGTGGCATTGGCGCGCAAGGCTGCGTCGACGACCGCAGGGCTCAGGTTTTGCGACTGGTCGCGTGACACCGTGATGGCGTTACCCAAATGGGCACCCTCGGCATTGGTGCGCCAAGTGGTCAAACGTGCTTGCCCTTGCTCACGGGCCAGAGCGGCGGCACGCTCCTGCTCCAATTGCTTACGCACTTGATCTTTCACCTCTGCCAATGGACGGGTCGCCGCAGGGGTGTAGTTCACCACACGACCAGAAACCAAGGTATTGGGGGCAATTTCGATGGCTTCTGTGTTGCGGTGTTTCACCGTCGCATCTTCTGAAAACAAGGTTTGCACAAACTTGGCATTGCTCAGGGGGCCTTTACCGTTCGCCAATGGCGTGCGGCTGATCTGCGAAGCTTTTTGCAGGGTCAACTTCAGGCGCTCAGCCACCGGCTTTAAGCTGTCGGCCTGTTCGTACACGCCATTGGTGAAGTTCTCTGCCAGCTCAGCGTATTTACGCTGGGCTTGTTGCTTTTTCAGATCGGCCTCCAGTTGCGGGCGCATTTCTTCAAAGCTCTTGGTTTTGGGAGCCTTGATATCGGTCAGCATGATGACGTGGTAGCCGAAATCAGACTCGACGACATCGCTGATCTCCGATTTTTTCAGTGCAAAAGCGGCATCCTCAAAAGCCTTGACCATGGCCCCGCGGGGGAAAAAGTCCAGGTCACCACCTTTGATGGCAGAGCCTGCATCCTGCGAGTTTTGCTTGGCCAACTCTGCGAAAGAAGATGGCTTTTTGCGTACAGCGGCCAGCAAGGTTTCGGCCTTGGCTTTGGCTTTTTCTTTGTCTGCTGCGGGCGCATCTTTGGCCGCATTGATCAAGATATGGCTGGCACGGCGCTCTTCCTGTGTCGCCGTTTTTTGCACATTTTGTTCGTAATAGGTTTTCAGGTCGGCTTCATTCACGGTCACCGCTTGACGCACCGCATCCAGGTCGAGCACCAGGTACTCCACATCGGCCGACTCAGCAGACTGAAAACGCTTGCCATTGTTTTGATAGAAGGTCTTCACCTCGTCTTCAGAAACCTGCACTTTGCCCAAGAACTCATCAGGGGTGAAGCGCTGGATCTGAATATCACGGCGTTGAAAATACGCATTCAAAGCCGCATTGGTTTGCGCTGTGGAGGCCAAGGCAGAATTTTGCAAACCTTGCATGACTTGGCGGGTCGACAAGTCGTTACGCACCTGGGCCTCGAACATATCAGGCGTCATGCCCTGGCTGGCGACCAACGAGCGATAACGTTCCATGTCCAACTTGCCATCGGCTGCGCGCAAAGCGGCGATGGTCGGGTTTTTTTGCAGCTCGCTCGCCAAACGGGCATCACTGGCGGTCAAGTGCAGCTTTTGAGTGGCCACCACCAGCACCTGTTCGCGCACCATGCGGTCCAAGGTTGCGTAACGCGCCTCGGGTGAGTCCAACAATTTGACATCGATGTTGGGCATCGACACCCGAATCCGTTCGATCTCGCGTTTATGGGCATTGTCCCATTCGGCCTGGGTGATTTTGTTGCCGTCCACTTGGGCCACGACTGCGCCTTGGTCTTTGAAGCGGCTGTAACCGTCAATGCCAAACATCACAAAAGAAGGAATGATGAGCAGAAACAAAAGTCCCATCATCATCTTGGTGTTGTTGCGAACAAAATCAAACATGCGTGATCTCTCTGAGAGATAAACTCGTTGCAAAAAAAATGGCGAACACCGGGTTCGCCATTGTCGGGGTGGTGGGCGCTGACGGTCTCGAACCGCCGACCTACTCCGTGTAAAGGAGCCGCTCTACCAACTGAGCTAAGCGCCCCACCGAAACTGGGTCAGTTCAAAGCATCTCTCAAAGCTTTGCCTGGACGGAACTTGGGAATCTTGGCAGACTTTATTTTAATCGCAGCGCCGGTACGGGGGTTACGGCCTGCGCGCGCGGCACGTTTGGTCACGGCGAAAGAGCCAAAACCCACCAAGGAAACGGTGCCGCCTTTTTTCAAAGTCGTGCGCACGCCACCCATGATGGCCTCCAATGCACGACCGGCTGCAGCTTTGGAAATATCCGCCTGTTTAGCGATGTGCTCGATCAATTCTGATTTATTCACAAAGAGCCTCTTTAAAAAATACGAGGTCAGCGCACTGACCTGATGTTGTTATTTGGAATGAGCGCACCACGCTGCACTGCCCAAAACCACTTGTCTCCGGCAAAGTGACTGCCAATTTCGATTAAATCCAGACTCTTTGAATCTGTCAATCAACGCACAATACCTCAGGCTTCGTGCGGCAAGAATTCTAGACGCAAACAACACTCGGCAGACCCGGCAAAATTATTTTTTTAAAATCCGAGTGACAATCCGCACGCTTTTCCATTCAAAGCGCAGCGGCAATGGCTTTGCCCACGTCCTGCGTGGAAGCCGTTCCGCCGATATCAGGCGTGCGCGGCGCGCCGCTTTGAGGGTGCAGTACTTTCTCAATGGCCGCCAGAACCGCATCATGCGCCTCTTTGTAGCCTAAGAACTCGAGCATCATGGCACCACACCAGATCTGACCTATGGGGTTGGCAATTTGCTGGCCTGCAATGTCTGGCGCTGAGCCGTGCACCGGTTCAAACAAGGACGGAAACAGGCGGTCAGGATTGAGGTTGGCGCTGGGCGCGATGCCAATGGTGCCCGTACAGGCGGGGCCCAGGTCACTCAAGATGTCACCAAATAAATTGCTGGCTACCACCACGTCAAAGAAATCGGGCCGCTGCACAAAATGCGCGGTCAAGATGTCGATGTGAAACTTGTCCACGTTCACGCCCGGATAATTTTTGGCCATCTCGACCACCCGCTCATCCCAGTAAGGCATGGTGATGGCAATCCCATTGGACTTGGTGGCACTGGTCAGGTGCTTTTTGGGGCGTGTCTGTGCCAGCTCAAAAGCAAATTTGAGAACGCGGTCCACGCCGATGCGCGACATCACGGTTTCCTGCATCACGATCTCGCGCGCAGTACCTGGGTACATGCGGCCACCGATGCTGGAGTACTCGCCCTCGGTGTTCTCGCGCACGATGTACATGTCGATCTCACCGGGTTGGCGTGGGCTGCCGTCACGGCGCACCACGGGGGCGATGATGCCGGGCATCAGGCGCGCGGGGCGCAGGTTGATGTACTGGTCAAATTCACGGCGGAACAAGAGCAGCGAGCCCCACAAGGACACGTGGTCCGCTATTTTTTCGGGCCAACCGACGGCGCCAAAGTAAATGGCATCATGACCGCCGATCTGCTCTTTCCAGTTGTCGGGCAGCATCTTGCCGTGCTTTTCACAATAGTCCCAGCTTGAAAAGTCGAAGTGGTCAAAGTGCAAATCGATATTGAATTTGCGCGCTGCGGCTTCCATCACGCGCAAGCCTTCAGGCATCACTTCTTTGCCAATGCCGTCACCTGGAATCACGGCTATGCGGTGTTTTGTCATGGTCTGTCTTTCCGGAAAATAATTGGGTTTGAGCTTAGCAGCTCAGATTTAAATCTTGGTCACACGCACGACTTGACTCACGCCCAGCGCGGTCAAAGCGGTGCCGGCCAGGGTCATGGCGGTAATGGGTTCGTCAAACAGAATCCAGGCCATCAAAGCGGTGGTGGGCGGCACCATGTACATCAAACTGGTGACCGAAGCGGCTGCCCCGCGCTGAATCAACATGTAAAACAAAGAACTGCCCCCGAGCGTCAAGCCCAAGACCGACCAGGTCATGGCACCGATCATCTCGGGCACCCAGTCCACGCTTTCGACTTCGAGCAGGGCCAGGGGTAAAGTCACGCAGGCGGCGGCCAGCAATTGCACCGTGTTGGCGCTGCGCACATCACAGGGCTGGACAAAGCGTTTTTGATACAGCGTGCCGGCCGTGATGCACAGCAAGGCCATCACAGCGAAAGAGATATTTAAAAAATTAACATGATCCAGCGTGCTGCCTTGGGTCAGCTTGCGCCAGACCACCATCAGCAAACCCGCCAAACCCAGCATCAAGCCCAACCATTGGCGCGGTGTGATGGCGCTGACGCGAACGCCCCCCTCAGCAGGCGCAGTCGACGCCTGCGACCGTGCGTGCATGGCAGACAACCAAATGGCAGTCAGCACCGGTTGAATGCCCACAATCAGCGCCGACAAGCCCGAGCCCATGCCCGATTTAACGGCGGCCCAGACGCCGCCCAAGTAACCCGCTTGTATCAAGATGCCGGTGACCGACAAATGCAAAAACTGCTGGCGGTTTTGCGGCCAAGGCACTTTGGCCCACAGGATCCA
>CAIWWN010000184.1 GCA_903916355.1 uncultured Burkholderiales bacterium | reverse complement strand
GAAATCGGCAAGATCTACGAAGGCCCAGTGACCAAAGTGCTGGACTTCGGCGCTTTGATCAACCTGTTGCCTGGCAAAGACGGTTTGTTGCACATCAGCCAGATCGCGCACGAGCGTGTGGAAAAAGTCTCTGACTATTTGACCGAAGGTCAGATCGTCCGAGTCAAAGTCTTGGAAACCGACGAAAAAGGCCGCGTCAAGCTGTCCATGAAAGCTTTGCTCGACCGCGCACCTGCGCATTCCGGCGAATAAATCGCTCTTCGCTTCAGTGAATTGACAGGGGCTCCAGCAGTGGGGTCCCTGTTCTGCCTAAAGGTCATGCTCATGCAAGTTATTGAAATCAATGCGTTCGGTGAACCCTCTGCACTGGTGCCGGGTACACGCCCTGAGCCCGTGGCAGGTGCGGGTGAGTTGCTGATTCGTGTCACGGCCAGCGGCATCAACCGTCCGGACGTGTTGCAGCGCAAGGGCCTGTACCCCGTACCGCCCGGCGCCTCGGACATTCCGGGCCTGGAAGTGGCGGGCGTGGTCGTGTCTGGTGACAACGCGGCCATGGCTGAAGCGGGCTTGAAAGTGGGTGACCGCGTGTGCGCCCTGGTGGCCGGCGGCGGTTATGCGCAATTGTGCGTGGCCCCGGTGGTCCAGTGTCTGCCTGTGCCCCAAGGCTTGAGCGACATCGAAGCGGCTTCATTGCCCGAGACCTTCTTCACGGTGTGGAGCAATGTGTTTGACCGTGGCCGTTTGCAAGCGGGCGAAACCTTGTTGATTCAAGGCGGCTCCAGCGGCATTGGTGTGACGGCGATCCAAATGGCCAAAGCCGCTGGCGCGACGGTGATCGTCACCGCCGGCAGCGACGACAAGTGCCAGGCTTGCCTGGCCTTGGGTGCGGACCATGCGATCAATTACCGCAGCCACGACTTTGTGGCCGAGGTGAATCGCATCACCGGTGGGGCAGGCGTGAATGTGATTTTGGACATGGTTGCAGGCGACTATGTGGCGCGTGAAATTCAAGTCATGGCCGAAGACGCCCGCTTGGTGATCATTGCCACACAAGGCGGGAATGACAGCCAAATGAATGCAGGCTTGGTGCTGCGCAAGCGCTTGACCATCACCGGCTCCACTTTGCGTCCGCGTCCCGTGGCCTTCAAGGCGGCGATTGCGCAGAACTTGAAATCCCGTGTCTGGCCTTGGTTGGCCTCGGGCCAGATCAAGCCAGTGATCCACAGCGTGTTTGATGCCTGCGCGCCTGGCCAAGACTTGCCCAGCGGCGCGGCGCAAGCGCACGCGCTGATGGAAAGCAACCAGCATGTGGGCAAAATTGTGCTGACATGGAACCACGCATGAAGCAAAAGCTGATCGTCGGCAACTGGAAAATGAATGGCAGCCTGGCTGCTCATCAGGCTTTGGTGCAAGGCGTCTTGGCCGGCCTGCAGGGCCTGCACGTTCAGGCGGCGGTTTGCGCGCCGGCGGTGTACTTGGCGTCCTTGCAAACGCTGTTGCAAGGGCAAACGGCTTTGATGGGCGGTGCGCAAGATGTGTCCATGCACGAGGTGGGCGCTTTCACGGGCGAAATTTCAGCTGCCATGTTGCGCGAGTTTGCGGTGAGATATGTCATCGTTGGCCATTCCGAGCGGCGTCAATACCATGGCGAGCAAGATGCGCAGGTGGCCCTCAAAGCCCAACGCGCCTTGAGCGCGGGCGTGACGCCGATTGTGTGTGTGGGCGAAACACTGGCCGAGCGCCAAGCAGGCCGCACCGAAGAAGTGGTGAAGCGCCAATTGGCCGCCTTGATTCACACCAACGGGCACTGCATCAGCGAGATTGTGGTGGCTTACGAACCGGTCTGGGCCATTGGCACGGGCCTGACCGCCACTCCCGAAGAAGCGCAGCAGGTGCACCATGTGCTGCGCCAGCAGCTGAAGGCGGCCACGGCCCATGCCGACGCTATTTCTATTTTGTATGGCGGCAGCATGAATGCCGCTAATGCTTTGACTTTGCTTCAGCAAGCCGACATTGATGGTGGTTTGATTGGTGGCGCATCGCTCAAAGTTCCGGATTTTCTGGCCATCATGGCCGCCGCTTCGCACTGCGCGCAAGCGTCTTGATTGTTTACGTTTAGGAGTACCCGATGAACCTCATGATCAACTTGATTTTGGCGGCACAAATGTTGTCAGCCTTGGCCATGATTGGCCTGATCCTCGTCCAGCACGGCAAGGGTGCTGATATGGGCGCGGCCTTTGGCAGCGGCAGCTCGGGCAGTTTGTTTGGTGCCACCGGTGGCGCTAACTTTTTGTCTCGCGCTACAGCGGTTCTCGCCGCGGTGTTTTTCACTTGCACTTTGTTGCTGGCTTATTTCGGTACGCCGCGTCAAGCCAGTACCGGCAGCGTGCTCGAAGGCGCCGCAGTGACCGCACCGGCACCGGTGGAGACGGGTCCAGCTTCGCAAATTCCAGGCAACGCGCCTGCGGCTTCCGGTGCGCCGGCAAGCCCCGCAGCACCAGCCAAGTAAGCTGGCGGTCAGTTCAGACTTCACCCTCAAATATTCCGATTTTCCTTAAGGGAATGGGCGGCTTTTCAGGGTAAACTACTAGTTGTTTCGGTGAGCCAAAGCCTGCAAAGGCGCCTCATGCAAGCCAAAGCAAGCAAAACCCGCCGTCGTGGTGAAATTGGTAGACACGCTATCTTGAGGGGGTAGTGGCGAAAGCTG
>CAIWWN010000183.1 GCA_903916355.1 uncultured Burkholderiales bacterium | reverse complement strand
TCAAAGAAGTGCATGGTGCAGGCGGCTACGGCATGTTGGTGGGGCCGGCCTCGACCCAAGCTGAAATCGAAGACTTCCGCGCCGCATTGTTGGCCAACCCTGCGGGATACATCGCGCAGCCCACTTTGAGTTTGTCCAGTTGCCCCACCTTTGTGGAAAGCGGCATCGCGCCGCGCCACATCGATCTGCGTCCCTTTGTGCTCAGCGGTCGCACCGTGCAAATGGTGCCCGGCGGCTTGACGCGGGTGGCCTTGAAAGAAGGCTCCTTGGTGGTGAACTCGTCGCAAGGCGGTGGCACCAAAGACACCTGGATCTTGCAGTCTTGAAACCCCCTATTGCAAATATCAGAACAAGCCGAACCTGTCGATTGGAACTTTGATGCTGAGCCGCACTGCCGACCATTTATTCTGGATGTCCCGCTACACCGAGCGGGCCGAGAACACCGCCCGCATGCTGAATGTGAGCTACGAAACCTCGTTGCTGCCGCAGTCTGCGGCGTCCGCGCAGGCGGGCTGGGAGGGTTTGCTGTCCATCAGCGAGTTGCTGCCCGCGTATCTGGCCAAGCATGACCAAGTCACGCCCCACCAGGTGATGGAATTCATGGTCAAAGACACACAAAACCCATCGTCCATCATCTCGTGTTTGCGCGCCGTGCGCGAAAACGCCCGAGCGGTGCGCGGCACCTTGACCACCGAGTTGTGGGAGACGCAAAACCAGACTTGGCTCGAAGTCAACCGCATGCTGCAAAACGGCGACTTTGAACGCGACCCAGGCCAGTTTTTTGAATGGGTCAAGTTCCGCTCGCACCTGTCACGCGGCGTGACCGTGGGCACCATGCTGATGGACGAGTCGCTCTACTTCATGCGCTTGGGCACCTTCTTAGAGCGCTCAGACAACACCGCGCGTTTGGTGGATGTGAAATTCCAAGCCATGCAAAACGACTATTTCGGTGCGCAAGAGCAGGTCATGTCGACGGCCGACAGTGAAGTCGGGCAAGAATACGACTTCTATCACTGGAGCGCGATTTTGCGCAGCGTCAGCGGCTTTGAGGTGTATCGCAAGGTCTACCGCGACGTGATCCGCCCGGACCGCGTCGCCGAGCTTTTGATCTTGCGTCCTGACATGCCGCGATCATTGCACGCCAGCTTGAACGAAGTGGTGTCGAACCTGAATTTGGTCGCTCCCGACGGCACCAGCGAAACCCTGCGTCACGCCGGCAAACTGCGCGCCGAGCTGGCTTATGGCCGCATCGACGAAATTTTGGCCACGGGTTTGCACGCCTACTTGACGCAGTTCTTGGAGCGCGTGAACGTGTTGGGCGGGCGCATCAGCCGCGAGTTTTTGATGCCGCAGGCGGCATGAGGCGTTGACATTCACCTAGGTGCTTGAGTCATTCGGCTATTCAGGCTACAAGTGGATGGTGAACTTCCATCCAACCCTCTAGGTGATTTGACATGCCCCAACCCTCTCCCTTTCGTAGCGGTTTCGCCCAAGCGCTGCTGTTCGGCGGGGTTTGCCTGAACAGCGCTCTGAGCTTTGCGCAAACCAATCGGATCGACCAGATCCGTTCGGATGCGCCAGCCTTGGCGGCTTACGGCCCGTTGGATATCGGGGTCAAAACGCTGCAGTTCAAAAATCCCAAGCAATGGGACATGCTGAACGCCAAGTCGGGTCAAGACGTTTCCACTTACGACCGGCCATTGACTACTGAAGTTTGGTACCCCGGTCAGGCCGATCCTGCAGCCAAAAACGCAGGTGAGTACAAAGTCTTTTTCCGAGACGGTAAAACACAGATCACGCTCAATGGCAGAGCACTGCGTGACGCGAATCCCAATCGGACCCAGGGCGCTTACCCTTTGGTCATCGTGTCGCATGGTTATCCGGGCAATCGATTCTTGATGAGCCCCATCGCCGAGAACCTGGCCAGCAAAGGGTATGTGGTGGTGTCCATCGACCACACCGACAGCACCTACTCCGATCAAGGCGCCTTCCCCAGCACCTTGCGCAACCGGTCTCTGGACGTGTCCTTCGTGATCGACGAAATGGTCAAAGCCAACCGGAATGCGGCAAGCCCTTTCAAAGACTTGATCGATGAAAACCGCATCGCGCTGATCGGTTACTCCATGGGCGGTTATGGCGTCATCAACAAACTCGGCGGCGGCTTCAGCGACAAGGCAAGCCAATTTCCCAATTTGCCCAAAGACAGTTTGAACCTGCTGCTCAACTCCCATCCTGATTTTGCAAAAAGGCGTGACCCCCGCATCAAAGCGGCTGTGGCCTTTGCACCTTGGGGTTGGAACCAGGGTTTCTGGAATGAAGAAGGCCTCAAGGGGATTCAGACCCCCTTGCTCTTCATTGCCGGCAGCGTGGACGATGTGTCGGGTTACGCACCCGGTGTGCGCAATATCTATGAGGGCAGCATCCACTCCGACAGGTACTTACTGACCTTTGAAAACGCCAATCACAACGCCGGCGCGCCGATGCCCGCGCCGCAAGAAGCCTGGAAGGCCGTGCCCTGGTTGCCCTCCATTCCCGCCGGGCACTACATTGACCCGGTGTGGGACAACATGCGCATGAACAATATTTCGCAACACTTCATTGCGGCCTTCTTGGGCAAGCATCTGGAAAACGATGCCGCTAAGGCGGCGCATTTGGACGTGCTGGAGTACGCTAAACAAGGCAAGTGGTCAGCCAATCCCGATGGCAGTTTCAAAGCCGACCACACTTACTGGAAGGGATTCCCATCTCGCACGGCGGTGGGGCTGAGGCTCGAACATTTGGGCGCGACGGCCAAATAAAAGGTTCAAAGTGAAAGCCTTTAGCCCGAAATCTATGACGGCTGACCAGGAAGTGCTTTTTTTGGCCTTGGCCTCTGAGATGAACAATGACTTGCTGCAGGTGTTGAGGGGTTGACTTACTTTTTGTACAATATACTTGTATAGCATTTTGGAGAAAACCATGTTGGCCTTAAGACTGCCTGAAGAAATTGAACTTCGTTTGGACAAGCTGGCCAAGAAGACTGGCCGCACCAAAAGCTTCTATGCGCGTGAAGCTATCGTTGAGCACCTTGATGATTTAGAGGACTTGTTTCTT
>CAIWWN010000182.1 GCA_903916355.1 uncultured Burkholderiales bacterium | reverse complement strand
GTGAGGCCCTCAGCCATGTACTGGCCATTGCGGAGCAGTTGCCTCAGTCAGATCGATGGAAGGCGTTCCTAGACTATGTGGTAGCGAAAATCACCCGCCCGCTGCCGCCGTGGCTACCTCCAGACCGGATCATGGCGGCGGGGTAATTGCCGGATTTAGGTTCAATTCAGTTTTTACAAATTATTGTCAAATTGCATTTTGCCTCTTTAATCTACGCAAAATATAAAATTCTTCATATTCAAGTAATTTATGACATAAAATCTACGCAACTCCTACTCAAAAATTCAAATTGACCTACTTAACCTCTTCGTTGTCACCTCTTTATCGCATTGGTGCGGTTTCTAAAACCACCGGGATACCCGTGTCCACCTTGCGCATTTGGGAGACGCGTTACGCCGCCTTCAGCCCGGTTAAAACATCGGGCAAGCAGCGTTTGTACGAAGAGCACGACGTCTCCAAAGCGCTGCTGCTCAAACAACTCTCGCAAGCCGGGCACACCATCAGCGCGATTGCACCCTTGGAACTGGCGACGCTGCGGCGCATGCGCAGTCAGTCCCACCAGGCGCCCATCCACGGTGAGGCAACGGGACAAGTGGTGTCCCTCGCAGTGGTGGGTTTGAGTTTGGCCAATCGCATGGAGTCGCCAAAATTTGCGCTGAACCTGAAGCAAAACCGCATCCAGGTGAGCACGGTTTGGTGGGACTTGGCAGCGGCCAGCAACGCCGAGTTGCCCACCCCGCCTCAGGTCCTGCTCATCAAAGTCAACAGCCTGAACGCCCCGGTTCAGGCCGCCATCCAGGCGCTGGTTCGTAAGCACCATTTCGCGCACACCATCGTCATCTACCACTTTGCCGCCGAGAAGGTGGTTCAAGCCATGAAATTTTCGGGCTTGATGGTGAGGCGCGAGCCCATTTCAGACACCGATTTGGCCGAGCTGTTGCAGTCGGTGTTGTTTGTGGACCCTGCCCGCGCCCAAGAATTTGGCACCTCAGGCTCGGTGATCAGCAGCCGCAAATATTCGGAGGCCACATTGAGCCGCGTGGCCGGCATCTCGACGAATGTGCTGTGCGAATGCCCCAGGCATGTGGCCGAGCTGATTTCACAACTCGCCAGCTTTGAGGAATACAGCCAAGACTGCTTGAACAACACCGCCGAAGACGCGCACCTGCACGCCTACCTGACCTCTATTTCGGGCTCAGCCCGCGCTCTGTTTGAAAACGCCCTCGAAAAAATTGCAGCGCACGAAGGCATTGATTTGCGTGAAGGCGCGCCATGAACGACTTCAGCAAGCTCAAGGTATGAAGCTAACGCTGATGTGATGGAAGAGCCGCCAAGTGACACAAAAAAATTCGTTCAAAGGCAACAAGCAAAGCTTGCCCAGCAAGCCTTGCAAAGCCTGTGGCCGCGACATGACCTGGCGCAAAGCCTGGGCCCAAAATTGGGAGCAGGTGCTGTACTGCTCTGATGCGTGTCGCAAAAATAAACCTGCCAGCCCCACACCCCTATGAGCTACCAGCTGGTGTGGTTCAAACGTGATTTGCGCTGGCAAGACCACGCGGCACTGACGCAGGCTGCGGCGCGCGGACCGGTGCGCTGTATTTACGTGATCGAACCCGAACTGTGGCTGCAACCCGATGCGGCGCTTCAGCACTTTGAGTTTGTGCGCGAATCCTTGCAGGCGCTAGACCGCGAACTGCGCCTGCACGGCGGCGGCATCGAGATCCACACCGGCGAGTTGCCGGATGTGCTGGCCCAGATCTGGCAAAAAGCGCCTTTTCGTGGACTGCACTCGCACCAAGAAACCGGCAATGGTTTCACCTACGCGCGCGATCTCCAAGTTGCAGCTTGGTGCCAAGCGCACCAAGTGCCTTGGACAGAGCACGCCCAGTTTGGGGTCGTGCGCGGTTTGAAAAATCGCAATCTATGGCATGCCGAGTGGGAAAAGCACATGGCGGCGCCTTTGCAAAACTTC
>CAIWWN010000181.1 GCA_903916355.1 uncultured Burkholderiales bacterium | reverse complement strand
GGCGATGTGCTGATGCGCTTGGGTTTGGCAGATGCTGCCCACCGTGCGTTTGAACAGGCTTCGGTGGGCACCAGCGAAGAAGTGCTGACGCGCCTTGCGATGCAGTCTTTTCATCACAACCTGTGGCAAGAGGCGCAGACGGTGCTCAAGCGCAATGTCGAGTTGCATCCGCAAAGTGCGTTGGCGCTGTGGAATTTGGCGTATGCGTATGCATAATCGTGGCAGATGGACGATGCCTTGCAAACGCTGGCCCAGGCCGAGGCCATAGCGCCGCAACCTGGCGCCAAATCGATGCGCGCTTCGGTGGCGGGGCGATTGGGCGATGTCGACCAGGCCATGGCCCTGTACCGCGAACTGGCCGAAGAAGATGGCCCTGAATCGGCCATGGGCTCCAGTGCGGCCATGAGTTCGCTTTACAGTGACAGCCTGACGGCCGTGCAGGTGGCCGAGTTGCACCGCAGTTTGTTTGCCGGCCTGGGGCAGGGCGCACGCACAGCGCAGAGTTTTGCCAACGCCCGGGAGCCGGGCAAGCGCATTAAGCTGGGTTTGCTGAGCGCGGACTTTCACCATCAGCACCCGGTCAACATTTTCATGCAGCCGGTGCTGGCGCGCTTGGACAGGTCGCAGTTTGAGGTGACGATTTACAACGTGGGTGTGGCCCATGACGATCAGACGCAGCTGGCCCGCAGCCGCGCCGACCATTGGGTGTTGGCCACCACCTGGACCCGGGCGCAGTTGACGCAGGGTATTCGCGCCGATGGCATTGATGTGCTGATCGACTTGGCGGGTCACACCTCGCACAACCGGCTGGTGATGCTGTCGCAGCGCGTAGCACCGGTGCAGGTGTCTTTTTTGGGGTATCCCGGCTCAACCGGGGTGCCCAACATCGATTGGTTGCTGGCCGACCCTGTGGTGGTGCCGCCCGAACACGATGCACTTTGCACCGAGTGCGTGTACCGTTTGCCCCATGCGGTGTTTTGTTACGCACCCGAGGCCAACTACCCGTTCCCGGTGTATGGCGCTGCCCATGCCCAGCGGCCGTTGACGTTTGGCTCTTTCAACAACGTGCCCAAGCTCACGCCGCACACGATTGAACTCTGGGCCAAGGTGTTGGCGCGGGTACCGGGCTCACGCTTGCTGCTCAAGGCGCCGAGCTTTCGTGACGAATCAGCCATTCGCATTTTTCGCGAGCGTTTTGTTGCGCTGGGTGTGGATGCGAGCCGCATCGAGTTTCGTGGCCCGGTGGGCCTGACCGACATGATGGCCGAGTATGCCGATGTGGACATTGCGCTGGACCCTGTGCCCTACAACGGCGGCACGACCACGCTGCAAGCACTGTGGATGGGCGTGCCGGTGGTGGTGAAAGAAGGGCAGAACTTTGTCTCGCGCATGGGGGCGAGTTTCATGCGGGCTGCGGGTCTGCCCGAGTGGGTGGCTGACAGCGACGAGGCTTATGTGGACACGGCAGCGCGCATGGCCTCAGACCGGCAAGGCCTGATGCGTCTCAAGGCAGGTTTGCGGGCGCGTTTGCAAGCGGCACCGGCTTGGAACATCGAAGAATACACCCGCGACATGGAGGGCGCTTTGCGTGCCATGTGGACCGATTTTTGTGAACAAGCTCGCGGCCAGGAGCACGCATGATGCTGCAGAAAAATTTTGTAATTTTCATGGATCATCGGTCATTCCATCAGGAGCTGCGAAAATGAAGCCAGTGAGTGCAGTCTGAACGTCTGATTTGATTGACATCTTGTTTGACGATTCTTTTTTTGTGTGCAATTCGTTTGCACTTCTTGCTGAAAATGGCCTCAATGCTTCCGATTGCAGAAAAAAAATATTTGAATAACCCATCGCTCAGCCCTTGGAGGCTGTCCGTTGCGCCGATGATGGATTGGACGGACCGCCATTGCCGGTTTTTCCATCGCCTGCTCACCCGCCACACTTTGCTCTACACCGAGATGGTGACCACCGGCGCTTTGCGCCATGGCAGTGAGCAAAGGCATTTGCGCTTCAATGCCGAAGAGCATCCGGTGGCCTTGCAATTGGGCGGCAGCGACACCGCCGATCTGGCCCATGCCGCCAAATTGGGGCAGGCTTGGGGTTACGACGAAATCAACCTCAACTGCGGCTGTCCTTCAGACCGGGTTCAGCGCGGCGCGTTTGGCGCTTGTTTGATGAACGAGCCGCGCACCGTGGCCGATGGCGTGAAAGCCATGCGGGATGTGGTCGATCTGCCGGTGACGGTCAAGCACCGCATTGGCATCGACAAGATCGAGAGTTACGACTTTGTGCGCGACTTTGTCGGCACCGTGAGCGAGGCGGGTTGCGGGGTGTTTATCGTCCATGCCCGCAATGCTTGGTTGGACGGCTTGAGTCCCAAAGAAAACCGCGAAATCCCACCCCTGCGCTACGAGCTGGCCTACCAGCTCAAGCAAGACTTTCCGGCCTTGAACCTCGTCGTCAACGGCGGCATCAAAACCAACGCTGAGATTGCCCAGCATTTGCAGCAGGCCGATGGCGTCATGCTCGGGCGTGAGGCTTATTACAACCCCTGGCTGCTCAGCTCCTGGGACGCCGAGTTCTTTGGCGATAACCACCCCTTGCCCAATCGTGAGGAGGTCGAAGAAGCCATGGTCGACTATATGGAGCGGGCCTTTGCCGAGGACGGTTGCCCTTGGTACGCCATCGCCCGTCACATGCTGGGGCTTTACCACGGCGAGCGCGGTAGCCGCTATTGGCGCCAGACCTGGAGCAACCACAAGCTCAAGCCCCTGCCACCCCGTCAAGTCTGGGCGCTGGCGCGCGAAGCCTTGGCGCGCGGCGCTGAAACGCCGGCCGATGCCTTCTAACGCCCAGCGCTTGGCGGCGCACACCCGAATCGCATTGGTGCTGATCTGGTTGACACCCATGCTCTGGACTGTGAATCAAATTTCGGCCCGCATCGCGCCCGGTGTGGTCGCCCCCCACGTCTTGGCTTTGGGGCGTTGGACTCTGGCAGGCTTGATCCTCACGGTGTTGGCGCGGCAGGAGCTGTGGCGCATGCGCCAATGGGTGCTGACCACTTGGTACCAATCGGTCATCTTGGGCGCTTGCGGCATGTGGATCTGCGGCGCCTGGGTTTACATTGCGGGGCAAAGTACCAGTGCGATGAACATCTCGCTCATCTATGCCTCATCGCCCATCATGATCGCTGTGGGTTCGGTGCTGTGGCTGGGGGAGACCTTTTCCAAACGGCAAATCCTTGGCGTGGTCGTGGCGCTGCTCGGTGTGGCGCAAGTGGTGGTGCGCGGTGACTGGTCGCATCTGACGCAAGTGCAACTGGTGGTTGGGGATGTGTGGATTTTGGCCGCGGCCATCGCTTGGGCGGCTTATGCCTTGTTGCAGAAAAAGTGGCACAGCCCTTTGAGTGCCACGGCGCGCTTGGCCACCATTTGCATGGGGGGTGTGGCCTTGCTTTTACCCTTTGCGGTTTGGGAGCTGGCTTCGGACGATACGCCGCCGATGAGTCAGGCCGCCTTGGGCCTGATCGGCCTGACCGCGTTGGTGCCAGGCCTGGGTGCGTATTGGATTTACGGTTGGACGCAGAAAATTTTGGGCACCAGCCGAGTGGCGGTGACGCTGTACCTGGGGCCGCTGTATGCCGGCTTGGCCGCTTGGTTGTTGTTGGACGAGCCCATGGGCTGGCATCACCTGGTGGGCGGGGCTTTGATTTTGTCGGGCGTGGGTTTGGTGATGACTTTCAAGCCCCAGGCTGCAAGCCTTGTTCCGGCCCGAGACGCTGGCTGAGACTCATTGCGCCGCTTGCAAACCGTTCATAAAGTGCGCCGTCATGCGCTGCGCGGCTTGTTCGGGTTGGCGTGCCACCAAGGCCTGCACAATGCTTTGGTGTTCGGCCAATGACTGCGCTATGCGCCCCTCTTTGAACAAAGAATGGTGGCGATTGAGCTTCATGACCTTGCGCAGATCGGCCACCATTTGGTCGCGCCAACGGTTGTCGGCAATGTCCAAAAGCAGCATGTGGAAGTTTTCGTTGATCTGAAAAAAGCGATCGCGGTCGCCTACGGCCCCTTCCAGCTCGGTTTGAAGAAACTGGATTTGCGTCATTTGCTCGTCGGTGGCGCTGCTGGCCACGACACGGGCCGCATCTGATTCGAGCAAGGACAGCAGGTGATAGACGTCGCGCAGGTCTTTTTCACTGACCTCCGTGACATAAGCACCTCGGCGCACCTTCATGGTCACCAAACCCTCGGCGGCCAGCACTTTCAAGGCTTCGCGCAAGGGGGTGCGGCTGATGCCCAGCGCTTGGGCAATGCGCAATTCGTCAATCCAGCTGCCAGCTTCCAACTCCCGCGCAAAAATCCGTTGCCGCAACAGTTCGGCGACTTCTTCGTACAGGGCGCGCGGGGCGAGGGACAGGGCTGACATCGTTAAAAAAAGGGATGGGGAAGGGGTGAAAGCTTGGATTTTCAGAACGGGACTGGTTTTTGAGATTGTAAGCCGGTTAAAATATTTTGCATCAATAATTATGAATCACGATATTTGTAAGCAGATAGACGGCCGTCAGCGCCAAAATCTGTTCCAGCTCATTTTTGTTCCGAAAGTGCTCAGTCATGTCGTCTAAACCCTTTGAATTCAACGCCTCCAACTTGGAAGCCTGGCAAAAAGCAGCGATCAAGTCGGCGCCCGGTGGCGACGTGAGCGCGCTGAACTGGAAGACGCCTGACGGCATCATCGTCAAGCCCTTGTACACAGCGGCTGACACGGCCAACTTGCCTTACGTCAATACGCTCCCAGGCTTTGAGCCCTTCTTGCGCGGCCCTCAGGCCACCATGTACGCGGTACGTCCTTGGACGATCCGCCAGTACGCGGGCTTTTCTACGGCCGAAGAGTCGAACGCGTTTTACCGCAAGGCGCTGGCTGCTGGCGGTCAAGGTGTGTCGGTGGCGTTTGACCTGGCCACCCACCGCGGTTACGACTCCGACCATCCCCGCGTCGAAGGTGATGTGGGCAAGGCCGGGGTGGCCATCGATTCGGTCGAAGACATGAAGATCTTGTTTAACCAGATCCCGCTGGACAAGGTGTCGGTCTCCATGACCATGAACGGCGCGGTGCTGCCGGTGCTGGCGGGCTATGTGGTGGCCGCCGAAGAACAAGGCGTGGCGCAAGACCAATTGAGCGGCACCATTCAGAACGACATTCTGAAAGAGTTCATGGTGCGCAATACCTACATTTACCCGCCTGAGCCGTCGATGAAGATCATCGGCGACATCATCGAGTACACGGCCAAGCACATGCCCAAGTTCAACTCGATCTCGATTTCGGGTTACCACATGCAAGAAGCCGGTGCCAACCAAGCGCTGGAGATGGCCTTCACCCTGGCCGACGGCAAAGAGTATGTGAAGACAGCCATCGCAAAAGGCATGGACGTGGACGGTTTTGCCGGTCGCCTGTCCTTCTTTTGGGCGGTGGGTATGAACTTTTACCTGGAGATTGCCAAGATGCGCGCCGCCCGTTTGTTGTGGTGCCGCATCATGAAGGGCTTTGACGCCAAAAACCCCAAGAGCCTGATGCTGCGCACGCACAGCCAGACCTCGGGCTGGTCACTTACCGAGCAAGACCCCTACAACAACGTGGTGCGCACCACCATCGAAGCCATGGCTGCTGTGTTTGGCGGCACCCAGTCGCTGCACACCAACTCGCTGGACGAAGCGATTGCGCTGCCCACCGAATTTTCATCGCGCATTGCCCGTAACACGCAGCTCATCATTCAAGAAGAAACCCACATCACCAGCGTGATCGACCCTTGGGCCGGCAGTTACATGATGGAGTCGCTGACCCAAGAGATGGCTGACAAAGCTTGGGCGATCATCGAAGAAGTCGAAGCCATGGGGGGCATGACCAAGGCGGTGGACAGCGGTTGGGCCAAGCTCAAGATCGAAGCGGCGGCCGCTGAAAAGCAAGCCCGCATCGACTCGGGCAAGGACGTGATCGTCGGTGTGAACAAATACAAGCTGGACAAAGAAGATGCCATGGACAGCTTGTCGATCGACAATGTGAAAGTGCGCGACGGCCAGATTGAACGCCTCAAGCACATCCGCGCCACCCGTGACAGCGCCAAGGTGCAAGCTGCGTTGGACGCTTTGACCGCTTCGGCTGCCTCAGGCCAAGGTAACTTGCTGGAGTTGACGATCCAAGCCATGCGCCTGCGGGCCACGGTGGGCGAAGTTTCTGACGCCTTGGAATCCGTTTACGGACGCCACCGCGCCGATACCCAAAAGGTGACTGGTGTGTACGCTGCCGCTTATGACTCGGCCGAAGGCTGGGAACAACTGCAAAATGAAATTGCCGCGTTCGGCGACCAGCACGGCCGTCGGCCCCGCGTGATGATCGCGAAGCTGGGCCAAGACGGCCATGACCGCGGCGCCAAAGTGGTGGCCACGGCCTATGCCGACTTGGGCTTTGACGTGGACATGGGCCCGCTGTTTCAAACGCCTGAAGAGTGCGCCCGCCAAGCGATTGAAAACGATGTGCACGCCGTGGGCGTGTCCACGCTGGCTGCCGGTCACAAGACCTTGGTGCCAGCCATCATTGCCGAACTCAAGAAGCAGGGCGCGGACGACATCATTGTCTTCGTCGGTGGCGTGATCCCGCGCCAAGACTACGAGATGCTGTATGACGCTGGCGTCAAAGGCATTTATGGCCCCGGCACCCCCATCCCGGCCAGTGCCAAGGATGTGCTGGAGCAGATCAAGAAAGCCGTGGCCTGATCACCCGCAAGGGTGACCCAGCTGAAAGGCATTTTCCGCAATGACGCCTGAGCAATTGCTCCAAGGACTGCTGCAGGGCGACGCGCCCGTGCAGCGCCGCGCCATGGCCAAAGCCATCACGCTGCTCGAATCGACGCGTGCCGACCATCGTGTGTGGGCAGATGAACTGCTCACCGCCATGCTGCCGCACACGGGTCAATCCTTCCGCCTGGGCATCAGCGGTGTGCCCGGTGTGGGCAAGTCCACTTTCATTGAGGCCCTGGGCCTGTACCTGATCGCGCAAGGGCACCGCGTGGCGGTGCTCACCATCGATCCTTCCAGCACCGTCTCTGGTGGCTCCATCTTGGGTGACAAGACCCGCATGGAGCACCTGTCGGTGCACCCTCAGGCTTACATCCGCCCCAGTCCATCCAGTGGCACGCTGGGCGGCGTGGCCGAGAAAACCCGTGAGTCCATGCTGGTCTGCGAAGCCGCCGGTTACGACGTGGTGATCGTCGAGACCGTGGGCGTGGGTCAGTCCGAAACCGCTGTGGCCAATATGAGCGACATGTTTGTGCTCTTGCAGCTGCCCAATGCCGGCGACGACTTGCAGGCCATCAAAAAAGGCGTGATGGAGATTGCCGATTTGGTGGTCATCAACAAGGCCGACATCGATGCCTTGGCCGCCACCCGG
>CAIWWN010000180.1 GCA_903916355.1 uncultured Burkholderiales bacterium | reverse complement strand
GATCACGGTCGGCGGCAGCAGCAAAGGCAGCAACAACAGGGCCTCCACCAGGGGGCGGCCGGCCCAATGCGTGGTTGCCAACCAGCGGGCCAGCCACAAGCCCACGGGCAGCAACAGGCCCGCCGTCAAAACGGCCAAGGTCAGGGAAACTTGCGCAGCGTGCCAATCCATCATGGGCTCGTATCGTACCCATGCCGCTGGAACACCGCCCGCGCTGCCGGCGAGAGCAAGAAATCCCGAAACTGCCGGGTTTCGGGATTGGCGCCCTTGAGCAGCACCAGTTTTTGGTGCAGAGGCGCATGCAAGCCCGCCGAAATGACCTTGAAGCGTGTGCGCTGCGCCACCTCAGGCGACATCACCAAGGACAGGGCCGTGATGCCCGCTGCAGCCGCCCCGGTCACCACAAACTGGGTGGTCTGCGCAATATTTTCGCCCTTGACCAACCGGGACTGCGCCAACGCCCACACCCCCTCATGGTTCAGGGCCTCTTGGGCTGCCCATCCGTAAGGGGCCAATTCAGGGTTCGCTATAGCCAACTTGTCTTGCTTGTGCAGCGCCTGCACCACGGCTTTCAGGCCGCCCTCCAGCGGCAATGGGCTGTCTTTGGGCACCAGCACAGCCAAACGGCCTGTGGCGTAGCGCTGCCCGGCATCTTGTGTCCATCCGGCTTTCACGAGCTCGTCGACCCGCTCCTCATCGGCCGATACAAACAACATCACCGGCAACCCTTGGCGGATTTGCTGTACCAAAGCGCCGGAGGCCCCTAAGTTCAGCTGCACCTCCAAGCCGGTTTGTTGCCGGTACAAAGAACGTAAATCGGTCAAAACAAATTTCAAATTACTTGCAGCCGCCACCTTGATCGCTGGTTTGGGGGCCGCGCTGCCCCCAGGCTGCGCCCACACCCCCATCATCCAGCCACAAGCCATGACCCCCAGTCCAACTCTTGCCAAGTGCATAACCCTATGCAAGTTTTGCATAATTATTTCCTTGTTTGAAAGGCACGCACAGGTTCGACTCCCTAAAATTCAGGTCCGGTTACAACGGCGTTACACGAACCGCGTGCAACTATTGTGACCCAGGGGAATCGATTTCTGAAAAGCAGTGGGCTCAAACCATGGCGTTTTTCAAAAAACGATTTTTAAACTTAGGAGCTTTCCCATGAACTCACCCGTGATGCAGGGCCTGAACCTGAATACGCCCACGTATGTGAAAAACGCCAAGCTGGTGGCTTGGGTCGCCGAAATGGCCGCCCTGTGCAAGCCCGAAAGCATCTACTGGTGCGATGGCTCACAAGAAGAATACGACCGCCTGTGCGCCGAACTGGTCACTGCGGGTACCTTCAAAAAGCTCAACCCCGCCAAGCGCCCTGGCAGCTTTTTGGCCTGCTCTGACCCGTCAGACGTGGCCCGTGTGGAAGACCGCACCTACATTTGCTCAGCCCAAAAAGAAGACGCCGGCCCCACCAACAACTGGATGGAACCCGCGCAAATGCGCGCCACTCTGCGCCCCTTGTTTGACGGCTGCATGGCCGGCCGCACCATGTATGTGGTGCCATTTTCAATGGGCCCATTGGGCTCGCACATCAGCCACATCGGCATCGAGTTGACCGACAGCGCCTACGTGGCCGTGAACCAAAAACTGATGACCCGCATGGGCAAAGCCGTGTTTGACGTGCTGGGCACCGAGGGCGAGTTCGTGCCTTGCATGCACACCGTGGGCGCGCCTTTGGCCGCGGGTCAAAAGGACAGCACCCCCTGGCCTTGCAACCCCAGCACCAAGTACATCGTGCACTACCCTGCGACGCGCGAGATCTGGTCTTACGGCTCGGGCTATGGCGGCAACGCCTTGCTCGGCAAGAAGTGCTTTGCGCTGCGCATCGCCTCCAACATGGGCCGCGAGCAAGGCTGGTTGGCCGAACACATGCTGATTCTCGGCGTGACCAACCCTGAAGGCAAAAAGTACCACGTGGCTGCGGCTTTCCCCAGCGCTTGCGGTAAAACCAACTTCTCCATGCTGGTGCCGCCAAAAGGCTTTGACGGCTGGAAGGTCACCACCATCGGTGATGACATCGCCTGGGTCAAGCCCCACGCCGACGGCAAGATGTACGCCATCAACCCCGAAGCCGGTTACTTTGGCGTGGCCCCGGGCACCAACTTCCACACCAACCCCAACTGCATGGCCAGCTTGGACAAGAACGTGATTTACACCAACGTCGCGTTGACCGATGACGGCGACGTGTGGTGGGAAGGCATGGAAAAAGACAGCGGCAAACTGCCCGATCATTTGATCGACTGGCAAGGCAAGGACTGGACACCGCAAATTGCCAAAGAGACTGGCGCCAAAGCCGCTCACCCCAATGCCCGCTTCACCGTGGCCGCGATCAACAACCCGGCACTCGACCCCGCTTGGGACGATCCCGCCGGCGTGCCGATTGACGCCTTCATGTTCGGCGGCCGCCGCTCGACCACCGTGCCCTTGGTGACTGAAGCACGCAACTGGCAGGAGGGCGTGTACATGGCCGCCACCATGGGCTCCGAGACCACCGCCGCGGCGGTGGGTACACAAGGCGTGGTGCGCCGCGACCCGTTCGCCATGCTGCCGTTTTGCGGCTACAACATGAGCGACTACTTTCAGCACTGGCTCGATATCGGTGCCAAGAGCCAAGACGGCGGCCACAAGCTGCCCAGCATGTTTTGTGTGAACTGGTTCCGCAAAGGCGACGATGGCAAGTTCGTCTGGCCCGGCTACGGCGACAACATGCGCGTGCTCAAGTGGATGATTGACCGCTTGGAAGGCAAAGCCGTGGGTCACGACACCATGTTCGGCGTGGCGCCGCAGTACGCTGAAATCAACTGGACGGGCATCAGCTTTAGTGAGGAGCAATTCAAAACCGTGACCAGCATCGACAAAGCCACCTGGGTTGAAGAGCTCAAACTCCACGACACCCATTTTGAGCAACTGGCCTACCACATGCCCAAAGCCTTGCTCGAGACCAAAGGCGCGCTGGAAAGCCGCTTGTCAGCGCTGTAAGCAGCGCCGTGGCCTGAAGGCCACTTCACTCTGAAACCGCCTCGGCCGTCAACCGGGGCGTTTTTCATGGCGTGACGTGAATGGCCGTTAGCCCGGGAAAACCTTGAGGCCCGAGACGCCTTCGGTGCCTTCAGGCAATGCGGTGCGCGCCACATTCATGGTCATGGCCAGCAAGCTGTAATAGCCGTAATGCGCCACCATATCGATCACGCCTTGCTCGCCAAAGCGCTGGCGCACACGGTCATAAGTGACATCGCTCAAGCAGCGGTTGGAGCGCAATTCTTCGAGCGTGTCGTAAATCAAGGTCTCATCGGCGGTCATATCGTCTGGGCGGCGTCCCTGCGCAATCGCGTCACAGGTGGCAGGCAAAACGCCTTCACGCTCCGCGATGGTGCGGTGGATGGCCCACTCGATCGGTTGGCCCCAATGGCGCGCCACGATCAAAACCGCAAATTCAGAATTACGCAGCCCCACCGTGTTGTGAAAGCGCAGATATTCACCCACTTTTTGCACACGGTTCATTAACTCAGGACTGCGCATCAAAGGAATGAAGGGCCCGCCAATGCGGCCCCGTGGGCCGGCCGCGATTTCGTCCATGACGGTTTTTTGGGCGACCGACATATCGGCGTCGGCAATGGCGGGCATGCGGTCCAGTGCCGCAGACCCAAGGTGAGTTTGACTCATGAATACTCCAATTAGATTTCGGAAGGCAAGCCCAAGGCTTGGCGCACGCGCGGCATGACTTGCTCGGCCATCAACACCATCGAACGGCGCGACAGCACGGGATCGGCCCAGTCTAAACCGGCATACACCAGTTCACCAAAGCCGCCCAATTTTTCATGCAATTTTAAAATCTCGTCGACCACATGGCTGACACTGCCGGCAATCACCAGCTGGTCGAGAATGTCGTCCAAGGGCACCGGGGCTTCCGGCGTTTTGCCATCCATGGTGAACACCGCATCGCGCTTGCCTTTGCGCAGTTTGTAGCCCAAGTTGCGGTAATAAAAGCGATACGGACTTTGCTCCGACGACTTGCCGTAATCACGCGCCACTTTGTCGTCATCATTCACCATGATGGTGCGTGCCACACGCCAATCGGCGCGTGAAGCCTCAAGGCCCACATTGGCTTTGCCTTGGGCATAGTTATCCCAGTGGGAAGACACCCATTTGTCATACAGAAAGTTGGCCGATATAGGGTGCAAGTCTTTCTCGCCCATGGCAATCACACCCTTTGAAAAGGGCGCCACCACGGTGCCGACAATTTCAGGGCGCGGGCGCTGGTAAGGCTTGTACATCTTGCCGGTGTGGCAAAACTCATCGAGCGTCGTTTGCGTGGTGACTTTGAAGCGGTTGCCAGGCAAATCAATGTTGTAAGGCGGATCGCTTTGCCACAGCTTCAAAATCACATCGATGGATTCCGCGAACATCTGATTGCGGTCTTGGTCCAAAATGCCCAGCGCCTCCGCGTCCGAGGCAAGCGCACCTGGACTGACGCCCAAAATAAAGCGGCCTTCAGACAAGTGATCGAACATGGCGGCGTGACACGCCACCAAAACCGGATGCACATGCGCCAAATTGGAAGTGCCGGTGCCCAAGCGGATGTTCTTGGTCGAATGAATCAGCGTGGCCTGAAACATCATGCTGCTGGTGATGTTCTCCACCAGGTCCGTCAAATGCTCGCCGACAAACGCGTCGTGGTAGCCCAGTTGATCCGCCAAGATGATGATGTCTCGGTCCTCGCGCAAGGTTTCTGTGGGGCTGCGCGAAGCAGGGTGAACGGGCATGGTGAAGTAACCAAGACGCATGGTGAACTCATCTCTTTGAAGTTGTCTACGGAGGCAAGAATAGTTCGAAATCAATCGACCGTATACATAGGGTTTTCACATGATCAGACCAATTGCACGTACATTTGGTTTGTGCTACGGTCATCTATCCAAACTCTTTGATCCATTGGAGACCCCATGACCCACAACGCTCATCCCTCGCGCAGACGTGTCCTTTGGGCCTTGCCTGCCTCGACAGCCTTGGTTTATTCAGGTGCTGGATTTGGACAAACAGGTCCGATTAAATTGGGCGGCACCTTGCCCTTGACGGGCGGCAATGCATCGATCGGCAAGGTCGCACAAGCGACCATGCAGCTGTGGCTGGATGACGTCAACAAGCGCGGCGGACTGTTGGGTCGCAAAGTTGAATTGGTGATTTACGACGATCAAACCAACCCCACCTTAACGCCCGGTTTGTTCACCAAGTTGTTGGACATTGACAAGGTGGACTTGCTGGTTGGCACGGGGACCAATTTGATTGCACCGGCCATGCCCTTGATCATGGAGCGGAAAAAGCTCCTGATGGGCAATCTGGCTTTGGGTGTGAATGACCAGTTCAAATACGACAAGTACTTTCAAATCATGGCATATGGGCCCAATGGCAAAGATGAGCTGGCGCGCGGCTTCTTTGAAGTGGCCGCCAAACTCACCCCCAGGCCGCAAACCGTGGCCTTGGTGGGCGCAGATTCTGAGTTTGCCAACAACGCACTCGAAGGTGCGCGCAACCATGCCAAGCGGCTGGGCTTCAAGATTGTTTATGACAAATCGTATCCCCCCAACCAGGTCGATTTTTCTTCGGTGGTGCGCGCCATCGCGGCGGTGAAACCGGATCTGATTTTCGCTGGCTCTTATGTGGCCGACAGCTCCGGGCTCATCCGCGCAGCCGCTGAAATCAAACTGAAAGCCACCATGTTTGGTGGCGCGATGGTGGGCCTGCAAGTGGCAGCCCTGAAGCAACAACTGTCGGGTGTGATCAACGGCCTGGTGAACTACGAGCTGTATTTGCCCGAGCCGAGCATGCAGTTCCCTGGCATCAAAGAGATGATTACCCGCTACCGCACCGCGACCGCAGGCCAAGGTCTGGACGCGCTGGGGTTTTATGTTCCGCCCACGACCTATGCGCAAATGCAAGTGCTCGAACAAGCCGTCACCGCCACCAAAACATTGAAAGACGATGTGCTGGCTGAATACATCCACAAGACCACATTCAAAACCGTTTCGGGAGATATCAAATTCGCCCCGGGTGGGGAGTGGGCCGAACCGCGCATCTTGATGACGCAATTTCAAAAGGTCAATGGCAAAGAGTTGGGCCAATTCGACCAACCGGGCACGCAGGTGATTCTTTATCCCGAGAAATTCAAATCCGGCAACCTGATCGCGCCCTTCCCGATTGGCGGTTAATGCAAGCGGCCCACGCGAAGGCGCGAGTGCTTGGCGTGGGGTTATCCAACCTGCAACCGAATCCCCTGGCCGCTTGAAGGCGGGGTCGAACGCACTAAACGGCTCTTGAACGCCTCATGGAACTCAGCACCATTCTTGATCTTCTGGCCAATGCCCTGGTGGCGGGCATCATGCTGGGCGGGTTTTATGCCGCGGTCTCTATCGGCATTTCGATCTCGTTTGGCATGCTCGACATTGCCAATATCTCGCACCCCGCCATGATCATGCTGGGCTCTTTCATGGCCTACCTGCTCAACAGCCGCTGGGGCTTGGACCCTTTACTGATCATGCTGCTGATTGCGCCTTTGTTCGGGCTTTTGGGCATGGGCATTTACAGGGTCTACTTCCAGTTGTTTGAAAGCCGTGAAAAAGATCCGCGCCGCGGCTTGGCCTTTTTCTTTGGCTTGTTGTTCGTGACCGATGTCGCGCTGATCCTGGTTTTTGGCGCTGATCTGCGCGGCGTTGAAACCCCCTATGTCGACACGGTGCTCAATGTGGGCGTCGTGGGCATTCCAATGCGTTTGTTGATTCCCTTCTTCATTGGCCTGCTGGTGGTGACGGGCATGCATCTGTTTTTGACGCGCACGTTTTTTGGCTTGGCGGTGGCCGCCGTCTCCCAAGAGCCTTTGGGTTTGCGTTTGATGGGTGTGGATCCGGTGCGCATCAAGCAAATCGCTTTCGGCCTTTCAGTCGCCACGGCGGCATTGGGTGGGGCCGCGTTGATCATCATTCAACCGGTTGAACCCGCCCTGGGACGCGAGTACATTGGCCGCGTCTTTGCGGTCTGCGTTCTGGGTGGCATGGGCAGCATGTCTGGCACTTTGTACGCCGCCATTTTGCTGGGTGTGGCTGAGAGTTTGACCTCGACCTTTATCGGTCCATCGTGGTCCCCCGCCGTTGCTTTTGGGATTTTGCTTTTCACCCTGGCTTGGCGTCCTGCAGGCCTGATGGGGAGAAACTGATGTTCACATCGAATACGCGTTTTCTCATCGGCCTGTTGATCGCCGGCGCGACGATTTTCTTTGGCGTTAAAGCGCTGGCAGAAGGCTACTACCTGTTGGTGGCCTATTACATTCTTCAGTACATTGTTTTGGCCACCGCCTGGAATATTTTGGGCGGCTACGGTGGTTATGTGAATTTTGGCTCCGCCTGCTTCTTTGCCGTGGGCGGATACACCACCGTCTTCTTTTACAAGCTGCTCGGTCTTCAAGCCCTCAAGTCGCTGGATTTCGGTGGGTTCGTCATCACAGCCCCCTTCATCGCGTACCTGATCATTCCCGCCTCGGTACTGATGGGTGCCGCGGTTTCGGGCTTGATGGGCCTGGCCACCGGCTACCTCACCTTGCGTTTGCGTGGTGTCTTCTTTGCCATTTCCACGCTGGCCCTGACGGTGGTGGTTCAAACCTTGGTGTTGAACTGGTCTTTTGTCGGCGGCGCACGGGGCGCCTATGTGATGCGGCCCCCCGCCGTGGCGGGCTTTGCCAGCACCAGCGAGTTTGTCTTCTTTGCCATGCTGCTGATTGCCATGGCGGCCTTGGCGATTGCGCGAAACGTCGAACACCAGAAATTGGGCGCAGGCTTAGAGGCGATTCGGGACGACGAAGATTCGGCCGAATGCTCGGGGGTGCCGACGCTGCAACTGAAACTGCAAGCCACCACGCTCAGCGGCGCCTTGATGGGGGCGGCAGGGGCGCTGTTTCCTTACTTTGTCACCTTCGTCGACCCGGTTGGCGCCTTCAACTTGGTGCACACCGTCAACAGCATTGCCATGCCGTTGATTGGCGGCATGACGCACTGGTCCGGGCCGTTGATCGGCGCGGTGTTGCTGGGCGGTGTGCAGCAGTATTTCGGCTCTAAAAACATGGTCACGCCGGAGCTGAGTCTTCTCTTTGTTGGCGTGCTGATGATGGTTTTCGTCGCGATCGCGCCGAACGGCATTTTGGGCTTGTGGCAACGCTTGCGTGGAAAGGATGTGAAATGACCTCTCCTTTGCTGCGTGTGCAAGGCATAGGCAAGCGCTTTGGTGGTTTTGTCGTGCTCGATGGCATTGATTTCGAGGTCTATCCCGGCGAGCGCCTGGGCCTGATTGGGCCCAATGGATCGGGCAAGAGCACGACCGTCAATTGTTTGTCAGGTGTCTTGAGTCACGACACCGGGCAGATAACTTTTGATGGCCAGGTGCTTGATGGCCTCAAACCCCATCAGCGTGCCTATGCCGGTCTGGCCCGCAGCTTTCAGATTCCACGGCCTTTTGCCCGCTTGAGCGTGCTGAAAAACATCAAGATCCCGATGATGTTTGCCGCTGAGAAACGCAGTGGCCGTCGCTTTAACGAAGCCGAATTGGAAGACCAAGCGCGCCAAGCCCTGGCGCAAGTAGGCTTGCTGGCCAAAGCCGATCTGTTGGCGGGCAGCCTGACGCAAATCGATTTGCGCAAACTGGAATTGGCCCGCGCCATTGCCGCACAACCCAAATTGCTGATCGCCGATGAGTCCATGGCCGGATTGGCGACCTCGGAGACCGATGAGATCTTGGCGCTCTTGTTTCAACTCAATTCGCAAGGCATTGCGGTGATCATGATTGAGCACATCATGCGGGCGGTTTCTGCTTTTTCACAACGCCTGGTGGTACTGGCTGCGGGTAAAAAAATTGCCGATGGACCCACGCAAGAAGTGTTGCGTGACCCGCTGGTAGAAAGGATTTACCTTGGCGACTGAGATTCAAATCAAGAATTTGCATGCGGGCTACGGCGCAGTCACGGTGCTGAACGGGGTCACGATCGCGGTGAACGACTCAGAAACGGTGGCCTTGCTGGGCACCAACGGCAATGGGAAAAGCACCTTGATGAAAAGCATCATGGGCTTGGTGCGTGCCACGCAAGGGGAGATACGGGCCACGATCGACGGCCATGCGCTGAACTTGCGGCAGATGAGTACCGAGCAAATTGTGGATGCAGGCATCGCTTTGGTGCCAGAGGGGCGTCATCTTTTCCCCAAAATGACGGTGGCTCAAAATTTGATGTTGGGCGCTTACAGACCCTCTGCGCGGGCCGCGCTTGAAACCTCTTTGGCGCAAGCGTACGAGGTGTTTCCCATTCTCAAAGAACGCCGCGAGCAATTGGCCGGCAGCATGAGCGGCGGAGAGCAACAAATGTTGGCCTTGGCGCGCGCCCTGATGTCACGCCCCAAAATACTGTTAATCGATGAACCCTCCGTGGGACTGGCGCCCATTTTGGTTCACCATGTCATCAGTCAAATCAAAACACTCAAAGAGATGGCCGGATTGACGGTCTTGATGGCCGAACAAAATTTCACGCAAGCGATGCGCGTGGCGGATCGGGGCTACCTGATTGTGCATGGCGAGATCGCGGTGCAAGGCACGACCGAAGAGCTCTACGGCAGCGACTTGGTTAAAAAATATTACATGGGCTTATGAGCCTGTCCTCTATGTCTTCAACAAGCTCTCCATCGGCACAAGATACACGTTTGACGGCCCAACGCACATTGCGCGGCGCATTGGGCCATTTCGCCACAGGCGTGACCATCATCACGGCCCAACAACCCACCCAAGAAGGCTGGGTGGGCCTGACGGTCAACAGCTTCAGTTCGGTCTCACTGGAGCCTGCTTTGGTCCTCTGGTCGCTGTCCAACAAGTCGCCCAATCTGGATGCCTTCACCGTGGGTTCAACACATGTGATCCATATCTTGGCCGATGCGCAAAAAGATTTGGCTTATCAGTTCTCGAACCCCAAATCCGATAAGTTTGCCAACGTGGACTATGCGATGGACGCGCAACTTCAAGTGCCCGTCATTGAAGGCTGTGCGGCCCGCTTTTACTGTGAAACCGACCGCATTTACCAAGGTGGAGACCACAGCATTATTCTGGCACGCGTGCTGAAATTTGACACGGCCGATCACCCGCCTTTGCTTTTTGTCAAAGGCCATATGCTGACCCCCGAAACCTGCACCCCCCTTTGAAACTCAGGAGATTGAAATGAATTTACCTTCCGTTCGCCGCATCATCACAGGCCACGATGAAGATGGCAAGGCCATCGTCAAGATTGACGAAATCTGCAGCCACTTCCGCGAAGGCCGGCCAGGCGGCATGGTCTGCAACGTGTGGACAACCGACTCTTCACCGGCCAATAACTCCAAGCCAGATGACGCTGGCCAGCGCGAAGGCAAGTTCACGATGGTGGAAAATGGCACGGTTTTTCGCATCCTCGAATTCCGCCCCGGCCTTCAAGAACGTGTGCACCGCACCGACACCATCGATTACATCGTCGTCATGAAAGGCGAGATCGACATGGAATTGGAAACGGGTGAGGAGGTGCATCTCAAAGCGGGTGATGTGATGGTGCAACGTGGCACCGTGCACAACTGGATTAACCGCGGTACCGAACCCTGCCTGTTGGCTGTCATATTGATCCACGCCCATTCCGTGGTGGCGGGCGACAAAGTGCTTGCCGCATTCGGTTGATATTTTGAAAGTTTGAGATGCCCTTTTTGCCTATTCGCGACGTCCAAATGCACTACCGTGTGTTTGGTGAAACCGGTCCTTGGCTGGCCTTAATCACAGGCGGTCGACGCGGTTTCAATGAGTTCATTGCCTTTGCTGAAAAAATTGCGGCCAAAGGGTTTCGGGTCTTGCTGCACGATCGTCGCAACACAGGCGCCACCGACGTCCTGATTGCCGGTGCCGACGGTGAAGAAGAAATCTGGGCCGACGACTTGGCCGTGCTGCTGGACAAATTGCAAGCCACGCCCGCCTTTATTGGCGGCACATCATCCGGTGCACGCTTGTCCATGTTGTTCAACCAACGACATCCTGCATCTGTCAAAGGTTTGTTGCTCATGCGGATCACAGGCGGCGACTTCGCAGCCGGCCGACTGCCTGAAATGTATTACCAGCAATTCATCCGCGCGGCCGAACAAGGCGGCATGCAAGCGGTGTGCGAAACCGAACAGTACCGTGAGCGCATTCAAGCCAACCCCGCCAACCAGGCGCGCTTGATGGCCATGGACCCGGCCGAGTACATCCGCGTGATGACGCATTGGCTGTCCATCTTTCTCAAAGGCCCGCGCAAGCCGGTACTGGGCATGGAAGACGACGTCATGCGCGCGATCCGCGTGCCGACCATCGTCGTGCCCGGCAACGACAAAACCCATGCCTCCGTCAACGGCCATGCCGCACACGCCTTGATCCCCAACAGCATTTTGTACGAGCTGCCGATCCAAGACCAGGACGTACCACTGTTGCCGTTTTCGGACTGGGCACCGCACGAAGCCACTTTGGCCACCGTGTTTGCAGATTTCATGAACAACGTGAAAAGGGGCGCGCACGCATGAACCGATTGACTTTACACACTGTGCGCTTTGGGGCCGCCTGTCTGACGGGGCTCAGCTTATGGGCGGCGTTGGCTTTACCGGCCATGGCACAAAGCTTTCCTAGCAAATCGCTGCGCATCATCGAGCCGGCGGGTCCGGGTAGCGCGGTCGATGTGTTTGCGCGCAAACTGACCACAGGCTTGGCCCAGCGCTTGGGTCAAAGCGTGATCGTGGAAAACCGCCCTGGTGCCAACAGTGCCATTGGCGCACGTGAAGCGGCCCGTGCCGCACCTGATGGCCATACCTTGTTCCACGCCAACATCAACAATTCGCTGAACGATTTGTTGAGCAACGATCCTTGCTGTCGACTCAACGAGGCCTTGATCCCCATCACCAAACTGACCAGCACACCGCTGGTGTTGGTGGTCTTTCCGGCCGTGGGCGTGAAGACCCTCAAGGAATATTTGGCGCTGGGCAAGAGCCAGCCTCAAACCTTGACTTTTGCTTCCGGTGGCAATGGTTCCATCACGCAGTTGCTGGGCACCAAAATCAATTTGGTGACCGGCATTCAGGCACGAGAAATTCCATATAAAGCCATTGGCGCGGAATTGCCGGACCTGTTGGCGGGGCATGTCGGCGCGGCCTACCTGGCACCCGTAGTGGTGGCGCAGCACATTCGCTCGGGCAAATTGATCGCCTTGGGCGTGGCCGGGGCAAGGCGCATTCCCATCTTGCCCGAAGTCCCGACCCTGGCCGAAGCCGGCTTGCCCAACGTCGAAGCCTCCGGCTGGAACGGCTTGTTTGTTCCCGCCGGCACACCGCGTGCAGTGATTCAACGCCTGCAAAGTGATGTGGCAGCGGTCATGGCCACGCCCGCTTTCCGTGAAGACGCGCAAAGCCTGGGCTATGAACTCGGCGGCGAAGGTGCGGATGAGTTCTCGGCTTATATCAAGTCGGAATTACAGCGCTGGGGCCAAGTGATTCGCGACGGCAACATCAAAGCCGAATGATTTCAAGCGAAGCGTTGAACTGACTGTATTTGTACTGACAAGAAGGACGAGACCGATGTTGAAAAATTTCATTGCACTGATCGCTGTGTTTGTACTTGGGGCCACGGGCGGCCCCGCCATGGCTCAGGGCTATCCCAATAAACCAATTCGGATCATTGTGCCGGCAGGCGCTGGCGACAGTTGCGATATTTTGACGCGCATGATTGCGCCCAAATTGACGGAGCGTCTGGGACAAGCCATTGTGATTGACAACCGCGCAGGCTCTGCCGGCCAGTTGGGCTTGACCCTGCTGAAACAAGCCCCGGCCGATGGTTACACCTTGGGCTGTGGGCAAGGGGGCAATATGGTGATTGTGCCTTTGGCCTATGCCAAAGTGGCCTACGATTCGCGCAAAGATTTCACCCCCATGGCGATGATGGCATCCAACTTTGTGGCCTTGGTGGTCAGTCCCAAAACGCCGTTCAAAACCGTCAAAGAACTGATTGACTACGGCAAAGCCAACCCCGGCAAATTGACTTTTGGCACCAATGGCGAAGGGGCTTTTCTGCACTTTGCCACCGAGCAATTGCGCATGATGGGCGGCTTTGAATACATGCACATCCCTTACCGTGACATGAACGCGGTATTCACGCAAATGTTGGGTGGTGACATCAACGCCTCGGTCGGTTCGTTTATTTCCGTACAACCCTTGGCCGACTCAGGCAAGTTGCGACTGCTGGGCATCGCGCGTGCGACGCGCTCGCCCGACTACCCCAATGTCCCGACCATCGCTGAAACGGTGCCGGGCTATACCTCAGGGGGTTGGTTTGGCATCATCGGTCCAGCCGGCGTGCCACGCGAGATCACCAACCTCATCAACAAAGAGGTCAATTGGGCTTTGCAACAACCCGACGTGCGCGAGCGCATGAAAAAAATGGGCCTGGACATTCACACCGAGTCACCCGAATTTTTTACCGACCTGATGAACAAGGATTTTGAAAACTGGGGCAAGGTCGTCAAAGGCATGGGGTTTAAACCTCTTTGAGTAGGATGGGCCATTTGAAACGCATTGGCTTGATCCACGCCACGCCGCTGGCGGTGGCGCCGATTGCGGCATCTTTTGAACGGCTATGGCCTCAGGCTCAACTGCAAAACCTGCTGGACGACAGCCTGTCGCTCGACCGCGCACACGACGGGCTACTCACCGAGGCCATGACGCAGCGCTTTATCGATTTGTCGCAATACGCCCTGCGCTGCGGCTGTGAAGCGATCTTGTTCACCTGCTCCGCTTTCGGTCCTGCGATTGAGGCTGCTTCGCGGGCTACCCCTTTGCCCACCTTCAAACCCAACCAAGCCATGTTCGACATGGCCCTGGCCACACCCCGCCCGAACGGTGTGTTGCATGTTGGCTTGTTGGCGACCTTTGAACCCTCTATTGCCTCGATGGTCTTGGAGCTGAAAACCATGGCAGAGCGGCTGGGCATTGCGCTGGAAATCCATACCGCGCATGTGCCTGAGGCGATGGACGACCTCAACCGCGGCCATGCCGATTTGCATCACGAGAAAATAGCAGCGGCAGTGACAAAACTACCCTTTTGCGACGTCATTGTGTTGGCCCAGTTTTCCATGGCAGCCGCCCAGCCTTGGGCGCAACGCCAAAGCACGGTGCCTGTTCTGTCCAGCCCCGATTGCGCCGTTTCGGCCTTGCACCAAAGGATGATGAATGTCTGATTTGAATGTGTCTCCCGAACAGTTGAGCCGCTTCATCACCGCCACCATGCAGGCGGTGGGTCTGCCTGAAGACGATGCCCGCACTGTGGGCGAACTCATGGCCGAGGCCGACCTGCAAGGCTCAGACGGCCATGGCGTGATTCGCGTGCCGGTGTACATCCGGCGAATTTTGGGCGGTGCGGTCAACGTCAAACCAAACATCCGCGTGGTCGAAGAACGCGCGGCCACCGCCTTGGTCGATGGCGACAACGGCATGGGCCACTTGGTGATGAAACGCGCCACCGAACTGGCGATTGAAAAAGCCCGCACCTGCGGCATTGCCTGGGTGGGCAGTCGGTACAGCAACCATGCAGGGCCGGCTTCTTTGTATGCACGCATGGCCCTGGCGCATGACATGGTGGGTTTGTATTTTGCAGTGGGCAATGCCAACCACCTGCCGGCCTGGGGCGGCTTGGACATGCTGCTCTCGACCAACCCGATCGCCGCGGCTTTTCCCACGCACCAAGAGGCGCCCGTGGTGCTGGACATGGCCACGACCGTGGCCGCTTACGGCAAAGTCAAAGCCAAGGCCATGATGGGCCAAATGATGCCCGAGGGCTGGATGATCGATCGCCAAGGCCAACCCCTGCTCGACCCCAAGCGCAGTGACGAAGGTTTTTTACTGCCGATTGGCGGCTACAAGGGCTACGGCCTGTCGATGATCGTGGGCTTGCTGGCCGGCACGCTGAATGGCGCCGCCATGGGCAAGGAGGTGATCGACTTCAACAACGACGACACCAGCGTGACCAACACCGGCCAGGCCATTGCCGTGATTGACCCCGCCGCTTTTGGTGACGTCCACGCCTTCAAACTGCGCGTGGACAAACTGGTGCAAGAAATTCACGCCAGTGAACGCATGCCGGGTGTGGACCAAATTTGGATACCGGGTGAGCAAAGCCATCTCAAGCGCCTCAAGCATCTGCAGCAAGGCATTGATATTCCTGCCGCCTTGACCCGCCAACTCGATAGCGTGGCGCAGCAGTTGGCTGTGCCCACCCTGGCCGATACCCCTGACTGAAACAGGAGACACGCATGCAAAGACGTCTTGTCATTCAATCGGGTCTCGCCACAGCCGCGGGTCTGCTCTTGCGCGACACGTGGGCGCAAAGCGCCTACCCCAACAAAGCCATCAAGATGATCATCCCGCTGGCCGCTGGCAGTGCGGTGGACAGTGCGGCCCGCATCGTTTCGCAAAAAATGGCCCTCAACATGGGCGTGGGCATCGCCATCGACAACCAGGCGGGTGCATCGGGTTTGATCGGTGCAGAACGTGTGGCCAAGTCAGCCCCCGATGGCTACACCTTGGGCGGCTTCAACGACAGCATCATGACCATGCTGCCCAGCTTTCACAGCAAGATGCCCTGGGACATCCTCAAGGATTTTGAACCGGTGTCCCTGGTGGCCGCCATCGAGTGGGCCTTGGTCGTGCCTGCCGACTCCCCCATCAAGACCGCGGCCGATCTGATCGAAGCCGCGCGCAAAGCGCCAGGCACCATCAATTACGGCTCTGGCGGCAACGGCAGCCCGCAGCACATTGCCATGGCCTTGTTTGCCATGCAAGCAGGCATTCAACTGACCCACGTGCCCTACAAGGGCGCCACGCAGGCGGCCGTGGGCACGGCGGCCAATGAGGTGCAAACCTGCTTGCAAGGCATTGCCACCGTCAGCCCCTTGGTCCGGGCCGGCAAGCTGCGCATTTTGGGTATTCCCGCAGCCAGGCGGCTGGGGCAGTTCCCCGATATCCCCACCGTGTCCGAATCGGGTTTGCCGGGCTATGAGATGAATTCTTGGTTTGCTGTGATGGCGCCCGCGGGCACGCCCAAGGCCGTGATCGACAAATACCAAAACGAAGTCGTCAAAGCGCTGGCGGATGCGGGCGTCAAAGAACAGTTCGCGGCGCAGGGCCTGACGCCTTTGGGCACCTCCCCCGCCGAGCTGGCGGTGCTGCTCAAGAACCAGCTGAGCCGCTACACCAAGCTGATTCGAGAAGCCGGCATCACGGCCAGTTGAAGCACCTCACAGTCGCAGGCGAAAAAAAGCCGCCCGGAGGCGGCTCGAAGTGGGGTCGATACGCTGCGATTAAACGTAGTTCAAACGCTCGCGAATGATGCTCGCCGCATGGGCTTGCGCAGGATTGACGCTGTCCAAGCGCGCATCATCACGGCTCATGGCGCCTTGCAGCTCCGCCATCAAACGTGCATCGGTTTGCGCAATGGCCCACAGGCGTTCATCGGCACGACGCTGTGCCAAGTTGGCAGACCAGGCATCCAAGCGGACCAACAATTTGGCAGCCAAGTGGCGCGAAGCGCCTGCAAACAAACCCACAGCGGCAAAAGCCACAGCCCACAAGGCCACCCAGGCGGCCAGCATGTGGCCATCGGCCCAGCTGTCCATCATCTGGTCAGCGACCACCACCAAAGAGGCCACCACTGCGGCCAGCAACAAAGCGGCCAAAGAGCGAGGTGCGGTGATGCCGTGACCGAGGTCGCGCACGTTTTGCACGGCTTGCTCTGCGCGCACCACGCCAGCGTGGGTGGTAGAGTATTCGAGGTGTACGAAATGATTAGTCATGTTGGTTTCCCTATTCAACTGGCTTGGCACTTCTACAAAGAAATTTCACAGAATTGCCAAACCTATGAATGGATATTAGGGTTTACTCTAGTGTCAGTCAACTTTATATTTATAATGTAATTCATTCACAATAGTGATGATTAAGCCCGTCCACCCTTCGATGACCCCCAATTTCCGAACCCTCGACCTGAACCTGCTGCGGGTTTTTGACGAGGTGATGGCCGAACGCAGCCTCACCAAGGCGGCGCGCAACCTGGCGTTGACGCAACCGGCCGTGAGCAACGCGCTGCGACGCTTGCGTGAGACCTTGGGCGACGAGTTGGTCCAACGCCAAGGCCACGGCATTGAGCCGACGCCCTGGGCTTTGGCGCTGTGGCCCAGCGTCCGGGAGGCTTTGCGCCAACTGCAGGCGGCCATCGTGCCCACCGCTTTTGAACCCAGTCAGGCGCAAACCACCTTCGTCTTGGCCATGGCGGACGCCACTGCCGCTGAATTGATCGGCGGCCTGTCGCAACAACTGGAGCAATATGCGCCGGGCGTGTCCATTCGGGTGGTGCCGCTGACGACCCGTGATCCGCGCAAGTTGCTGCAAGACGGTATGGCCGATATGGCACTGGGCTACTTTCCGGCGGTGCTGGCCGACTTGACCGCGCGCGCGCAGTCCGACGAAGCCGTGTCCTTTGAACACCAACGCCTGTACGCGGGGGAATATGTCTGCGTGATGCGGCGCGACCACCCCTTGGCCGCACAACCCATGACGCTGGACGCCTACTGCGCCGGGCGGCACTTGCTGGTGAGTTTTTCGGGCCGACCCTATGGCTTTGTGGACGAAGCTCTGGCCTCGCTGGGTCGCCAGCGCCGCATTGTGATGACGGTGAACCAGTTTTTCACCGCAGGACGGGTGGTGATCAACTCCGATTTGCTCACGGTCTTGCCACGGCACTTTGTCCCCACCACCGGTTTAGCGGGTGAGTTTCAACTGCACGACTTGCCCCTGGATGTGCCGCCTGTGCACGTAGAGGCGCTGTGGCATCGCCGCATGGCGCATGACAGCGCGCACACCTGGTTGCGCCAAACATTGCTCCGGGTCGCTCAGCAGGCCTTTGCCAGCGGGCCCTTGCCCAACACCCCGTGAAACGCCGCGCATGAAGATTCAACTGCTCTCCGACTTGCATCTGGAAACCCACCCCCACTTTGTGCCCCGACCTGCCGTGGGCGCGGATGTGCTGGTGCTGGCCGGCGACATCGGTTCGTACCAAACCGGCTCCATGCTGCTGGACCACCAAGACGCCGACTTTGGCTTGGCCCGGTTTTCACCCTTGAAGGGCTGGCCCACGCCCGTGCTGTTTGTGCCCGGCAACCACGAGTACGACAACCTGGACTGGGACGAAGCCCACCTGCGACTGCAAGCGACCTGTGAGCGCCTGCAGATCACCTGGCTGGACCGCCAAGTGCTGACCCTACAGGGCGTGCGCTTCATGGGCAGCACCTTGTGGAGCGACTTTGACGCCTTGGGGCCGCTGGCCGGTCAAGAACTGCCAGACAAAATACCAGCGCACTTCAACCATCCCAACAGCCAGTACACGCGCCAGCTCAAGGCACGTGACAAGGCTTTTCGCGCCGCCGATTACTACCTGCGCAAATCAGGCACGACACGCGCGGGTCACGCCTTTTTGTCAGAAGCGGTGCGGGCTCTTGCCTTGGAAAGTCAGGACTGGTTGGCACAGCAATTGGCCGTGCCTTTTGCCGGCCCCACGGTGGTGGTCACCCACTTTGCCCCCAGCTTGTTGAGCGGCGACCCGCGCTATGGCCGCTCACCAGGTACGGCCGGTTTTTGCAACGCACTGGACCACTTGCTGCCCCAAGCGCAACTGTGGCTGCACGGGCATTTGCATTGCCCCTCAGACTACAGCCACCAAGGCTGCCGCGTGGTGGCCAACCCACTGGGTTATGCACGCAAAGGCGAGCAGGCGCAGTTTGTGCCGGAGTTTGTGATTTCTCTTGATGTGCATCAATAAACGCAGACCCTGTCCTGCCTAGACTGAACCTGCGTTCAATCCACAGGGAGTTCTAATGAAAATTTTATTGGCCGTTGACGGCAGCTCGTACACGAAAAAAATGTTGGCTTATCTGGCCACGCACGAAGAGTTTTTTGCACCCTCGCACCAGTACACCTTGTTCACTGTGCAACAGCCGTTTCCAGCGCGGGTCAAATCTGCCGTGGGGGCTGAAGTCACCCGCACGTACCATGCCGAAGAAGCCGAACGCGTGTTGGCGCCTGCGTTTAAGTTTTTGGCGCGCCACGGTCTGAACCCCGCCAGCAGCTGGAAACTGGGGCACCCCGGCGAAGCCATTTCCAAATTTGCCGAGGCCGGCAAATTCGACATGCTGGTGATGGGCTCGCACGGCCACGGCACGCTGGGCAATTTGGTCATGGGCTCGGTGGCCACCCAGGTGCTGGCGCACTGCACGGTGCCTGTGTTGCTGGTGCGCTGAACGTTCGTTGGGTTTAACGTGCTTGCAAGCCTTCAAAGCAGCTGGACATCACCATGTCCAGCACGGCATCATCGCTCAAGTCGTTGCCCATTTTGAGAAACTCCAGCACCGGATCACAGGCGCGCGCATACAAGGTGTAAAGCACGGCAATGGCCGGCAGTTGCGGGTTGATCGCACCTTGTGCCTGCGCTTGTTCGATCCAACCGCCCAGCACGTCGCTGACCTGGATCAGGCCGTTCATATAGGCCGGGCTGGCCATCAAGGTGGCGCGCAGACTGGAGTTCTGGCTGGGCAATGACGGCATTTGGCCTTGCAACTTGAGTTGCATGGTCCAGCGCGTCACGGCTTTGAGTTTGACCAAAGGCGCGCCGGCCGGGTTCAGCTCAGCAATAAAGGTCTGTGCCCGCTGCATGGCGCGCACCATGGCCGCGCAGGCCAGCTCTTCTTTGCTGCTGAAGTGCTTGTAAAGACTGGCCTTGGCAATGCCCACCTCGGCCGCCACTTCGTCCACCGTCATGGCTTCAAAGCCTTTTTCAGCCAGCAGGCGATTCACGGTTTCAATGATCGCCGACTCGCGCGCCAGCAGCATCTGGGTTTTGAAAGATTTTTTGACCGGCGGGGCTGAATTGGAGGGCATTGCCCCGATTTTAGTCTGCGCCTTTGGCCGAAACGGTCGAAAATGACCGTTGATCCCTTGAAAACAACCGTACATCGCAATTCAAACGACAGGGCTGCACTGAACTCGTAAATTCAAACCCTCTTCCATTCACTGCACCAGCACATGAACGCCAACCCCTCTGACTCCTCCCGTTTTGTCGCCTTGAAATCGACTTTTCACAGCTACGCCAAATGGCTGATCCGTATCAGCTGGATGAAATTTTTTGCCTTGTCTATCCTGTTCTTGATGGCCGCAGGCATGTTGCAGTCCTTGCCCCCGTTCACTTGGCGCTACTCGGAAAGGATTCAAACGCCTAACGCCGCCAAGATCATCACAGCGCCCGAACTGCGCAAACCCAAGGTGGAAATTCAACAGCCCCCTGAAAACTCACCCGTATCCCAAGCCCCCCAAGTGGTGATCTCCGTGGGCGACATCCAAATTTCATTACCTCGGGAGGCCCTTTCAGACCCCGATAAATTAGCGCAGGTCTTGGAAGACAAACTCAGCGATTGGGAGGATGCGCAAGAAGAGCGGCACGCGGCAGCGCATTTCAAACAGCACGAAATCAGTTGGGGCGACTTTTTGCCTGAATTGGCTTTCCTGCTGATCTTGGTGTCCATGGTGATCAAAATCACCTACAACAATCAAATTCAAGCGGAGCACAAAGCGGATGAAGCCACGCAAACCGCAGTGGCCGAACAACTCAAGCGACAACTGGTCGAGGCGCGCATGGCGGCCATGCAGGCCCAAGTGGAGCCGCATTTTTTATTCAACACCCTGGCCTCGATCGATCACCTCATCGAAACCGATCCGCCCCGCGCCAGTCAAATGCAAAAGAGTTTGATCACCTTGCTGCGAGCCACACTGCCAGCCATGCGCGACCAAGATGGCAACAACATGAGAAGTTTGGGACAAGAATTGGCGGTGGTACAGCCCTATTTGGACATTCAAAAAATGCGCTTGGAAGAGCGATTGCAAACCCACATCGAGGTGCCCGAAGGCCTAAAGTCCGCGGCCATACCCAGCATGATGATTCAAAGCTTGATCGAAAACGCCATCCAACATGGTTTAGAGCCGCGACCACAAGGTGGTCAGTTGCTTCTTAGTGCTCAGGTGGTCGATGGTCGCTTGGTCGTTCAGGTTCAGGACAACGGCATGGGATTCGGGCATGCCATCACGCATGGCACTGGTTTTGGTTTGAACAATATTCGCGAGCGGTTGAAAATGCTTTACGGCGACCAAGCCACCTTGACCCTCGGCTCACTGCCTGAGGCAAAGGGCCAGGGCACATTAGCGACACTCAGCCTGCCTTACCGGACGGCCAACACAACACAGTGATCGATATGAACGACGGCAACAAGCTTTCCATCATCCGAGGCGTTATCGCCGACGACGAGCGATTGATGAGGGATCAACTTCGAACACGCTTGGCGCAGGTTTGGCCCGCTTTGGAAATCGTTGCAGAAGCCAAAAACGGAATCGAGGCAGTTGAATGCGTCACGACTTGGCGCCCAGATGTGATTTTTCTGGACATTCGCATGCCCGGACTGTCAGGCATTGAGGCGGCTCGGCACATTGCACAGCTCGAGGTCGGCGACGAGGGTTTTTTACCAGAAATGGTATTTGTGACTGCTTACGACCAATACGCGATCGATGCGTTTGAGCAAGGCGTGGCGGACTATGTCTTGAAACCCGCCGAATCGGATCGATTGCAGATCACCGCGCAACGCCTGCAAGAACGCTTGCGACAGCGAGAGTCCGCAAGAACTTCGTCAAACGGTTCTGAATCAGTGCCACTGCAACAGTGGTTGCACGCATTGTCTGCACGTCTCAACGGACAACCGATGGCGTATTTGAAATGGCTTCAAGCCAGTGTGGGCCAAACCGTTCAAATGGTGGATGTCGACGATGTTTTATTTTGCATCAGTGATGAAAAGTACACCCGCGTGCAAACGGCAAGCCAAGAATTTTTGATTCGCAAACCCATCAAAGAACTGGTGGACGTCTTGGACCCTAAACTGTTTTGGCAAATTCACCGAAGCACCCTGGTGAATGTCAAGGCCATCGCAGGGATACAGCGCGATGATCGGGGCCGTCAACAGGTCCTCGTCAAAGCACGGCACGACAAATTAACCGTCAGCCGCAGCGCGAGTCACCTTTTTAAAGGCATGTGAAGCTGGGGCTGTCAACCCTTGACCACCCCCGCCACGCCGCGCTGCACCGCAAACTGCGCCTGGGTGCTGAACGCACTGGCCTGCTGCACCGGGTTGGCGGTGGTCTTGAAGGCCGACTGCACACCTTCGGGTGTGATCTGCAGCCACGTAAAGCCGCGCTCATCGGCACGCAAATGGGCAATGTCGGGGTTGTTGCTGCGGATCTGCGCTGCCAGGGTCTCGCCCATACCGCGCGAGGTGACGGAGGTGGTGACCAACTCGCTGGCCACAATGGGTGACTTGTCGTCGTTGGGCTGAACGCGCAGATTGGCCGCCACGTTCATGTGCACATCGCCGCCCAATACCAACACGTCTTGCAGCTTGGCGTCTGCGATGTTTTGCAAAAAGCGCTCACGCGCCAGCGGGTAGCCGTCCCAACCGTCGGTAAACGCGCTGCGCCCCATGGGGGTGGCGAGGCCGGTGGAACTCATTTGCGTGCCCTGCGCCACCACCTTCCACGCCGCCTGCGAGTCGCTCAGCCCCTGCTTCAACCAGCGCTCCTGGTCCATGCCCAGCATGCTGCGCTGTGCGTCGGCCAACTCGTTGCAACCCATGACCACGCGGCCTCCGCCTTTGAGCGGGTCGGGGCAGGCGTGGTAGCTGCGGTACTGGCGGTTGTCCAAGGTCCAAATGTCGGCCAACTGGCCCCAGGCCATGCGGTCGTGAATGCGCATGTTCGCCGGATTGGCCGCGTCCGGGCCGACGCGCACCGGCATGTGCTCAAAGTAGGCTTGGTAGGCGGCGGCACGGCGGCGCAAAAACACTTGCGGATCGGTGAACTTTGGATCGCGATCGTTGGCGTAGTCGTTGACCACCTCGTGATCGTCCCAGGTCATGACCCAGGGGTGCGCCGCGTGCGAGGCGCGCAGATCGGCATCGCCTTTGTATTGGGCGTGGCGTGCGCGGTACTCGTCCAGGGTTTGCGGCACGCCGCCCAGGTGTGCACGCACCACGTAGCGGGGGTTGCTGCTTTCGTAAATGTAGTCCCCCACAAACAGGACCAAGTCCAGGTCTTGCTGCGCGATCTCGCGGTGCGCGGTGAAATAACCCTGCTCAAAATGTTGGCAGGAGGCCAGCGCCATGCGCAGCGACCCCACTTTGTCTTGCGCCGCCGGGGTGGTGCGGGTACGGCCGACCGGGCTGGTGACGGAGCCGCAGGTGAAGCGGTACCAATAGTGGCGTGCGGGCTGCAAGCCCTTGGCCTCGACGTGCACGCTCATGCCGCGCCTGGCATCGGTCATCGCCGTCCATTGGCCCACGCGTTTGCGCAAGGCTTCATCGGCAAACACCTCGCAAAGTACAGGCAACGGTCCCGCTTTATGGGCAGCGTCAGCGTCCTGCACCAGCAAGCGGGTCCACAGCACCACGCTGTCGGCACGCGGCTGACCGCTGGCCACCCCCAAGGCAAAGGGGTCGTTTTGCCAGCGCACCGGGCGCTGCGCCTCGTCTGGCGAGCCCAGGGCTTGCTGCGCCGACAGGCTCCAGGGCGCCAAGGCCAAACCGAGGGCAGCGCGGCCCCAGTCACGGCGACTCAGGAAGGCCAAAGGTGATGACTTTTTCATGTGTGGCATGTTAACAAGCGACAGGGTTGCGCCACAAACAACGGCACAATCGTCGCCATGCCTTCCACTCCCGCCATGCCCTCGCCTCGCAAAGACCACCTGGACGCTTTGGCCGTGGGCCTGTTGCTTGCCTGCTGCATGTTTTGGGGGCTGCAGCAGGTGCTGGTCAAAGCCGTGATGACCGAGGTGGCCCCGCTGTTTCAAGCCAGCGTGCGCTGCATCGGCGCATGCGTTCTGCTCATGGTGTGGTGCCGCCTGCGCGGTGTGCGCCTGTTTGAACCCGATGGCAGCCTGAAAGCGGGCTTGCTGGCCGGCGGCCTGTTTGCCGCCGAGTTCGCTTTTATTTACTTGGGCCTGCGCCAGACCTCGGCCTCACGTTTGACCGTGTTTTTGTACACCGCGCCCTTTTGGGTGGCGGCGCTGGTGCCGCTGTTTGTGCCCTCTGAGCGCTTGCGCCCGCTGCAGTGGTTGGGCATGGCCTGCGCTTTTGTGGCGGTGGCCTTTGCCATGCGCGAGGGCTTGGGCGGCGGCAGTGCGGTAGGCGATCTGATGGGCTTGACCGCAGGCGCTTTGTGGGGCCTGACCACGGTGGTGATTCGGGCGCGCAACCTGACCCGCATCTCGCCTGAAAAACTCTTGTTCTACCAAATCGCTTGCACCGCCTTGACACTGCCTTGGCTGTCATGGGGCTTGGGTGAGACCTGGTCCATGGACTGGAGCGCCTTGGCTTGGGCCTCGGTGCTGGCGCAAACCGTGATCGGCGCCTTTGCCAGTTACCTGACCTGGATGTGGATGCTGGGCCGCTACCCGGCGACGAAGATCTCGGTGTTTGTGTTTTTGACGCCCTTGTTCGCGCTCTTGTTCAGTACGCTGCTCTTGGGCGAAGTCGCCACCCCGACGCTGCTGGCCGCAATGGCCCTGGTGGCGGTGGGCATTGTGCTGGTGAACCGCAAACCTGCTTGACCCCTATCTAATCCCTATCTGATCCCTCTGGAGACCCACATGACCTACCAAGCCCTGCAAATCAACAAAGACGACGCCGGTTACAGCTGCACCCTGCAGACACTCGATGACAGCGCGCTGCCCGAAGGCGATGTGACGGTGCAGGTGGATTACTCCACGATCAATTACAAAGACGGCCTGGCCATCACCGGCAAGTCGCCCGTGGTGCGCAAGTTCCCGCTCACGCCCGGCATTGACCTGGCCGGCACCGTGACCGACAGCCAACACCCCTTGTTCAAAGCAGGCGACCACGTCGTGCTCAACGGTTGGGGCGTGGGCGAAAGCCACAGCGGCGGCTTGGCGCAAAAAGCGCGGCTCAAAGGCGACTGGTTGGTCAAACTACCCACCGCCTTCACGACGCGCCAAGCCATGGCGATTGGCACCGCAGGCTACACCGCCATGCTGTGCGTGATGGCGCTGCAAAAACACGGCGTCATGCCGGGCAGCGGCGACATCTTGGTCACCGGCGCCGGCGGCGGTGTGGGCAGCGTGGCGATTGCGCTCTTGGCCAAGCTGGGCTACCGCGTAGTGGCCAGCACCGGCCGGCCGCAAGAAGCCGACTACCTGCGCCAGCTGGGCGCGTCCGACATCATCGACCGAGCCGAACTCTCTGCCCCCGGTAAACCGCTGGCCAAAGAACGCTGGGCCGGCGTGGTCGACACCGTAGGCAGCCACACCCTGGCCAACGCCTGCGCCAGCACGAAATACGGCGGCGTGGTCACGGCCTGCGGTCTGGCGCAAGGCATGGACTTTCCCAGCTCGGTCGCACCCTTCATCTTGCGCGGCGTGACGCTGGCAGGCATTGACAGCGTGATGGCCCCCCGCGCCGTGCGCGAGGCCGCTTGGGCCCGTTTGGCACAAGACCTGGATACGGCGCAGCTGGAGCGCATGACGCGTGAAGTGAACTTGACCGAAGCCCTGGACCTGGGCGCCGCAATTCTGGCCGGGCAGGTGCGCGGGCGGGTGGTGGTGAACGTGAACGGATAAAAGCCGCGTGACCGAGCGAGGTCTCTTGTCAAAAAGAGAGGCTTGTCTTCAAGGTTCATTGGCAAATTTGGCTTGCATTATTTGATATTTAGATCAAGAATACATTTTTTCGAATAAAACTTGACGTAAATATCAATTGCAAACCCTCCAAGAACTCGGTGAAGCCGTGGCTACGCGGCGCAAACGGCTAGGCCTCAAGCAAGGCGACGTGGCCACCATGGCGGGCGTCACGGCGGAGTCCTTGTCGCGCTTTGAGCGCGGCCGGGCGGCAGAATTTGGCTCGCGCAAACTGCTGGCCGTGCTGGCCGTGCTGGGCGCCGAACTCGACGTGATGGCCCAAGGCCAGGCCGGCAACCTGGACGCGCTGCGCACCGAACGGGCTCAGACATCTACACCCGACGCAGGAACCGCTTGATGCAACTGTCGGTCTACGTGCTGGGCCGCGAAGTCGCAACGCTAGAGCAATCTGGCGACTTCAAAAGCGTGCTGACCTACCACCCCCGGGTGGCAGCAGACGACTTTGTCTCTCTCACCATGCCCGTGCGCACCGAGAGCTATGTATGGGACGACCAACTCCCACCCGTGCTGCAAATGAACCTGCCCGAAGGCTATTTGCTACAAGTACTGCAAGAACAGTTTGGCCCGCACATCGGCGCCAGCCCCATCGCCTTGCTGTCGGTCATTGGCCGCAATATGGTGGGCCGCTTGCAAGTGGCTGCGCCAGGCGCTGAACTGAGCGAGCCCACCAAAACGATCGAAGTGGCCGCCCTGCTCAAGGGCGACAACTCCGAGGCCGCCTTTGCCGAACTGGTGCGTGAACACGCCACCAGCGGTGTATCGGGTGTGGTGCCCAAGTTTTTAGATGCACAAGCGCAACACCTCACGCCGCTTGCACCGCATCAAAAAGCCAGCCTCCTCACACGGCGCCACATCATCAAAGGCTCCAGCGCCAAGCTACCCTTTGTCGCCCTGAACGAACACCTGTGCATGCAAGTGGCCCGCCGCGTCATGTCAACCGCCCAAACCGAAGTGTCTGACGACGGCCAGGCCCTGGTGGTGCACCGCTTTGACGTGGACGAAAACGGCCAGTCGCACTGGGGCATGGAAGATTTTTGCAGCCTGCTGGGCCTGCGCCCCGCCGCCAAATACGACACGACATGGGAGCGCATCGCCAAAGCCGTGCGCGACCATGTGCCTGGCCCGCAGCGGCTGGAGACCTTTCGCCAGCTGGCCACCACTTTGCTGCTGACCTATGCACTGCGCAACGCCGACTGCCACGCCAAAAACCTGGCCTTGCTCTACACCAGCCGCGCCGACGTGCACCTGTCGCCCGCCTACGACATGCTGACCACCAGCGTGTATGCGGGCTTTGCGCACAACCCGCCGGGGATTGCACTCATGGGCAAAAAAACCTGGCTGCCCGGTAAAAATCTGCAAAAATTTATCGCCACAAGCTTCGGCATCCAGCCCAAGGAACAGCAACTAATGGTGCAAGCCATCAGCGATGCGGTGGCCGAGGTGGGCCGCGAGGTGCGCCAAGCCATGGCCGACCACCCGAGTTTTGAAGAGATTGGCAAACGCATGCTGCTGGCCTGGGCTGAGGGTGTGCAGGGCCTGCGCGAAGAACGCGTTTATGCCGTGGGAGATTGGGTAGCGAGCAAAGCGTTTGAGGGTTTTTCTGCCCCATCCAAGCTAACGACCGAGACGAACAAAATTGGCCGATCGCCTTTATTGGGTAAAAGGTAATGTCGTCACCATTGCATCTGGCCGATAATCACGCCTTCAGATTTCCACCCACCCGCCATCGCCACATGCAGGGCGGGTTTTTATTTGCGGAGCAAAAATGAGCACTTTCCAAACCACCGGCGCACGCGCCACGGGCCTGGCCACCATCGCCGCTGACGGCACCGTGCTGGACACCTGGTTCCCAGCCCCTGAGCTGGCGGGCGACCTTGCCCAAAGCGGCACCACCCGTTTGACCGCCGCCGAAGCCGTGGCCGCATTGGGCGCCGAAGCTGCCCATGCGCTGGTCGCTTGCGCCGTGCGCAACGTGACCGTGGTCGCCGTTCGCACCGAAATCAAATCGCTGGCCGACGCGCCTGCCGACACGCACGACGCTTATTTGCGCCTGCACCTGCTGAGCCACCGCCTGGTGTTGCCGCACGGCGCCAACGTGACCGGCATCTTTGGCCTGCTGGCCAACGTAGCCTGGACCAACTTTGGCCCCTGCGCCGTGAGCGAAGTGCCCGCCGCCCGCATGAAAGCACGCGCTGCTGGCCGCCTGCTGGAGATCAAAGGCGTGGACAAGTTCCCGCAGATGACCGACTACGTGGTGCCCGCCGGTGTGCGCATCGCCAACGCCGACCGCGTGCGCCTGGGCGCGCACCTGGCCAGCGGCACCACCGTTATGCATGAAGGCTTTTGCAACTTCAACGCCGGCACCTTGGGCGCCAGCATGGTCGAAGGCCGCATCAGCGCCGGTGTGGTGGTGGATGACGCCAGCGACATCGGCGGCGGCGCGTCCATCATGGGCACGCTGTCCGGTGGCGGCAAAGAAGTCATCAAGGTCGGCAAGCGCTGCCTGCTGGGCGCCAACGCCGGCATCGGCATCTCGCTGGGCGACGACTGCATCGTCGAAGCCGGTTGCTACATCACCGGCGGCAGCCGCGTGCAACTGCCTGACGGTAGCCTGATGAAAGCCAAAGAGCTGTCCGGCCAAAACGGCATCCTGTTCCGCCGCGATTCACAGTCCGGCGCGTTGCACGCGATTCCGCGTAACAAGAGCTGGGGCGAGTTGAACGCTGAGTTGCACAAGAACTGATTCGGACCTTTCAAACAATAACGGCGTGCCTGCGCAAGTGGGGACGCCGTTCGTCTTTTCCGATCACCGCCCGGCAAGGGCAATACGTAAAGCGCCAGCGACAGCAGTCAGTGGGTGATCGGGTGCTCTGCGATGTATTGGCGCAAGGCCAAATCCATCCGAGTCTGCCAACCCTCTCCTGTGGCGCGAAACTGCGTCACCACATCACGGGAGAGTCGAATGGAGATGCGTTCTTTGGTCACCTCGGCCTTTGGGCACCCGGTGCGCAACTTTGGCTTGAGCGCCTCCCACTGCGCATCCGTAAACGGCAAGGCGTCAGGGTCGGTCATCGCAGCAGCGGTGATCGTGGCATCTTTTGTGTCCGTGACAGAAATATGGTTCGGTTTAAGTTTCGGCATAGCGATTCACCTCGCGTTGGTTCGCCTTTCGCAGGCTGATAATTCGTCGCGTCTCTACACGGGCAACGAACACCACATAAAAAAGCCGGTCCCCTGTATAGCCTAGAGCCGCCATTCGACCACCTGAGGCGGCAGGTCCTTGGCGAGCAAGTTGCTAAACCGAAGCGTCACGGAACGCCCTCAGGACTGTGTTGATTCGCGTCTGATAGCCAGTCCCTTGCGCCTTGAACCATTCGAGCACGTCTTGATCCAATCGCAGCGAAATAGATGCCTTGGCAGGCATTGGCTTCAAACCTTTGCGAACCATGCCACGCACAATGTGACTTACGTCAGTCTCCGGGTGTTCTGGCGTCGGCTTCATATCGCCAGCGCCGGAGTGCAATCGCGCCCAATCAGTTTTGGATTTCATCGTAGTAGATTTGCGACTCGCGCTTGCTTGCTTTTCGGAACGAGATGATGCGGATTTCATATTCACTCTCTGTGTGTACGACTGAAACAGGTATGCCAGCGAGCAAGCCCAGTGTCACAAAACGTTGCTCACCGTAGGAGAAACGGTCATCTTCGAAGGTGAACGTCACGCCTTCAAAAACACTTTCGGCGTCTACGAAGTCAAGGCCATGGGCTTTGATATTCGCTGCTCGCTTCGTTTCTGACCAAGTGAACTCCATGCACAGAGTGTATATACGAAACGTATGGGCATCAAGTTATTCTTCTGGGACAACGGCCTAAGGACTTATCTCGGCAGGCTACGTATGAGCGCGGTGGCCGTTGCAGTTGCCACCTGCTCGCCGTCTTGATAAAGCTCAGCGGACAAGAAACAGACGCCTCGGCCGCGCTTGACGACTCGGCCTTTGCCCAGAAGGCGACCAACCTTCGCGGCAGATTGGAAACAAACATTGAGGTTCAGCGTTGGCGCAAATTCGCCCTCAGACAGCGTGGAGGCCAGTGCCGGCCCCATGGTGTCGTCTAACATCGCGGCAAGAAAACCACCTTGGATATTGCCTGCTGGATTCGTGAATTCCTTTTTTCCTTCGAACTCGACTTCGATCGCGCCAATCTTGGCGTCGATATTTTTGAAAGAAATTCCAAGCGTTGTGGCCGCTGGCGGAGGGGGCATTTCGCCGCGCATGATTTTCCAGAAAAATGCATTCGGATTCATAGTTGGATTACTTTCAAGTTGTTTTCCGTGGGGCGTTGCTAAGTTGGGGCGCTAAAACCCATTCATGGCGGGCAGTCCTGAAATGGGCGTTAATGGGTGGTTTTTTGGTTTACTGCGCATTGAACGCGGGCAGCATCGTGAGTTTGGAGTCACCGTAGGATTTAATGACCTCGGAAATGATCACTTGATACCCATCGAGCCAGTTTGCTTGTTTGGCTTTTGCTTCCTGATGCTTCGGATGCTTGATCAATTCCTGCAAGGCTTCAAGCGTCTGCCAGTAATAAACATTGGAAACCAATCCTGTGCTCGTGTTTTCCCATGCTTCTTCACCAAGATAGCCTGGGATTTCTTTTGCGGCTTCAGCGATAGCTTGATCAAGCCGATAGAACTCGCTGTCGTACTGTTTCTTCGAGAAAATGAATGTCGATGAGTACATGTGCGGAATTGATGGTGCGGGTTAACGTTCGAGCTAAGCGGGCGACGACGGCAGGACGCCAGGCCCGGGCCGGTGAAAATGTGCCGCGCACCACCGGCCCGGGCCTGGTGGCCTGCCGTTGGCGCTCTGCTTGAGCAAGGGGCTAGGCCGCATTGCGCAAGTGCTCCGCGCGGCCGTGAGAGTAAAAGGCCGAGTAGTGCTCCCGCGCACAACTGGGTGCATCCTGAAGGTACTGGCTATCGATTGCGTCGGCTCGTAGCCAGTCATACAGAAATGCTGCACTGCGGCGAAGTACTCGTGTAGCAGGAATATGCATGGTGCGTTCGTCGTCAAGGTGTGCGACAAACTTGTTGCGGTAGCGTAGCACTGAGCGCGCGAAGTCATGGAACTCCTTCGCTGACAATCCGAGTGCCCGGAGTAGCTGCGCAAGGAATGCGGCCTCATCAGAAACCACGCGCGTCCAGTGATGCTTGCCCTTTCGATCAGCAAAGAGCTTGCACCACTCGAGAACCGCAATGTCTATCGCATTGCCGTTGGCATTGACCCAGAACTGGCGGCGAACGATGAGCTCTCGTCTGCGCCAGGCGGAGCGATACAGAGCCACGTTCCTGAGGCAGTGGCAGCACAGGAGCGCAACACGGCGGAGTCGTTCGGGTCGTTTCATGCGGCCTAACGTAAAGGTGAGTGGCAACCAAGACCAGGTGTACGCGAGGCGCGCGGACGCACGTGGGCGTCCATCTCGACCGACAAGTTAGAGCTCATCGCCAAACTTTTCCTGCAGATGCTTCGTCAGTGGCTGACCGTACTGCCTCGGCATGTGACGCAGGATAAGCGCAGCTTGTGACTTATACCCGTGCGTGAACAGATACTCTACGAAGAAGTCCCAAGGAGGGATGTTGCTCATGTAGGGATCGCCGGCACCGGTGTACATGCCCCCGCCCACGCCAGAATAGAGCCCACCTCCCACACCCGTATAAAGTCCGCCCCCAACGCCCGTGTAAAGGCCGCCGCCAACCCCGGTATAGAGACCGCCGCCGACTCCCGAGTAGAGCCCTCCGCCTACACCTGTGTATCGACCGCCGCCAACCCCGGTGTACATGCCCCCGCCCACGCCGGTGTACGCGCCTCCACCAACACCGGTGTAAAGGCCTCCGCCGACTCCTGTGTATCGGCCGCCACCGACGCCCGTGTATTGGTTTCTCGGCCACGTGTTGACTGTCATAGCGACTCCTTTTGAGCTTTAACGTTGGAGGTAGGCGGCGCACATTTGCACTGGCCGCGAAGCGGCCGGACGCATTTGTGTATCCGTCTTGACTGACCGGTTAAGTGGCATCTGGACGCGACGGTCGGTTCGACTCATTTTGCGCACCGATACGCCTTTCGAAATGCCAGCATCATCAACAAGACCTCGTCTTGGTGCAGCGACGCCGGATTACTTCGAAGGTACTGGAGCACGATACGAACCGCCTGACCGTTGTCAATTCCGTCGGTTGGCCAACATGTGCGGTGCTTCTGATCGAGCAATGGCTCGGTAAATAGCATGGTGTTACGTACTCCTTGAACCAAGCCCAAACACATGCCGATGTCCGATTCCGCACCTGCTTTCTTATTGTCCATGAAGCGCTCCACCTGCGTGCACTGTGTCAACAACGTATTCCCATCGGCGGCGGCGAAGCCAGGCAAGAGCAGAAGGGCAATGAATGCAAGATGCTTTGGAATACGCACGATGTCCCCTTATGCGACTTAACGTAATGTAGACCGCAAAACCCGGTGGATACATCCGGGCCGTGTCGATACATCTTTCAGATAAATTGGCTGCAAGCCGCATGCGCCTTGGTTTGCAGGTTCAATTGCTGTGTTTTCGTACCGGTATAAATTTCGCATGAAACCCGGTGCTCCTTCTTTGCAGTCCGCCCGATCACTCGATCAAGTTCTTGTGCTGATTCATTATATTTACTATAGCCTCAAAACAAAGAAAAATTAATCCCAATACGTTCATTATTTTCTTAGCGCTGCTCGCATCGAGTGTCGTGCGCCATCGCAACCTGGACATCGCCCAAGGAATGGCTGTGCCGAAAATGGCGCACCACCTGCACGGCCCACATCGGCGCTTTTTCAAGCGCCATCATTGCCCGCAAACAACTGCATCCACGCTTCCCGGGGGCTCAGGATTTGCGTGTTGCCTTCACGGCCCCAAGTCAGCACGCGCTTGTCGCCGGTGATGAAAACTTCGGCACCGGCCAAGCTGGCGGCTTTGACCAGCCGAACGTCGTTGTCGTCTGCTGGCTCGTCCAGGTCTTGCACGCAGGTGGCCTCTGACCAGATGGCGTCAAACAGTGCCAGTGATTGTGGCAAGTGCGGGAATTTACGATTCAGCACCTCGTGCGCTTCGGACTGAACCAATTTGGTGGTGAGCAGCCAATCGCGCTGATGGCACTCAATCAGGATTGCCTCACACAAGCCCGCAAACACCGTGGCCGACAACCAGACATGGGGGTCGATAAAAACCTTCGCGAAGCGTCCTGCAAGATGTCGTCCTAAGTGAGCCAGTCGGCCTTGCGAGCTGCTCCGCCCAGTTCTGCGTGTGCAATCTCGAAGTTACAGCAAGGCTCAACGCGCCCGGTCCATCAGTTGCTGGATCAAGTTAGTCACCGTTTTGTCTGCGGTGTTGATCGAATAGACCTCCGACATGTGGCTGTGGCCACTGAGTTTGTAAAGGCCCTGGCATCGGCCGGCATTGCACAGGGCGGTATTGAGTTGGCCGCTTTGGGTGTGGAAGTCTTCGGGGTCGAGCTCGGCATAAGCGATCAGCAAGGGCACGCGCGAGGCCACCAGACCCGGCACGGCCGAGCGGGCGGGGTACTGCGTGGTGTCTTTGCCAAAGTAGGCTTGCAGTGGGGGGTTGGCCTCGGCGGTTGCGGGGTCAAACAGGCCCGACAACAACACCGCACCAGCCAAGCCCGAGCCGGGCACCACATGGAACTGCGGGTGCGCCACGTACTGCGCCACATGCGCGGCTCCGGCCGAATGACCCATGAGGATGATGCGACTCGGGTCACCGCCGCTGGCCGCAATGTTCTCACGCACCCATTTCAAGGCGGCTTGGATATCTTGCTGCGCCGCCGGCCAGGGGTGGGCGGGTGCCAGACGGTAGGTCATGTTGACGCCCACCATGCCCTGGCGCACGGCCCACAGCATGATGTTGTCGTAAAACGGGCTCTCGCCCGTGCGGCGCTCGCCGCGCATGAAGGCGCCGCCGTGCACGAAGACCAGCACAGGCTTGCCCGTCTGGGGTGCGCCCGACTGAAACACATCGAGCAAATGGCGCGCATCGGCGCCGTAACGCACATCGCGGCGCACCTGCACACCGGCATAGGGTTCGCGCTCATGGAGCGGGGCGTAGAGTTTTTCGGTGGGGGGTGGTGCCACCACGCGGCCGATTTGCGCCAGGCCCTGCGCCAAGTCAGGTGTGATGTGCGAAGGCACCTCCACCACGGCGCTTGTGGGACGGGTGGCACAACCCGAGATGGCGACAACCAAAAACAAACCCAGTAACTTGCGCATGTGCAGCCTCGTGAAACAGAAAGTCCAAGGCTCGCACAGCTTGCAACGGCGGTAAAGCGGGTTTGCCTGCACAAGTGGGATTCAGGTCAGCTACGTGACAGCCGCGCCTGATGGCATCGCCAATACTGCAGCCATGAAACTTCACTTTGCCCCCACTTCCCCCTATGTCCGCAAGTGCATGGTGGTGGCCGACGAGCTCGGCCTGAGCGATCGCATCACCTTGCTGGCGTCGAGCGCGCACCCGGTGAACCGGGACGCCAGCATCGTCGCCAACAACCCCTTGGGCAAAGTGCCCACCTTGGTGACCGATGACGGGCAGGCGCTGTACGACAGCCGCGTCATTTGCGAGTATTTGAACGACCTGGGCGGCGGCAAACTGTTCCCCGCCAGTGGCGCCGCCAGGTGGCGCGCCATGACGCTGCAGTCTTTGGGCGATGGCATTTTGGACGCCGCCTTGCTGACCCGTTATGAAAACATGGTGCGCCCGGAGGCTTTGCGCTGGGCCGAGTGGACGGCGGGCAAGCTGGATGCGATTCACACATCGCTCAGTTATTTGAACCAGAACCCCGCTGTGTTGGCGGGCGATCTGCACATTGGCCAGATCACCGTGGCTTGTGCTCTGAAGTATTTGGATTTCAGGTTCCCTGAGCTGGCTTGGAACCAGGCCTACCCGGTCCTGGCGCAAGCCATTGCGCCGGTGCTGGCGCGTGACTCGGTGAAAAAAGAGCGCGCCGTATCCGCCTGAACGCGCCCCCCATGGGGCTGGCGCGCAGGCGCATCAGTCTACCGTCGCGCCCGATTCTTTGACGATCTTGGCCCAGCGGGTCAAGTCGTCTTTGACGATTTGCGCCAGTTGCTCAGAACTGCCTTTGAACGGTTCGCAACCCAAATTGGCCAGCTTGGCCCGCACATCGGGATCGTCCAGCGCTTTGCCAATTTCATTTTGCAAAAAGAGGGTCACCGCCTTGGGCGTTCCGGCCGGTGCAAACAAGCCGTACCAGGGCGTGGCACCAAAGCCTTTCAGGGTTTCACCAATGGTCGGCGCATCGGGCAAGGCGGGCAGACGTTTTTCGTTCACCACGCCCAGCACCTTGAGCCGGCCAGCCTTGATGAAGGCGATCGACGAGGGCATGCTCTGCACCGACAGTGGCACCTGGCCGCTGACCACGTCGGTGGCCGCCGCGGCTGCGCCTTTGTAGGGGATGTGCTGGAGTTTGATGTCGGCGGCTTTTTGCAGCATCTCGCCAATCAAATGATTCAAGGTGCCATTGCCAGCGGAGGCAATCGCATATTTGCCTGGCTGCATTTTGGCCAGGCTGATGAACTCGGCCACCGTGTTGGCGGCAAAAGTGGGGTTGGCCACCAGCACATAACCGGCCTTGGCCAGCGGCGCCACGGGCTCAAAGTCTTTCACCGGATCGAAACCGGTTTTGGCGTACAGGGCGGGGTTGATGACTTGCACACTGTCGGCCGTGGTCAGCAAGGTGTAGCCGTCGGGCTTGGCCTTGGCTGCGGACACCGTGCCCACATTGCCGCCCGCACCGGGCCGGTTTTCGACGATAAACGACTGGCCGGTTTGCTCGGTCAATTTTTGCGCCAAGACGCGGGCGATGGCGTCGTTAGCACCCCCGGCGACTTGCGGCACGATCAGGGTCACCGGGTGACTCGGAAATTTGTCTTGCGCCCACAAAGCGCTGCTCGCCAGGCTGATCCACAAGGCACCCAAGGTGAAAGCCCATTTTTTCATGCACATGCTCCAAAGGTTCGGCTCATGCATTCTGAACCATCTGCCGCGCTGCACGACAGGCAAAACCCTTGCCCCTGTCACGCAAGGGCCACAAGATGCATGAAAGCCGTTAGACTGAGCTTTCGGGCCACTTTGGGCCCCTCTAACCACCTTACATGTCCAGACAAATTTTGATCTTCGGCGTTCACTTGGCCCGCAGCACGCGCGGCAAGCCGTGCGCACCGCCTGCATCCTTGTGATGCCGGTTGTTTTTCGTTGATCTTTTTTTCTGGAGTGTTCTCATGTCTGATTTATTTGACAACCCCATGGGGTTGTGCGGCTTCGAGTTTGTTGAATTTGCCTCCCCCGATCCGGCCGCGCTCGGCCCGGTGTTTGAGGCCATGGGCTTTAGCCTCATCGCCAAACACCGGTCCAAAAACGTGCTGCTGTACCGCCAAGGCGACATCAACTTCATCGTCAACCAAGAGCCGAACAGCGCCGCCGCCTACTTTGCGGCCGAGCACGGGCCTTCGGCGTGCGGCATGGCGTTTCGCGTCAAAGACGCGCACCAAGCTTATGCGCGCGCTCTTGCTTTGGGGGCTCAACCCATTGAGATCCCGACCGGACCGATGGAACTGCGTCTACCCGCCATCAAGGGCATTGGTGGCGCACCGCTGTATTTGATCGACCGCTTTGAAGACGGTAAGTCGATTTACGACATTGACTTTGAGTTTTTGGACGGCGCTGAGCGCCACCCCGTGGGCCATGGCCTCAAACTCATCGACCACCTCACGCACAACGTGTACCGAGGGCGCATGGGCTTTTGGGCCAGCTTTTACGAGCGGCTGTTCAACTTCCGCGAGATTCGCTACTTTGACATTCAGGGCACGCACACCGGCCTCACCTCCAAAGCCATGACAGCGCCCGACGGCAAAATTCGCATCCCACTGAACGAAGAGTCGTCCAAGGGCTCGGGCCAGATCGAAGAGTTTTTGATGGCCTACAACGGCGAGGGGATTCAGCACATCGCCTTGCTGACCGACAACCTGGTGGACACCGTGGACCGATTGCAGCTGGCGGGCGTACCCCTGATGACCGCGCCCAACGAGGTGTACTACGAGATGCTGCAAGAGCGCTTGCCCGGCCACGGCGTGCATGTGCCTGACTTACAAACGCGCGGCATTTTGCTGGACGGTTCGACCCAAGGCGGCCAGGCCAAGCTGCTGCTGCAAATTTTTTCGCAAAACCAGCTGGGCCCGGTGTTCTTTGAGTTCATTGAACGGCGCGCGGACGATGGCTTTGGTGAAGGCAATTTCAAAGCCTTGTTCGAGTCCATCGAGCGCGACCAAATACGCCGCGGCGTGTTGCTCACGAACGAAGCCGCGTCCTGATCCTCTGCGGTGGCGTTTGAGCGAGTTCGGCAGAGCTTTCGCCGCCCCGTCACGCAAGCGACTCATTGGAGCATTGCGTTTGGTTTTGTGCGTAGTTTCCTAATTGCATGAAGGTCGCCGGCACGTCATAGTCTGCCCATATCCATACATGGGGAGACGATAGACATGAAGCTGACAGTGAATGGTCAAAACCACACGCTCGACACCGAGCCTGAAATGCCCTTGCTTTGGGCTTTGCGGGACGAGTTGGACATCAAGGGGCCGAAATTCGGCTGTGGCATTGCGCAATGCGGTGCCTGCACGGTGTTGCTCAATGGCGAGCCGGTGCGCTCATGCGCCTACCCCGTGTCGGCGGCGGCCGGTCAAAAAGTCATCACCATCGAAGGCTTGGCCAACAAGGGGCAACTGCATGCAGTGCAGCAGGCTTGGATCGACCACCAGGTGCCGCAGTGTGGCTACTGTCAAGGCGGCCAGATGCTCGCGGCCGTGGCACTGCTGAAGAAAAAACCCAAGCCCAGCGACGAAGACATCGACGCGGCCATGAGCAACATCTGTCGATGCGGCACCTATGCGCGCATCCGCACGGCCATCCATGCCGTGGCCAACAAAGGGGCCCGCGCATGAACAAACTCAGCTTGAACGCCGGCATGGACCGGCGCCATTTCCTCAAAGTCACCAGCGGTACGACAGCGGGTTTGTCTTTGGGATTTTTTGTGCCCGAGCGGGCCAGCGCGGCCAACGCCCCACAGCTCAATGTGTGGGTCGAAATCGAGCCCAACGACACCATTGTCATCCGCTACGCGCGCGCCGAAATGGGCCAAGGCAGCATGACGTCCGCGCCCATGATCATTGCCGAGGAGCTCGATGCCGACTGGAAAAAGGTCCGTGTCGAGTACGCCACCGCCCATGAGAACTTGCGCACCAAACGGGCTTATGGCGACATGGCCTCGGTGGGCAGCCGCACGATTCGCAACTCGCAGGAGTACCTGCGTAAAGCCGGCGCCACTGCGCGCCACATGCTGGTCGCCGCAGCCGCTCAGCAATGGGGCGTTCCGGCCGCAGAATGCAAGGCTTCGCTCAGCAAAGTCAGCCATGCGCCGAGCAAACGCAGCCTGAGTTACGGCCAATTGGCCCAGGCTGCAGCCCAGCTCGAAGCGCCCAAAGAGGTCACGCTCAAAGACCCCAAAGACTGGGTCCTGATCGGCAAACCGATTGCCCGCGTGGACATTCCAGATATCGTGGCCGGTCGTATCCGTTATGGCATCGACACGCAATTGCCGGGCATGCTGCATGCGGCCGTTGCCGCTTGCCCCGTGTTCAACGGCAAGGTCAAAAGCATGGACGCGTCCAAGGTGGAGAACCGCCGCGGCATCGTCAAGGTCCTGAACCTGGGCGAGTTTGTGGCCGTGGTGGCCGACAACTGGTGGCGCGCCAAAGAGGCGTTGCGCGAAGTGGTGGTGGATTGGGATGTGGGCGAGCACGGCACACTGAGCAGCGCGGCCATCATGGCGCACTTCAAGGCGGGCATGGAGCAAACCGAACTGGCCGTGGCCCGCAACGACGGCAATACAGCTGAAGCCTTGAGCAAGGCGGCCAAAGTGGTGGAGGCGGATTACTTCACGCCCTATTTGGCCCACGCCACCATGGAGCCTATGGTGTGCACCGCTTGGCTGCAGGGGGACAAGCTGGAGATCTGGTCGTCCACGCAAAACCCTGAGGCCACCTTGGCTGTGGGCGCGGCCACAGCCGGCGTGCCCCAGCCGAATGTGAAAGTGCATCCGGTGCAACTGGGTGGCGGCTTGGGGCGCAAGAGCCCGCAAGACTTCACGCGCCAAGCCGTCATGATTGCCAAGGCCATGGCGGGCAAACCAGTCAAGATGCTGTGGACACGCGAAGAAGAAATCCAGCACGGCCTGTACCGCCCTGCCAGCCTGATGCGCTTCAAGGCCGGACTGGACGCCAGCGGCAAGGTCGACGCGCTGCACATCCGCGTCAGCGCACCGTCGATTCTGGCCACGCTGCTCAAGCTGCCTTTGCCCAAAGGCATTGACGGGCAGGCGGTCGCCAGTTTCAATGACCACCCCTACGACATTCCCAACACCTTGGTCGATTACGCCCAGCGCAACACCAATGTGCCGGTGGGCTTCTGGCGCTCGGTGGGGCATTCGCAAAACCCCTATGGGCGCGAATGCTTTATTGACGAGTTGGCCCAAGCCGCAGGCAAAGACCCGGTGGCCTTTCGTCTGGCCATGCTGCCCAACAACGAAAAGTCCAAACGCGACCGCAGCATTTTGGAGGCCGTGACCAAAGCCGCAGGCTGGGGCAGCGCCTTGCCCCCAGGGGTGTTTCGCGGCGTGGCCGAAACCGAGGGCTATGGCAGCTGGACCGCGTGCGTGTGCGAGGTCTCCGTCAACGCCAAGAACGAGGTCAAGATCCACCGCGTGGTGATTGGCATCGACCCCGGGTATGCCGTCAACCCCGACAACATCGTGGCGCAGTTCCAGGGCAGCGTGGTGCACGGCCTGACCGCCATCTTCTGGGGTGAAAACACCATCAAGGAAGGCCGCGTCGAGCAATCGAACTTTCATGACTACCGCATGATGCGCTTGAACGAAATGCCCAAGGTCGAGGTGGTGATTGCCCCCACCGGCGGCTTTTGGGGCGGCGTGGGCGAACCCGCGCAGGCGCCCTTGGCGCCGGCCTTGGTGAATGCCATTTCTGCGGCGCTGGGCAAACGCATCCGCTCTTTGCCTTTGAAGAACCATGGTTTGAGTTTGGCAAGGGTGCAAGGCAAGACGGCATGAACCGAAGGGGATACGCCCGGCGCAGAGGGCTGGTGGGCCTCTTGCTGAGCGGACTGCCCTGGGTTGCCGCAGGGCTGCGCTCTGCGCATGCTCAGCAAATGAATTCCGGGCATCTGCTGACTTTTGAAGAGATGGTGAAGCCCTGGGTGGCTGGGGCCAGGCTGGTGAAAATGGATGTCACGCTGACCGCGCCCATCCTCGCCGAAAACGGCTCCTTGGTGCCGGTGCAAGTCCAGGTCAACAGCCCGATGACCGCGCAAGACCATGTGACGCATGTGCATCTCTTGTCACAGCGAAACCCCGTCACCCTCATGGCCGTGTTTCAGCTGGGGCCCTGGAATGGCCGCGCCGAGATCAGCACGCGGGTGCGCTTGGCCGGCACCCAGGACGTGGTGGCCTTGGCCAGGTTGTCGAGCGGCGAGTTCCGTTACGACCGCATGGAAATCATCGTCACGGAATCAGCTTGCGTGGACGCCTCATGACCATGGCCATCGCTCGCGTTCAATGGCCCGATCGGATCACCGCAGGCGATGTGGTGAAAGTGCGCTTGTTGATTCAGCACCCCATGGACACAGGCTATTTGCAAGACCTCAACGGTAAACTGGTGCCCCGCAATGTGATCCGGCAACTGCTCTGTACACTGGGCCAACAAGAGGTGTTGCGGGTGGAGCCGTCTTCCGGCATTGCGACCAATCCCTACTTTGAGTTTTACCTGCGTGCCGATCAAACGGCCGAGTTCAGGGCCGAATGGCTGGATGACCGCGGGCTTCAAGGTGTGCTGACGCAAACCTTGAACGTGATCTGACTCATTGCCTCACTTTTTCCTGCGTTCCGAGCGAATAAGGTTTTTGGATTGCCAAGCTTGTCTTTTTTCTTAAGCAAAGCCCGCGCCGCGGGCTGGTTGATGTGTCTGTGCCTAGGGGTTGCCCTCCTGGCAGGCTCAGCGTCGGCCCTGTTTTTGTTCAGCCTGGATTGGGCCACGCGCACACGTGAGGCGCACCGCTGGCTGATCTTGGGTTTGCCTTTCGCGGGTTTTGCCGTGGGCTGGCTGTACCTGAAATGGGGGCGCTCGGTGGACGCAGGCAACAACTTGCTGATCGATGAAATTCACGACCCACGCCAAGTGGTGCCGCTGCGCATGGCGCCGCTGATTTTGGGCAGTACCGTGGTCTCGCATCTGTTCGGCGCCTCGGTGGGGCGCGAGGGTACGGCGGTGCAAATGGGCGGCGCCTTGGCCGATCAGCTGTGTCACCACTTCAAGTTGTCTGCGCCGCAACGCCGGGTGGTGTTGATGACGGGCATCGCCGCGGGCTTTGCCTCGGTCTTTGGCACGCCACTGGCCGGTGCGGTGTTTGCGCTCGAGGTGTTGGCCGGTCCAGCGCTGCGCCACATGCGCTGGGCCGCCTTGCTGCCTTGTGTGGTGGCGGCGGTGGCGGCGGACCACGTGGGCCTGTGGTGGGGCGTGCAGCACACGCTGTACAGCGCAGGCAGCCTGCCCGCGCTCGGCACTTGGAGCCTGACCGCCATGGTCTTGGCCGGCGGCCTGATGGGCCTGACTGGGCGCGTGTTTGCCCTCAGCACCCATGGCCTGAGCGCGTGGGTGAAACAGCGCATCCCGTACGCCCCCTTGCGGCCCTTGGTGGGTGGCACACTGATCGCCGCCATCGTCTGGTGGGGCCAGGCCGACCGTTACATCGGTTTGGGCATTCCCGTCATCGTTGAGGCGTTTTCGCAGCCGCTGGCGCCTTGGGACTTTGCCGCCAAGCTCGCCCTGACCGTGGCCTCTTTGGGTGCGGGCTTTAAAGGCGGCGAGGTCACGCCGCTGTTTTACATCGGGGCCACACTGGGCAACGCCTTGGCGCCTTCATTGCAAATGCCGCTGGGCCTGATGGCCGCCGTCGGGTTTGTAGCGGTATTCGCCGGTGCCGCCAACACCCCCTTGGCCTGTAGCGTGATGGCCATGGAGTTGTTTGGCGTTGAGGTAGGGGCGTTTGCCGCGCTGGCCTGCGCGGTGAGCTATTTGTTTTCGGGTCGGGCGTCTATTTACCGGGCGCAGCGACACCGCCCTGCCAAGGTGTTGCCCGAGAACACCTAAGGCGCCAAAGCCCCGTGGCCTGCGCCCGCTTCAGTGCACCGCCGCCTTGGCCAAGTGCGCTTGGGCCAAGGCCACATACCAATCCAAGCAACCGGGGTTGGCCATGGCGTCTTTGTTCACCACCTTTTCCAGCGGCTGGCCCAGCATCAGTTTTTTGATGGGCAACTCCTGCTTTTTGCCAGACAGGGTGCGCGGGATTTCTGCCACCTGAAACATTTCGTTGGGAGTGAAACGCGGACTGAGGGCGGTTTTGATCGCGTTGTTGATCTTGGCTTGCAAGGCCGCGTCCAAGGTGGTGCCGCTGCGCAGCACCACAAACAAAGGCATATAGCTTTCGCGGCCCAGGTATTCCAAGTCCACCACCATGCTGTCCATCACTTCAGGCAGGGCCTCCACCGCGCTGTACAGCTCGCTGGTGCCCATGCGCAGGCCGTGGCGGTTGATGGTGGCATCGCTGCGGCCAAAAATCACACAGCCTTCGCCACCGCCCTCGGGCGTGCCGATGCGCAACCAATCGCCATGGCGCCAGACGCCGCCCATTTCGGGGCTTGCATCGCCGCCACCGGGTTTGCGGCCGTGACCGGCGGGGTACATCTCAAAGTAACTGGCGAGATACCGGGCGTTGCCCTGGTCGCCCCAAAAATACAAGGGCATGGACGGGATGGGCTGGGTGCACACCAGCTCGCCCACTTCGCCCAGCACCGGCTCGCCAGCTTCGTTCCAGGCTTCGACCGCGCAGCCGAGCAAGCGGCATTGCATCACGCCCGCTTCTTGCGGCAACTCGCGGTTGCCACCAATGAAGGCGCCACAAAAATCGGTGCCGCCCGAAATATTGCACCACCACATGTCGGGCACATGCTGCTCGGGCGCAAAGGTTTGCGCCACACGGCGAAACTGCTCGGTGCCCCAATTTTGGGTGTCCGGCGACAAGGGCGAGCCCGTGGTGCCCAAAGCGCGCACGCTCGACAAGTCGCCGCATTGGGTCAGGTCCACGCCCGCCTTGTGGCAGTTGGCAAAAAAGGCCGCGCCGGCGCCGAAGAAGGTCACTTTCATTTCGGCCGCAAAGCGCCACAGCGTGCCCCAATCGGGGTTGTCTTTGCTGCCACCGGGGTTGCCGTCGTAAATGATGCAGGTGGTGCCGTTGAGCAAGCCGCCCAGTTGCGCGTTCCACATCACCCAGCCGGTGGAGCTGTACCAGTGGTAGCGCTCGCCCCAAGAGTTGGGGTGGTAGCTGCAGCCAATGTCGTTGTGCAGTATTTTCAAAGCCAACGCCACGATCACCGTACCGCCGTGGCCATGCACGATCGGCTTGGGCAGGCCGGTGGTGCCGCTGGAATACACGATCCACAACGGGTGGTCAAAAGGCAGCCACATCGGCTCAAAAGCCTCGACCTCGGCGCCATGCTGCTGCGTGGTCTGTGCCATGCGCACCGCGCTGGCCACCTCGCTGCTGGCCAAATCGGCAGTGGCCAGGTTGTCGTGAATGATCACATGTTGTACCGAAG
>CAIWWN010000179.1 GCA_903916355.1 uncultured Burkholderiales bacterium | reverse complement strand
GCGTACCCTTGATGCGGCCCACGGGGGAAGACAATGATTACGGGTCACAAAGCCCCTTTGTGACCTTGGGTAACAAAATTTCTCGCCGCCAATTTCCGCCGCCATTTTTCAGCGGATTTACGCCGCCGTTAACAATCGACCAAGGTTTGAACTTCGGCACCTTTGTCACTGTTGACCACCACGGCAATGTGCTCAGATTGGGCGGCCTTGGTTTTGATGGTGTTGACCACGCGCTCCAATGCGACATCTTGGCCATCGACTTGGATCAAGCCGTCGCGACCTAAAGTGACCATGACTTGTTTGTCAGGCGTGATCAGTGTTTGTGATTGTGATGAACTGGGCTGTTGGGTTTTGATGCCTAAAGCGGGAATCACATTCACGCTGACCAGGACAAAAAAGACAAGCAAGAACATCATCACATCGATCATGGGAATGATCTCGATGCGTGCTTTTTTTCGAGGAGTTTTTTGCCACTGTCGCATGCTGAGCCGTAGGTTGAGTAAGCACCGAATTTAGGCTCAGGTCATGACAGTTTTATGATAATTTCATTAAATTTAACAAAATTAAAGCTGGGGAATTTCTTAAAAGCGTTTTTGGATACGGTCCGTTGCAGCGGGTTTGATGCCCGGGTGTTGCGACAAATATTGCGCCAAAGCGTCCACGTCCAAATCGGCCCCCAGACTCTCCGTGCCTTGATTGAATACGGTGTATCCATCACCGCCAGTGGACAGAAAGCTGTTCATGGTGATGCGGTAGAGTTGGTTCAATTGCAAGGCTGCATCCTTTATGAAAATAGTGTTCACCCGTTGACCGGGTGCTTGTTTCAGGTCGACGCTGTAACGCAATTGCGCAGAGGGGAATAAGACCTTGGGCTTGCTTGCATTCAAGAATTGCTGCTCTAACAATTCTTTGACTTGATGGCCGGTGAAACTTTTCACCACCAAGGTGTTTCCAAAGGGCTGGACACTGAAAATTTGCCCATAACTCACCGGGCCACCGCCTGCAGGCATGAGTAAATCAGCGCGAACGCCACCGGGGTTCATCAAAGCGAAATCGGAGTTGCCCTTGTCAGGTGCGGCAGTCGCTGCCCATTGGGCATCGGCAATTAAATTACCCAAGGGGTTCTCGCCTGAAGGGACTGATGCCCGGGTGATGGAATTTGGCAAGTGACTTACAACTCGCATGGCTTGGGCTGACGATGCGTGCTTGTAGGTGGCCACTATTTTTTCAACCACTGGAAGCGCTGTGTATTGAGGCAACAGGGGCGTTGTGGGCACCCGCACTCCTGCACTGTTGGTGAAGGCTTCGCTTTGTATGATCAGGTTGCGGGCTGTTTTATGGACGACCTTGCGCTGCTGTGGATCTACCTGTAATTCAATGTGTGTCAATAGCGTGCCGTATTGCCCAGCGCTGGTGAGTAGAAACGGTTTGGCTGGATTGAATTGACTGTAGTCGCAGGCGTACGCGCGGTGCGTATGGCCGGACACAACGACATCAAACGCCGGGTCGAGTTGGTTCAGGATGGGAATGATGTCGCCCGTCAATCCTGGGCAAGTCGGGTCGTTGGGGCCGCCTTGCACCGTCCCCCCTTCGTGAATGACCAGCACCAAGGCAGCGACACCTTGTGCTTTAAGCAAGGGCACCAGCGCGTTGGCCGTCTCCGCTTCGGACTCAAAGCGAACCCCTTTGACGCCGGCAGGTGTGACAATTTGTGGCGTGCCTTTCAGCGTCATGCCGATGAAGCCGACTTTGACTTCTTGATCGCCTTGCTTGAAGACTTTGATCCCATAGGCCGGGAACAGGGGCTGACCATTTTCTTTTTTGACGTTAGCGGCCAAAAATTCAAATTTAGCCCCTGGAAACTGGGGATTGATCAAGCAGGGTTTGATGGGCGTGAACTGGGCGCATCCGCCATAACGCATGCGTTCGAGCTCAGAGACGCCTTTGTCAAACTCGTGATTGCCAACCGCATTGAAATCGATGCCAATAGCGTTCACCGCTTCAATGGTGGGTTCATCCAGAAACAAGGCTGAAACCAGGGGTGATGCGCCAATCATGTCGCCTGCTGAGACCACCGCATGATGTGGGTTCTCAGCTTTAAGCTGTGCAATGGCCGATGCCATGTAGGCAACACCACCGGCTGGCACCAAGGTGGGCATTTGATTGAGGGTCTCACGCACACTCAATTGCGGGGGCTCTAAATTGCCATGTAAATCGTTGAACGCCAAAAGGCTGATTTGAAAAGTGGACGCAGCCTCTTTCTTGGCCAGGGGCGTGCAGGAAAGCAAGCTGCAACCCAGGGCCGCCAGGCTGATGAGCCGGGTGGCCTTGAGAGTCCATGGCGCGAGTTCAGGAGTTGTATTCATCATGATTTTTCGAACAAGGCTTGCCCCATTTGAATGCGCGTCCCGGTTTCAATGCCGCTGGCCAGTTGGAAACCGGGGGGGACAAACACCAAAATAGTGGAGCCATGCTGGAACCAACCCATCTCTTGACCTTTGGTCACCGGAAACGCGCAAGGAATTTCGTGGGGCCCGGTGTAATCCACATGGAATAAAAGATTGATCGCATGCAGGCGCAGACTGGCCACCAAAATCGCCGCCACAGGCACGATCACCATGGGCGTGCCATCAGACAAGCGCAGACTCAGTACTGCACGTTCATTTTTGCAAAACAAGCGTTCCACCCGCTTAAGCGCAATGGGGTTGACGTTCCAGGTGTCACCGGCAATGTGGGTCACGTGGTCCAGCACGGCATCTGCGGGCGCATGAAAGCGGTGGTACATGCTCGACGTCAGCCGAAGGGTGACGTAGGTCCCATTTTTAAGAGAATGAATCAACTCGCCGGTGCGCGGTGTAAACCCCATCAAGCTGCCTAGGCTGTAGGGGAAGCCCTTGGCTTGAAAGACCTGTGTGCCTTCGATGGCGCCGCAGGCGCCGACAATGGCATCGCAAGGGCTGGACAAGATGTTTTCGCGCTGATCAATGGTGCGTGCCCCCGGTTTCAGTTCACGTGTGAAGCAGTCGTGCATGCTGTCGAATTGTGTTTTTTTCGCCTCACTCAAATCCAATTCTGAAAACAGCTTCCAAATGCCAATCGAGGCATCGCGGATCCAGGGGTGTTTGATTTGGCTCCACCACCCAATGAACCGCGTCAGCGTGATGCGGGGGATGCGATTGGTGAGCAAAAAATTCAAGTCTTCTTGCGAGGTCAGTTGTTGAATGAGTTTTTTCATCTTACTGTCACGATATTTAAATAAAACAAAGACTTGATCCACTTCTGATTGACCATAAAGTGTCTGCCGAACTTGCTCTGACTTTGGGTGCTGTGGCACTCGCATTTCCGTTTGCCAAGCAACGATTGGCGTTGTCCTTGGCCAAGCATCCCTCGTTGACTGGGCATTCCCGCATGGCCAAGCGCGTCGGTTCTTGGCTGCCAGGCTATGCCTTTGATGAGGCACGATTCTTTGACTGCGACGATGCGCCGCATGCCATCGCGCAAGAGCGTCGCAAAGCGTTTTATGTCCTCTCCGAAACCCTGCAAACTCGACATGCCCAGAGTATTGCCTTGACCGCGCAAGCACGTGAGGGGATTGCCGACTTGCAATTTACGGGCGCCTACCGTGTGCCTTTTCAGTTCAGCCCCTTGGTGCGACAACATTTGAAAGTTGGTGCATTTATACAGTCGGCTGATGGCGTTTGTGTGACAGATCTCGATGGCCAGCGCTTGTACGACTTGACCGGCTCTTACGGCGTGAATGTGTTTGGTGCCGACTTTTACAAAGCCTGCATGCAAGAGGGCGCTGCACGTGTTCAAGCGGTTGGCGCCACTTTGGGGGCTTACCACCCCTGCGTGGCCGACAACGTGCGCAAACTCAAAGCCATCTCTGGTTTGGATGAAGTGTCTTTTCACATGTCGGGCACCGAGGCGGTGATGCAGGCCGTGCGCTTGGCGCGCTATCACACCGGACGTAAAAATCTGGTGCGCTTTTGCGGCGCCTACCATGGCTGGTGGGAGGACGTGCAGCCCGGCCCTGGCAACCCGATGCCGCCGCGTGAAACCTATACCTTGCGCGACATGCATGAGCGCAGTCTGCAAGTGCTGCGTACGCGCAAGGACATCGCCTGTGTGCTCATCAACCCGTTGCAGGCCTTGCATTTGAACCAGGGTGCCCCGGGCGACTCCTCTTTGGTGGACAGCAGCCGCAAGGCCGCCTATGACCGCGAGGCTTATACCGCTTGGTTGAAACAGCTGCGTGCGGTGTGCACCGAGCGCGGCATCGTGTTGATTTTTGACGAAGTGTTTTTGGGTTTTCGTTTGGCCAAAGGCGGGGCGCAGGCCTACTTTGGCGTGCAAGCCGATATGGTGACCTACGGCAAAACACTTGGCGGTGGCTACCCGGTGGGCGTGGTCTGTGGTCGGGCGAACTTGATGAAGCGCTACCGCGAAGAGCGGCCGGCCGATATTTGCTTTGCCCGCGGAACGTTCAACGCGCATCCGCATGTGATGGGGGCGATGTCGGTGTTTTTAGAGAAAATCGAAACGCCGGAGTACGCTCAGCTGTACGACGGACTGGATGCCCGCTGGGATGCCCGCCGGGCGCATTTCAATGCCACCATGGAGCAACACAACTTGCCCTTGCGTGCGGCCAATATGAGCAGTGTGTGGAGCTTGTATTACACCGAGCCCAGCCGCTACAACTGGATGCTGCAGTTTTACTTGCGCGCGCATGGCTTGGCGCTCAGTTGGGTGGGGACGGGGCGATTGATATTCAGCTTGAACTACAGCGATGCCGATTTTGCAGCTGTGCTGGAGCGCTTTGTGGCGGCCTGCAACGATATGCGCGCTGGTGGTTGGTGGTCCGGCATGGCGTTGACCAACAAGTCGATTCGCAGAAACATTTTGAAAGAAATGTGGAATCGGTAATTCTTGAAAGCATAAAAAATGCACCCTTGGGTGCATTTTTTGTTGAACAGAGGTGCTGTGAATTTCAGTGGTACATCTGCTTGGGGTTGTTGTCGATCAACTCGCCGCGCATCAGATACAGCGGTGCCTTGTGGTACAAAATAATGTCGTGAAACGGGTCTGTCAAAATTTTGGTCATCCACACCAGGCCAGTTTGTACATCTTTGATGAAGCACAAGTGTATCGTTCGGAACAACAGGCCGGACACGCCAAGCAGCAACCAGGAAGCGCCAATTTGGCGGATCAATTCGTTGGGCGTGCTCCACATATCGACCAATCCAAACAAACCAGGCTGCGCATACAACGCCAAGGGCAACAGCGCCCAGATGCTGAGCAACACGATTTTGCGGTTCAGGTTGTAGCCTACTTTGATTTCTTCTTTGAATTCTTGAGTGGCTTGGTTGACTTCGTCATAGCCCAAGGGTTCAAAAAAGAAATGGCCCGACTGGCGGGTGGTCATAGAGACCAACCAGGCGATCAAGGCCGATATCACCGGGTCCACGAACAACATGGCGTAAGCGACCAAAAAACTGATGGCGCTGATCAAGTGCAGCGTTTGATTGATACGGCTGTGATGGTAGTAGCGGTGGTCATCAAAGCGCTGGGTTTTCAAGGCTTCAAAAAAATTACTCACGGGTGCTCCTCGGGGTAAATGGTCGGCTGAAACGAATGCAAATGCCTTTGCATGGACCTGATGGTGCGGCGCATTGATGAAATTTCCATGACAAGACGCTCTTGTCATGGAATCTTCATTCAAAATTGAAGCGGTGCGTTGATTTGTCACGAAGTTGTTATCAAATATATCCACCATGGCGGTATGGATCAATCTACTGCCAACCCTATCGTGCTGGAAGACTTTCCAGCCTTTCGTCCCTCCCTGCGCATCGCGGTGGTGACCGAAACTTGGCCGCCCGAGGTCAATGGCGTGGCCGTCACCTTGGCCAAATTGGTACAGGGACTGTGTTCGCGCAATCACGATGTGCAGTTGATCCGACCCCGGCAAACCTCAGGCGATCAAGCCTCACACGATCCTGGCTTTGAAGAAGTGTTGATGCGTGGCATGCCGATCCCACGCTACCCCGAATTGAAGCTGGGCCTGCCCAGTAAAAAGAACCTCGTCAAAGCCTGGACCTTGCGCCGGCCCGATGTGGTGCACATTGCCACGGAAGGGCCGCTGGGTTGGTCGGCCCTGCAAGCCGCCAAGGTTTTAAAGTTGCCGGTCACTTCCGACTTTCGCACCAACTTTCACAGTTACAGCAAACACTATGGCGTGGGTTGGTTGCGCAAACCGATCGTGGCTTATTTGCGCAAGTTCCACAACGCCACGGCTTGCACCATGGTGCCCACGCAGGCCTTGCGTGCAGAGTTGTCGAGCCACGGATTTTTGAATCTCAAAGTGGTGGCCCGAGGCGTCGACACCCAACTCTTCAACCCGAGCCGGCGCAGCGAAGCGTTGCGCAGTTCGTGGCAGGCCGGGCCGCAGACCGTGGTCTTGATCTCCGTGGGCCGCTTGGCGGTAGAGAAAAATTTAGGCCAAGTCATGGCCAGCTATGAAGCCCTGCGCAGTGTGGGCGCGGATGTGAAATTGGTCTTGGTCGGTGATGGGCCGATGCGTGAACAGATTCAGCAACGCTGCCCTGATGCTGTGTTTGCCGGCATGCTGTCGCATGACCAGTTGGCTCACTATTACGCCAGTGCGGACTTGTTCTTGTTCCCCAGCCAGTCTGAAACCTTTGGCAATGTCACGGTCGAGGCCTTGGCCAGTGGTTTGCCGGTGCTGGCTTTTGACTGCGCCGCCGCAACCGATTGGGTCAAGCCCGATGTGAATGGTTGGTTGATACCTGAGTCGCAACCCGAAATGTATGTGACCACGGCCGTGCGTGTGGTGCAATCGGCCGCCACCTTGGCGCGCGTCACCGCCAGTACGCGCACGCAAGTGGGGCAGCTCGATTGGCAAGAAATCGCGGAGCAGGTTGAAGACGTTTTATTGAAAGCCATCGATGGCGCGCCCGATCAACGCTCGGTGCTGCGTGAATGGGTTCAGCGGCTCAGTGTTTGAGCCGGGCGTGGCCTGCTTTGTGGGCTGACCAAGTCAGTGCCGCCATACCCAAGGCCATGCTCACGCCGAGCAGCGTCATCACCCAAACCAAAGGCATGTGCAAGGCCAGCAAGGCACTGTAGAGGCCGAGCAGCAGCAGCACACTGGCGTTTTCATTGAAGCCCTGCACGGCAATCGAGCGGCCCGCCGTCAGCAACTCAAAACCACGGTGCTGCAGCAGCGCGTTCATGGGCACCATCAGCACACCGCCCACCACGCCCACCACAATCATCAAAGGGACGGCCCAGTACAAGCTGTGGGTGAACGCAATCGCGGGCAATAACAATCCCAGCGCAATGCCCAGGGGCAGGACTTTGGGCGCAGAGGGCAGGCTAATCTTGTGCCCGGCCCATCCTGCGCCGACGATGACGCCCACGGCCACAATGGCTTGCAAGAAGGCGCCCTTTTCAAGAGGGAGGTGCATGATTTGTTGGGCCCAGGCCAAGACGGCAAAGTGAATCACGGCGCCCACGCCCCAAAACAAAGTGGTCACCGACAGGGAGATGCGGCCCATCGGATCACGCCAGAGCAGGGTGTTGCTGTGCCAAAAATCTCGGCACAAGGCCACCGGATGGATGCTGCGTTGGGCGTACACCGCATGGCTGTGTGGAATGCCCCAATTCAAGGCCGCGGCCAAGGCGTAAATTAAGATGACCAAAAGCAAAGGACTGGCCAGTTGGGTTTGGACAGGAAGATGCAACACAGCGCACAGGCCATCGTTGAGCATCACCATGGCTTCCCATTGTCGAACGCTGATCAGTAAGCCACCACAGGCTGTGCCCAAGATCACCGCCAAAACCACCGAAACTTCGAGCCAGCCGTTGGCGCGCACCAATTGCGCCGGCGTGACGGTTTCGGTGACCAAGCCGTATTTGGCCGGGGCGTAGGCTGATGCGGCCAAGCCCACCAGCGCAAACGCCAGTACCGGGTGCAGGCCTGAAAAGAAAAAAGCCACACCAATCAGTTTGAGGCCATTCATGGCCGCCATCAGGCGCGGTTTGGAGACCGCATCAGACAAAGGTCCCAAAACAGGGGCCAGCAGCACATAAGACAGCGTGAATGAGAATTTGAGCAAGGGTGCCCACCAGCCGGGGTAGCCTTGTTCACTCAAAAATGCGATGCCCAAAATCAGCAGCGCATGGTCCGCTAAGCCCGAGGCAAATTGCGCGCTGACCAGGTAGAAAAATCCCTTGGGCATGCGCTCAGCTGAGCGCCATCAGTGGCTCTGAGGACGCTGCTTCAACCGGGCGCTTGAGCGTCAGCGCCAAGTCGTTGCGCCGTCCAATGCCTTGGTAGGCGATGCCCATGTCTTGCAGCCACTGGGGGTCATACAGGTTGCGGCCATCGAGAATCAAGGGGCGTTTCATTTGCGACTTCAAGAGTTGAAAGTCGGGATGGTGAAAAGTCTTCCATTCGGTGAGCACCAACAGCGCGTCGGCCTGTTGTGTGGCCTCATAGGCTGTGGCATGGATGTTCAAACGCTGCAGTGCTTGCGGATGTTCGGCCATGTCATGCGTGAGGGCCTCTAACGCTTCTTTGGATGCAACGGGGTCAAACGCATGCACCTGCGCGCCGCGCAACAGCAGGTTTTTGATCACGACCCGGCTGGGTGCTTCGCGCATGTCGTCGGTGTTGGGTTTGAAGGCCAAGCCCCAAACAGCAAAATTCAAACCACTCAGGTCATTGCCAAAGTATTGCAAGGTGCGGTGAAGCAAGACGGTTTTTTGTGAATCGTTCACATGCTCGACCGCAGAAACCACCTTCATGGTGCTGCCGCAATCGAGCGCCGTTTGCACCAGGGCGCGTGTGTCTTTGGGGAAACAACTGCCGCCGTAGCCCGTGCCTGCGTACAAAAAACCATGGCCAATGCGCGCATCGGCGCCAATGCCTCGGCGCACACAGTCCACATCGGCGCCCATTAAGTCCGCAAGGTTGGCGATTTCGTTCATGAACGAGATGCGTGTGGCCAGCATGGCGTTGGCCGCGTACTTGGTCAACTCGGCGCTGCGCACATCCATCCACAAGGTGCGGGCGTGGTGCCGGTTGAAGCTGGCGTACAGCTGATCCATTTTTTGCTGCACCGTGTCGTGATTCGGGCCTTTGTCCAAGCCGATCACAATCCGGTCTGGCCGCATGAAGTCGTCAATCGCTGCGCCTTCTTTCAAAAATTCCGGGTTAGAGATCACTTCAAAAAGATCCTCGTGGATGCCGCGTTTGCGCAATTCGGTGACGATGGCGTCGTGCACGCGGTAAGCGGTGCCCACCGGCACAGTGGACTTGTTCACCACCACTTTGAAGTTTTTCAAATGGCGACCCACTTGGCCGGCCACCGCCAACACATGCTGCAAATCTGCAGAGCCGTCTTCTTGCGAAGGGGTGCCCACGGCAATGAAAATCACCTCGCCGTGGTCCACCGCATCAGCCATTTCGGTGGTGAAGTGAATGCGACCTTCTGCCCGATTGCGGCTGAGCAACTCTTGCAGGCCGGGTTCATAAATCGGGACGCCCGCCGCATTGAGCAGCGCGATTTTTTCTGGATTGTTGTCCACGCACAGGACTTGGTGCCCCAACTCTGCCAAGCAAGCACCTGTCACCAAACCTACGTAGCCCGCACCGATCACTGTGATTTTCATAAGTCGCCTTTGGAGTTGACTCATTCTGGAAACAGGCCGTGTCTAAACGATGAAAGAAAAATTAAATTTGCGTGACTGCTAAGTGACCTCTGGACATCAAGCTGTCATATGAATGCATGACACTGAAATTTATTCTTTGGTTCATCAGATCGCACGTCATGTTTACATCTCAAATACTTTCCCGTCGTCGTTGGTTGCAAATGACCGGCGGCATGCCTTTGCTGCCCTTGGCCTCCAGCGTGGGTGCGGCCAGTGCTTTCTTGTCGATGCCGGTACTGGCCCAAGCGGACAAGGTCAGCCGCGTCACCTTCCACGGCATGGCCGCGCCCAGCTTGTCAACTCCTGCGGCCATGGCCACCACGTCGGTGGCCTCGCGCATGTCGGTGGCCTTCAGCAATGGCACTCAACAAGCATTTCAATTGGCCTATCAGCCCTTCTTTGTCACGGGCGATCAGGTGCCGCATCTGGCCGGCGGGCAAATTTTGGCGGGTGGCTATTTCGATATCCACAACCAGCCCATCATGGACAACTCGGTGCCTGGCAAGGTGCGGCAATTCTTTTCGGACTCGCCCGACGGCACTTCTTTGCTGTCAGTGCCTAAAGCCAAGGTCGCCGGTGTCAAAGGCCATACCGTGTTCGCGGTGGTGCAGTTTGAATACACCACCTGGGCGCAAGATGGTGTAAGCGCCATGTATGGCCGCCTGCCATCGCCCATCGCGGTATTGACGCTGGACCAAAACCCCGCCACGGGGCAATTGAGTTTGGTGAAGTACCACAACGTGGACACGTCTGCGGTGCATGGTTTGTGGATCACTTGCGGCGCCAGCCTGTCGCCATGGGGCACCCATTTGTCCAGTGAAGAGTACGAACCCAACGCCTTCACCGCCGCGACCGATGCGCAGTTCAAAGCCTTCAGCAAAAACCTGTATGGCTCAGAAACAGCCGCCAATCCCTATCACTACGGTCATTTGCCTGAAGTGACAGTGCATCCGGATGGCACCGGGTCCATCCAAAAACACTATTGCTTGGGTCGCATTTCACATGAGTTGGTGCAAGTCATGCCGGACCAGCGCACTGTGTTCATGGGCGACGATGCCACCAACAGTGGTTATTTTGTGTTTGTGGCTGACAAAGCCAAAGACTTGTCTGCGGGCACCTTGTATGTGGCCCAAGTGGGCACGGGTTTCAGCCTCGATACTTCCGCCACAGCTGCGGTCTTGAGTTGGATCTCGCTGGGTTCGGCGCGCAGTGCCGAGATTGAGCAGATGGCCAACACGCTCAAACCTACAGACATCATGGACGTGAAAACTGTGGACCCTGTGGATGCCAACTACACCAAGGTGGTCGCCAACGGCAAAACGGAGTGGGTCAAACTCATGCCGGGTATGCAAAAAGCGGCGGCCTTTTTGGAGACGCACCGTTATGCAGCCCTGGTCGGCGCGTCCATGGGGTTCTCCAAAATGGAAGGCACCACCGTCAACATCCAAGACAAAGTGGCTTATTCGGCTTTGCAAAACTGCATCGCCTCCATGGTCGCTGGCCATCCCGCCAACGTGCCCGGTAACGGTGTGCAGATTTCGGCTGCGCTGAATGCCGGTGCGGTCATGGCCTTGAACCTCAAGGGTGGCTTGAAAGACACTGCAGGCAACGCCATTCACAGCGAATGGATGCCTGCCGACACCAAAGCCTTGATCACCGGAGAAGATATCAAAGCCGATGACTTGGGCAACACCGCCAACCCAGAGAAGATTGCCAACCCGGACAACCTGAAGTTCTCAGACAAAATGCGCACGCTGTTCATTGGCGAAGACAGCAACCAGCACGTGAATAACTTTTTGTGGGCTTACAACATCGATACGAAAAAGCTCTCGCGCATCATGTCGATTCCTGCCGGCGGTGAGTCCACGGGTTTGCACGCGGTCGACGAACTCAATGGCTGGACTTACATCATGAGCAACTTCCAGCACGCAGGCGATTGGAGCGGGATTCACGGCAAGGTCAAAGGCACTTTAGATCCGTTGATCAAGGCCAATTACAAAGACAAATTTGGTGCGGCGGTAGGCTACTTGACGGCGAGCCCCAGCCAAATGCGTTTGACCAAGGCCTGAGCCGCACGCGCGTTCTAGGACTTTGTTCTGGCCGCGCGGTAGGTCAAGCCCAAAAACAGCAGCGTCACCACCGTCAGGGCGGCGGTGGACGTGAGCCAAAAGCTGTTGGGCTTTGGCCTGGCCGCTTGCTCACCGATGCCGTGATAAGCCCAGAGATAGCCACCGCCCAAACCCATGCCCCACAGCAACGTGCAGTAGATGACCAAGGGCAGCAAGGTGATTTGAAAGCAGCGCAGCAAAAACGCGCACACGGTTTGAATCGCATCGACAAAGTGATACACCACCACCCAACCCAGCAGGCCGATGGCGATGGAGGCTACTTCGGGGTCGGTGGTGAAGGCATTCGCCAATGCGGCTTTGCCCCACCACAAAGCCAGGCAGCAACTGGCGGCCAGGGCTGCGCTCAACACCAGGCCGGTCTTCATGGCCCTGCGCACTTGGCGCGGGTTATTCGCCCCCAACCAAAACCCCACGCGCGAACTGCTGGCGATGCCCAGGGCCAATGGGATCATGTAGAGGACCCCTGCCCAGGTGGCCGCAATTTGGTGCCCTGCCGTGGCCTCCACGCCCATGCGTGCAATGAACAGGGCCATCAAGGTAAAAGAGGTGATCTCCACCATGATGGACAGGCCAGCCGGCACGCCCAGAAGCAAGAATTTTTGAATCGCTTTGACATCGGGTCGCTCCATCGGCTGCCACAGGCGGTACACCCGGTAAACCTCTTGGGTGCGAAGCAAATACAAGCCCATACTCAGCATGGCGATATTCACCACCAACGTGGCCCATGCGCAACCCACGGCGCCTTGCGCGGGCAGTTCCGCGATGCCAAAAGTGAAGGCGATCGACAAGGGCACCTTCAGGCACAGGCCTGCCACCTGCAGCCAAGTGACCAAGCGCGGCATGCCCAAGCTTTGGTTCAACGTGCTGTACATGCGAAACAGCAGCGAGGGTGCGACCGCCCAGGCCAGGACATGTAAATAGCTGCGCACCTCGGCTTGCAAGGCCGCAGGCACTTGCGTCCATTCCAGCCAAGGATCGGGGTAGAGCAGGGCCAACACGCCCAAGACAATGACCGCACCGCACAAGTAAAGGGCTTGGCGTACCGAGCGGCCGACTTCGGAGAATTGTTCTGCGCCCCGCAATTGCGCCCACACTGGCAGCAAGGCTTGCATCATGCCGTTCAAGGCGACGTAAATACTGATGTAGATGGATGAGCCGATTGACAGCGCAGCCAGCGAGGCCTGGGAGTAACGACCCGCGATCAAGGTGTCAGCAACGCTGAAGGCCATGATGGCTAATTGCCCGGCCAGCACGGTGCCAGCGTGCGCCATGATGATGCGGGTTTCGGACTGCGCGGCAGATCGCGTGGTGCGGCTCAAGGGTTGACGCGCTCGTACACCACAATGGCTTCACCGTCATCGGTGGGACGGAAAATGGTTTCGCGTTCACGCCACTGAGCAGCGGGAGGTGCTTGCTGTGCCACAGCCAAGTGATCGGCGATCAACCAAGGGCAACCAAGGGTCTTGGGGGTGCCCAAAGGAATCAAGCGGTAAGGGCCATGAAAGCCAAAGGCGGCGCCTTGCGACAAGGTCAGTGCATGTGTGTTCACGCAGCTGGCCGGGCCGATCAAGCCGCTGACCTGGCTGACCAAGGGTGCGTAGCCGCGACCAAAATTAAGGAGCGGCAGCCACAAGGTCATCAACAGCAACCAACACAGGGCGGCGCCACCGGCGGGCAAGACCAAACTTTTCCACAAAGCCGCGCGGTGGCGGCCCGCGCGCCAGCGCACCAGACCCATCCACGCCAGGGTAGCCAGTGCCGCCACGATAAACGCGGGGGCAGAAAAACTGAATTCAAAGCCGGGCGCCAAGCGGGCCACGTTGGCTGCAGGTTGCGCGGGCCAGCCTGTTTGCATGGACAGCCAGACCACCCAAATCGTCAAGCCACACAGACTGAAGAAAACCAGGGTGAACCAGTCCACCAAGGCGCTGACGCTGCGCTCCAAGGTGGGCAGTGCAAAGGCGGCCAGGGTGGCCAGGGCCGGCAGGGCCAACAGCAGCGCGCGGTCGCTCAGGCCCGTCAAGGCGGTACTGACCAAGGTGACCGCCAGAAACCACAGGGGCAAGGCCAGATGCGGGTGCTGCCACACTTGCATGAGCTGCAAACGCCAGCGCCACAGGGTCCAAAGGGCCAAAGGCCAGGCGGGCCACAAAAACCAAACGAACAAACGGGCCATCTGCCGGATGTCGTGCAGGCCTTGCGGATGCAGGCGCCAGCGCCACAGGCCCAGTTTGTGGGCCAGCAAGGCGCAGGCCAGACACATCAGCAAGATCAAACCCACGTCCAGCATGCGCACCCGCAAGGCGCTGCGGTTTTGAAACGCCATGACCAGTGCGCCACCGGCGCCCAGCAGCAGCGCAGTGGAAGGAGCGCCCGACAAGACCAAACTGGGCAAAGCGATGGCGATGATGGCCAAGGCAGTGCGGCGGTAAGCGGCCAGATTGGCCAAGGCAAAAAAGAGGGCGGCTGTGAAGCTCAGTTGCGCCAGTGCGGGGGTGGTTTCGTGCGCCAGACGGGCCAAGCCGAGACAAGCGATCAAGGCCAAAAGGCCGCCATCGGCCACGGCGCGGGCGTAATCCAGCGGCTTGGCTTCACCACCGAAAGCAAAGGCAATGGGCTGCGCGCTGGGGTTGCGTGCCAGGGCGTAAATGCCATACCAGGTGGCGACCATGGTGGCGATCAGCAATCCCGCAAACGGGATGCGCACCGCCGCATCGGCAGGCAACCACGATGGTGCCAATTGAATAGCCCAAGCCCCCAGCCAATAGGGAAGCAGTGCCGCGCCGGGATCGGCTTGGCCCATCAGCAAAGGTTTGAGCCAACTTGAGGTGTGGCCACTGAACAACTCGGCCAGCGACGACATGAAGCCAAAAGACACGATGTCTTCACGCTTCCAGGGGTCTCGCCCGATGAAGCCGGGCAACACATAAGCCAGGCAAAACAGCCACAGAGCCAGGCGCGGCAAGCGGCGGACAGCATGTTGAGCAACGATGGCGGGGCTGGGATGGTTCACAGTGAAGAAGATAGCATGCGAAAAAGAGGCGCGTAAAACGGGGGCAAAGAAAAAGGCAGCCCGGTTGCCCGAACTGCCTTTGGCTTAAAGCGTGAAAGCTTATTTGGCCAAAGTGGTTTTGCCAAAGCGGTTACGGAAGCGCTCAACGCGGCCACCCAAGGTGTCCACAGATTTTTGCGTACCGGTATAGAAGGGGTGCGACTCGCTGGTCGTGTCCAGTTTGTACCAAGGCAGTTCGCGGCCGTCTTCCAAAGTGATCATTTCTTTGGTGTTGGCGCATGAGCGTGTCACGAACTTGAAGCCGTTGGACATGTCCTGGAAGCACACGTCGCGGTAGTTGGGGTGAATGCCGTCTTTCATTTCTATTTCCTTTTCAGTTGCGAGAGCCACGCCGGACCATCCGGGTACTTTTCGCGAAAACCCTAGATTATAGTATGTAAATCAACCGCCTCGGCGCATCATGTCGAAGAACTCGGCATTGCCCTTGGTGGCTTTCATGCTCTTCAAGACCATTTCCATGGCCTCGATTTCGTCCATGTTGTACATGAACTGGCGCAGGATGCGGGTTTTTTGCAGCACTTCAGGCTGCAACAACAACTCTTCACGGCGGGTGCCGCTGCGGTTGAGGTTGATCGCTGGGAACACGCGCTTTTCATACAAGCGGCGTTCCAAATGGATTTCGCAGTTGCCCGTGCCTTTGAATTCTTCAAAGATCACTTCGTCCATGCGGCTGCCCGTGTCGACCAGGGCGGTGGCGATGATGGTCAGGCTGCCGCCTTCTTCCACATTGCGCGCCGCGCCAAAGAAGCGCTTGGGGCGTTGCAGGGCGTTCGAGTCCACACCGCCAGACAAGACCTTGCCAGATGAAGGCACCACGTTGTTGTAGGCGCGGGCCAGGCGGGTGATCGAGTCCAGCAAGATCACCACGTCTTTTTTCAGTTCCACCAAACGCTTGGCGCGTTCGATCACCATTTCGGCCACGTGCACGTGACGCGAGGCGGGTTCGTCAAAGGTGGAGGCAATCACTTCGCCGCGCACGGTGCGCTGCATTTCGGTCACTTCTTCGGGGCGCTCATCGACCAGCAACACCATCATGTGCACGTCAGGGTAGTTGGCGGTGATGGCGTGCGCAATGTGCTGCATCATCACGGTTTTACCGGACTTGGGCTGCGCCACGATCAGGGCGCGCTGGCCTTTGCCAATGGGGGCAATGATGTCGATCACACGGCTGGTGATGTTTTCTTCACCCTTGATGTCGCGCTCCAGACGCATCTGCTCTTTGGGGAACAGGGGCGTCAAGTTCTCGAACATGACCTTGTGTTTATTGTTCTCGGGCAGGTCGCCGTTGACCTGGTCCAGCTTGGTCAGGGCAAAGTAGCGCTCGCCGTCTTTGGGGATGCGCACTTCGCCTTCGATCATGTCGCCGGTGTGCAGGTTGAAGCGGCGCACCTGGCTGGGGCTGATGTAGATGTCGTCGGTGCTGGCGGTGTAGCTGGTGTCGGGGCTGCGCAAAAAGCCAAAGCCGTCGGGCAAGATTTCAAGTACGCCGTCGGCAAAAACTTGTTCGCCTGCGCGAGCACGCTTTTTAATGATGGCAAACATCAGCTCTTGCTTGCGCATGCGGCCCGTGTTTTCAATCTCAAGTTCGTCGGCTTGCTTGAGGACTTCAGACACGTGCAGTGCCTTGAGTTCGTTTAAGTGCATGGAATTACCTGCGTGATGACAGTTCGGTAGCGAACTGCGATAAAAAATTCGGGGGGTGGATTTCAAGTGCCAGGAGTGTGAGCCGGATACAGGGAGGCTCTCAAAGGCTCTTGGCGAAACTTGAGGTCGCTGGGACTACAAAGCGACTGATGGAGATTATGACAGTAAAAAAGCGGCGGTATCGACAAGCCCGCGAAGAAGGCTCGGCACAAGCCAGCGCCCGCCTCAGTCCGCCGGTGCGAACCGAAGACGGCGCGGCCTTATCAGGCCAATTGCTGGTCGATGAACGCGGTCAGTTGCGACTTGCTCATGGCGCCCACTTTGGTGGCGGCCAATTGACCGTCTTTGAAAATCATCAGCGTGGGGATGCCGCGAATGCCAAATTTGGCCGGAATGTCGCGGTTTTCATCGACATTCATTTTGGTGATTTGCAGTTTGCCTTCGTAAGTGGTGGCAACTTCGTCCAAAATCGGGGCAATCATTTTGCAAGGACCGCACCACTCGGCCCAAAAGTCCACCACCACGGGTTTGCCCGCTTGGAGGACATCCGCTTCAAATGAGGCATCGGAAATATGTTTGATCAGTTCGCTGGCCATGGCCTGTTCCTTGTGAAGTTGCGACTAAGAGACTAAAACTGATCTCATTTTGACAGAAACCCAAGCGCTGGTTTGAACCGGCGCGACTTATCCCACGCGAACGCGAGCCTTATGCCTCATTTGACTGAACAGACTTCTCTCACCCCCTTGGCGGTGGACGTGGCCATCATCGGCGGCGGGCCTGCGGGTTTGATGGCGGCCGAGGTGCTGTCGGCGCAAGGCGTGTCGGTCCATGTGTTTGACGCCATGCCCTCAGTCGGGCGTAAATTTTTATTGGCTGGCAAGGGCGGCTTGAACCTCACGCACGCCGAGCCGACAGAGGCTTTTGTGGCGCGTTTTGGCGAGCGCTCAGGCGCCGTGGCGGTCTGGTTGCAGCACTTTGGCGCGGAACAGGTGCGGGCCTGGGCGCTGGGTTTGGGGGTGGAGACCTTTGTCGGTTCCAGTGGCCGGGTGTTTCCTGCCGAAATGAAAGCGGCCCCTTTGCTGCGCGCCTGGTTACACCGCTTACGCCATGCGCAGACGCCGGTGCAGTTTCATATGCGGCATCGCTGGGTGGAGGGGGTCGGCGCGGGCAGGGGCATGGGCATGGGCAATCAAGGCCTGGTGTTTGAATCGCCGCTGGGGCCATTGCGGGTACAAGCCAAAGCCGTGGTGCTGGCCTTGGGCGGCGGCAGTTGGTCGCGCCTGGGCTCAGACGGCACCTGGGTGCCAAGGCTGCAGGCGCAAGGGGTGGGCGTGGCGCCGCTGCTGCCCAGCAATTGCGGTTTTGACGTCATGGGCCGCGCCGGGCAGGGCTGGACCGTTTACTTTGCCGAGAAGTTTGCCGGCCAGGCTTTCAAAACCGTGGCCATGCAATGGCTGGATGCAGAGGGCAACAACCATTACCGTCAAGGCGAATTTGTGGCCACCGCCACGGGGGTGGAGGGCAGCTTGGTGTACAGCGCTTCCAAAGATTTGCGTGATGTGTTGCTGCGTGATGGCGCAGCCCGCTTCAACTTGGATTTGCTGCCCGACCGCAGCCTGGCATTTGTGCAAGCCGAGGTGGCCCACCCCAAAGGGGCGCGCAGCCTGTCGTCGCATTTGAAAAGCCGATTGGGGTTGGCGGGAATCAAGACCGCCTTGCTCTATGAATTACTGGACGCGCCCACATTGAACAACCCCGCAGCGCTGGCCCAGGCCATCAAAGCCTTGCCCGTCTCGCTGCGCCAAACACGGCCATTGGACGAAGCCATCAGCACGGCTGGCGGCGTGGCTTTGGGTGAGATGAATGCGCAGTTGATGCTGAAGGCGCTGCCGGGTGTTTTTTGTGCGGGGGAAATGCTGGACTGGGAAGCGCCCACCGGGGGCTACTTGCTGAGCGCCAGTATGGCCAGCGGCGCTTGGGCTGGCGCAGGCGTGGCGCAATGGCTTCAAAAAAGAAGCATTTGAGGTGAAATAAGTTGACGAGCCTTGACCCCGGCACTGGCTCTACAGTTAGAGCTGCTTGGTTCCCCACCTGACTCGGTTGGCCGCTTCACCATGCGGGAAGGCCCGTCGCTGTCTATTGTAGAGCATGCGCAGGGTAGAAACCGGGCATGGGCCGCGGAAGGGCTTGGCTTAGCCGATTGAATCAGGCGCATGTCTTACCTTGTTCTTGCCCGTAAATACCGCCCGCGCAATTTCACCGAAATGGTGGGGCAAGAGCATGTGGTGCAGGCTTTGACCAATGCCTTGGTGCAGCAGCGTTTGCATCACGCGTATCTGTTCACCGGCACGCGGGGCGTGGGCAAAACCACGGTCTCGCGGATTTTGGCCAAGTCGCTCAACTGCCAGGGCATGGACGGGCAGGGCGGCATCACCGCTGAGCCCTGTGGCGTGTGCCAGGCCTGCCGCGACATTGATGCTGGGCGTTTTGTCGACTACACCGAGCTGGACGCAGCCTCGAATCGGGGCGTGGACGAGGTGCAAAGCCTGCTGGAGCAGGCGGTTTACAAGCCGGTGCAAGGGCGCTTCAAGGTCTTCATGATCGACGAGGTGCACATGCTCACCAACACCGCGTTCAACGCGATGCTGAAAACGCTGGAAGAGCCGCCCGAGTACCTCAAGTTTGTACTGGCCACCACCGATCCGCAAAAAGTGCCGGTCACGGTGCTCTCGCGTTGCTTGCAGTTCAATCTGCGACCCATGGCACCAGAGACCGTGTTTGAGCATTTGACCCAGGTCCTGGTGCAAGAAAAAATACCCGCTGAGCCCTTGGCCTTGCGCATGCTGGCGCGTGCCGCACGCGGTTCGATGCGCGACGCTTTGAGCCTGACAGACCAAGCCATTGCCTTTGGCAACGGCCAATTGCAAGAAGCCACTGTGCGCCAGATGTTGGGCACCGTGGACCGCAGCCATGTGCTGCGTTTGATTGACGCGCTGGACCGCGCCGATGGTGCGACCGTGGTGGATTTGGTTGAAACTCTGCGCCGCAACGGTTTGTCGGCGGCCTCCACTTTAGAAGACATGTCTTTGGTCTTGCAGCGCATGGCCGTGATCCAGGCCGTGCCCCACATGGCGCAAGATGACAGCGACCCGGATGCCGCAGAAATTACCCGGCTGGCGCAGGGCATGGCGGCGGACGAAACCCAGCTCTTGTACAGCCTGTGCCTGCACGGACGCGGTGAGCTGGGCTTGGCGCCCGACGAGTACGTGGCCTTGACCATGGTGTTGCTGCGGCTGCTGGCCTTCAAACCTGGCGCCACGACCTCGACCCCGGCTGAAAAAAAAAGTCTGCGATCAGCACCTGAACCTCACGCCGCCGTAGTTTCAGCGCCGGCGCCGACCTCTTCAGCAGCCTCTGTGGCCGAGCCCGCACCTGAAGTGTTGGCCGCAACGCCGATTGCCGCAACGCCAACTGCTGCTGCACCGCCTGAGCGCGTGGCACAGGTGGCCCCAGTGCCGATAGCCGCAGAAGACGATGGTCCGCCACCCTGGGTCGATTTGGACGAGGACCAGCCCTTTGTGGCCGATCTCGAACCTGAGCATGAAGTCTCGTCTTTCCAGGCCTTGCCGGTGCGCGACACCACCGAGCCTTCGGCGCGCACATCGCCTCGGCGTGATCCTCAGCAAGCGCAGGCTGCTGTGGAGCTGATCGTCACCGAAGAGGGCGAGTTTTGGGCCGCACTCGTGCGCGACATGGCGGAGAAGGAGCTCATCAACGGCCTGGTGCGCGAGTTGGCTTTGCAGTCTCAGTTGATGGGACGCGATACCGACCGCTGGCAACTGCGTTTGGAGCGCGAGTCCTTGAACCAACCGGCCGCGCGTGAGCGTTTGAAAACGGCACTGGCCACGGTGGGTTTCAGCGTGGAGCTGGCCTTTGAAATGGGCAAAGTGACTGACAGCCCCTTGCTGCGCAACACCCTGGCGGCCAACGAGCGGCAGTGGGCCGCGCAAGCCCTGATTGAAAATGACCCCCTGGTGCAATCCATGCTGCGTGACTTTGGCGGCAAAATTGTGCCCGGCAGCGTCAAACCAATTTGATTTTTCAGACCACTTCTCTTACAAAAAAGGAACCCTCTCATGTTCAACAAAGGACAACTCGCCGGCCTGATGAAGCAAGCCCAGGCGATGCAAGACAACCTGAAAAAAGCGCAAGACGAACTGGCCTTCATCGATGTGGAAGGGGCCTCTGGTGGTGGTCTGGTCAAGGTTTTGATGACCTGCAAACACAGCGTGAAACGCGTGACCATCGATCCGAGTTTGTTGACGGACGACAAAGACATGCTGGAAGACTTGGTGGCTGCGGCCATGAACGATGCCGTGCGTTTGGCCGAGGAAACCTCGCAGCAAAAAATGGGCAAGCTGACCGCCGGTCTGCCGCCCGGCATGAAACTGCCGTTCTGATCGATGTCTGACGCCTATACGCTCGACGCGTTGACCCAGGCCCTGAAGGCTTTGCCGGGGGTGGGCATCAAGTCGGCTGCCCGCATGGCGTTTCATTTGATGCAGCGCGATCGGGCGGCGGCCATGATGCTGTCACGCGCTTTGAAAGAAGCGGTAGAGAGTGTGCGGCATTGCAATTTGTGTCACACCTTCACCGAGTCTGAGGTCTGTGCCACTTGCCAAGATCCATCACGCGACCACAGCAAGTTGTGCGTGGTGGAAACCCCGGCCGATCAATCGGCGATTGAGCGCACCGCGTCCTTCAAGGGCCTGTATTTTGTGTTGATGGGCAAACTCAGCCCGCTCGACGGTATTGGCCCCAAAGACATTGGCCTGGCCAAGCTGCTGGACCGCGCTGTGGATGGCGTGGTGCAAGAGGTGATTTTGGCGACCAATTTCACCGCCGAGGGCGAAGCCACCGCCCATGTGATTGCCGAAATGCTCAAAAGCAAAGGCTTGCGCGTGACCCGTCTGGCCCGTGGCGTGCCTGCGGGCAGTGAACTGGAGTATGTGGATCTGGGCACCATTGCCCATGCCCTGGTCGATCGCCGCTGAGGCCGGTCGAAAAGCATCTTCTAGTGCCAATCCATTACGTAAAAACCCGCTTGGGATGTTTCCCGATGCGCCAATGAGGCCCACTGATTAAGCTGGTGGCATCAACGCCTTGGGGCGATATGCAGGGGAGTACAGGGTGGGGCCTATTCTGGGAAGACGTCAATTCAATCTGCTGGCTGCAGCGGCCTTGGCGTGCGCGAGCACAGCCCAAGGTGCGGTCAGCGACGTGCATAAAGTTCGTCTGGGCTTGTCGATGCGTGGCAGCATGGCCCATTTCCCCCTGGTTTTGGCGGATCAAATGGGTTACTTCAAACCGTTTGGCATCCAACTGGAGTGGCACGATTTTGATGCCGATGCGCAAGTTCATCAGGCCCTGACTTCGGGCATGGTGGATGTGGTCAGTGGCACTTTTGATCAGGTGTTTGATCTGAATGAGCAGGGGCAAAAAATCAAGGCCTTTGTCCTGCAGGGACGGACCCCGCAAATCAGCTTGGGTATTGCCATGCGGCGCTTGACCTCATTTCAGAGCATGGCCGATTTGAAGCGTTTCAAAATCGGGATTTCCGACTGGGGCTCTGCCAGCCATGCCATGGCCCATTTGTGGAGCTTGCAGGCGGGTTTGGCACCACGCGATATGCAGTTTGTGGCCGTGGGCAATATGGGTGCAGCCACAGAGAGTTTGCGCAGCGGCGCTGTCGATGCCTTGTGCCATATCGACCCGGTGATGAGTTGGCTGGAATACAAAAGTGATTTGCGCGTGGTGGCTGAGACACGGACCTTGCAAGGCGCTCAACTGTGGATGGGCGGCGCCAGCGCTGCAACCTGTTTGTGGGCCAAAGCTGAATATCTGCAGAGCAAACCCGAGTTGATTCAGGGGCTCACCGATGGTGTGGTGCGCGCCCTGAAGTGGTTGACGACAGCAGGGCCTACCGACTTACTGAAAATTGTGCCGGTCCATGCATGGACAGGCGATCGTGCCTTTTACCTGGGCACTGTGGACAAAGTGCGCGAAAGTTTTTGTCCCGACGGCTTGTTTGCCGATGAGTTGCTCCATACCGCATGGCGCAGTCGCGCACTGCGCTTGGGCTTGTCCCGACCGCTTGTGGTGGACCGTTCTGCCTTGCAGGCGGCCTACACCAATGAAGCGGTGCAGAAAAGCAAAAAACGCTTTTTGATTTGACGCAAGCCGATGCCAGATGCTGAAAGCGGGGTTTTAGCGCTTGGCCACTTTGATGGATTTGTGGGGCGTGTTCACTTGGGCGTGCGTTGGCTTCATGGTGCCCGCCGCTTTGCCGTGGCCCACCGCTGGCGCGGCCTTGGCGACCAAGCCCTTGACAGGCAAGCCCTTGGCCACCAGGCGTCCTTGCGTCGTGGGAATCAACAAGGCAATGGACTGCCCCGCTTTGAGCGGTGCATTGGCACTCAGTTTGTTCCAACTCAACAGGTTGCTCACGCTCACCCCATTTTTGCTGGCAAAGCTGGCCAAGGTGTCACCCCTGTGTGCCTTGAGCAAGATGCGTTTGAGGACGACCTCAGGCGCAAAAGCGACTTGTGCGTTGTCAGCCAAATGTTCGGTCACATCGGCGTCGAGCGCGCCTTTGCGTGGCACCAGCAAGGTCGAGCCCGCCTTGATCAGCATTTTTTGCGGAATGTTGTTCATGCTGCGCAACTGGTCTTCAGGCATACCGACGATGCGTGAGGCTTCTTGCACTTTCATGGTCTGAGGCGACACCCAAGCGGTCCATGTGGCCAGACGGTTGTTGGGGTGTGCATCCAGATTGCGCTGAAACAGATCGGCATTGTCCCAAGGCAGCAGAATCTGGGGTGTGCCGGCGGCCAAAATCACGGGTCGGCTCATCGAGGGATTGAGGGCTTTGAAGTCGTCCAAGCTGATCTCGGCCAAGCGGGCTGCCAAATTGATATCGATGTCGCGGGTGATCGTCACGCTCTGGAAATAAGCGTGGTTTTGAATCAGAGGCAAGCGCGTATTGAAGGCCGCGGGTTGGCTGACAATATTTTTCACCGCTTGCAACTTGGGCACGTAATACCGGGTCTCGTTGGGCATGTTCAGGTCGCTGTAGCCCAGGCCCAGACCGGCGGCCTTGTTTTTGGCCAAAGCCCGACTGACGCTGCCTTCGCCCCAGTTGTAGGCCGCCAGGGCCAAATGCCAGTCACCAAACATACCGTAGAGTTTTTGCAAATAGTCGAGCGCAGCGCGGGTGGATTCTTGGACGCTGCGCCGGTCGTCACGGAAGATGTTTTGTTTCAGCTCAAAGTATTTGCCTGTGGCCGGCATGAATTGCCACATGCCCGCCGCCTTGGCGGAAGACACGGCTTGCGGGTTGAAGGCCGATTCAATGAAGGGCAGCAGTGCCAACTCGGTGGGCATGTTGCGGGTTTCCAGCTCTTCCACAATGAAGAACAGGTATTTGCGTGAGCGCTCGGTCATGCGCAGCATGTAGTCCGGCTTGGCGCTGTACCACTGCTCTCGGTCCCGAACAAGATCATTTTCCAAGTTGGGCATGGCAAAGCCAAGGCGAATGCGTTCCCAAATATCGGCCGCTGGCTCGGTTTTCACCGTCGCCAGGGGAATGGCTTTGGCGCTGAGGGGGGGCGCTATGGTCGTGGCCGGCACAGGGACGGGGGGGGCAGGCGACTCAGCGGCGACAGGCGCTGGCGACACCAAGCTGGGGGCCGTGCCGGTTGTGGCGCAGCCAACAAGGAACAGGCTCAACAAGGCAAAAGTCAATGCGTTGCGCATCCTGCGGGTTTGCAGCGGGTTCAAAAAGGGTGGGTTCATCGGTAATCGTTTTTCCATTGACGCAGCGCCGCAAAGTAGTCGGCATCGTCCATCGGGGTGGGTGTGCGGTGTTGCACCGACGCGCGGACCGAGGGCTGTCTGCTGCGCAAGAAGGGGTTGATCTTGAGTTCCAAGTCCAAGTGTGAGGGCAAGGTGGGTAAACCCTGGGCACGAAGGTCTTGGCATCGTGATTCGTAAGCGCTGAGATCGAGGTTGGCCGGTTCAATGTGCCGGGCGAATTTCAGATTGCTCAGGGTGTATTCGTGGGCGCAGCACACTTGCGTGGCGCCGGGCAAGCCAGCCAGTTTCTCCAGCGAGTTCAGCATTTGGTCTGGCGTGCCTTCGAACAAGCGGCCACAGCCGCCTGAAAACAAGGTGTCGCCACAAAACAAGACCGGCGCCATATCGGAGGGTTGGCCGAAGTAGGCGATATGCCCCGCCGTGTGCCCGGGAACGTCGATGACTTCAAATTCCAAGCCTTGCCAAGACAAGGTTTCGCCTTGCGTCAGCGGAATCACGCCGGGCGGCATTTTTTCATGGGCGGGGCCATAGACGGTGGCCGAAGTGGCTGCCGTCAGCGCGGCCACGCCGCCCACGTGGTCAGGGTGGTGATGGGTGACTAAAATAACATCCAACACCCAGCCTGCGCTGGCCAGTGCATCCAGCACGGGTTGCGCATCGCCGGGGTCGACCACCAAGGCCCGGCCGTTGTGGTGCAACAGCCAGATGTAATTGTCGGAAAAAGCGGGCAGCGGAATTAAGTTCATGAGCGATCCCATTATAGAAACACCGGCTTCATCCCCAGGTTCTGCCGTCCAAGTGGCGCAGGCTTGGGGTCAATGGTTGGCGACGCCGTTGGGCTGCTATTTGCACGATTGGGAGCAAACGCAGCTCGATGCCGCTGTCGTTGATGTCTTTGGCTATCACGCGCTGCAACTCGATACCCCTGAATTGAACGGTCTGCAGGCCAATCGCATGCCCCACCGTTGGTATCTTCGCTCGTGGACGGAGCAGGATGCTGCGGCCTCGACACTGTCACCTTGCGACCTGGTGGCCGAAGGGGTCGCCTTGCCGTTTGAGGCCAACAGCCTGGACCTGGTGGTCATGCCGCACACCCTGGAGCTGTGCACCGACCCGCACGCCACCTTGCGCGAAGTGGAACGGGTGCTGATGCCTGAGGGCCAAGTGGTCATCACCGGGCTGAACCCCGTCAGTTTGTGGGGCTGGCATCAACGGCGTCAAGCGCTTTATCGCCGACTGGGCTGGCGCGACAACGTGCCGACCATTTGGGGCAACCTGATTGCTTATTGGCGGCTGCGTGATTGGCTGCGGCTGTTGGGCTTTGAGGTGCAGCTCAGTCGCTTTGGCTGCTGGCGCCCGGCAGTGCAAAACAGCGGTTGGCTGGCGCGCATGGCTTGGCTGGACCGCTGGGGTGCGCGTTGGTGGCCTATTTTGGGCGGCGCCTACATGGTGGTGGCCGTCAAGCGCGTGCCGGGAGGTCGTATGCTCGGGCGGGCCTGGAAAAAATCACCCGTCAGGGTCGGCGCGGCCCTGCCGGCGGCGCAGCGGCACCATGCGGTGCAGCCGCATGTTCTGAGCCCTGCGGTGCAGCCGCATGTATCAAGCCCTGCGGTACAACCGCCATCTGAATTCACGGCGCAAGCCACTCGAAAGCCCTCTTTTGGATCACGTTGAAATACATACCGATGGGGCCTGCAAAGGCAACCCCGGCCCGGGCGGTTGGGGTGTGTTGATGAAATCGGGCCGCCATGTGCGCGAGCTGTGTGGCGGCGAGTTGGGCACCACCAACAACCGCATGGAGTTGATGGCGGTGATTCAAGCCTTGGGCGCTCTGAAGCGGCCCTGCCACATCGTCCTGTATCTGGACAGCGAATATGTGCGCAAAGGCATTACCGAGTGGATTCATGGCTGGAAAGCCAGAGGCTGGCGCACTGCGGCCAAACAACCCGTGAAAAACGTCGATTTGTGGCAACGGCTGGATGAGGCTGTGAGCAGTTCCGAGCACGTCATCGATTGGCGCTGGGTCAAAGGCCATGCGGGCGACCCCGGCAACGAACGTGCTGACGCTCTCGCCAATGACGGTGTGGTGAAAGCCCTGGCGCAGGGCCGCTAGGCAGGCTCAGCTGTTTGCGCCCTTGGCGTTTTGCTAAAGGTGGCCGTCAAACATCATCACATCCACCCACTCGCCGACCTGCGTGGTGGCTTGGTCGTGGTGCAGCACGATCAAACCATTGGCCTGCACCATGGAGCTGAGCACACCCGAGCCTTGATTGCCGGTGATGATCACTTGCAACTCCCCTTGGGCGTTGTGGCTGACGATGCCGCGTTGGTACTCGGTGCGACCGGGTTTTTTGCGCAGCACTGCTTGGCTGCGCGCTTTGAGCAATGGCAGCGGGGCATGGGTCATGCCCATCATGCGCTGCAGAGTGGGGCGCACAAAAGCCAAGAAAGTCACCATCACGGCCACCGGGTTACCCGGCAAGCCAAACAGCACGGCAGATCGATCCCCTTCGCTAGAGCGGCCCCCTTGGGGAATGCGTCCGACCGCCATGGGGCGGCCGGGTCGCATGGCGATGCGCCAAAAAGCGACATCGCCTAATTTTTTCATCATGGCTTTGGTGAAATCGGCTTCACCCACACTCACGCCGCCGCTGGTGATGATCACGTCGGCGAGGGCTGCGGCCTGCCCGAAGGCGGCTTCGAGCAAGGCTGGGTCGTCGCGCACCACACCCAGGTCCAGCACCTCGCAGCCCATGCGCGTGAGCAGGCCGTGCACGGTGTAGCGGTTGCTGTCGAAGACCGCGCCTTCGCGTGGCGCTTCGCCCAGGCTCAGAATTTCGTCGCCGGTGGAAAAGTAGGCCACCTTGAGGCGGGGTCGCACCGATACCTGGGCCAAGCCCAGGCTGGCCAAGAGGCCGCAGGCCGCAGGTCCCAAGCGCGTGCCCGCAGGCAAGGCCGGTTGGCCCGCCATCAGGTCTTCGCCGCAAAGGCGACGGTTGTCACCGCGTTGCAAGAGCCTTGCGGCAATCTCCACGCGATCGCCATTGACCTGCGCCAATTCTTGCGCCACCACCGTGTCCAAGCCGGCCGGCATGATGGCGCCAGTCATGATCTTCACGCACTGGCCTGCTTGCACTTGGCCTTGCCAGGCTTTGCCGGCCAAGGCGGTGCCGACCACTTGCAGGCTTTGCGCGGCGGGCAGGCTGTCGCCGTTGAAGGCGTAACCGTCCATCGCCGAGTTGTCGTGGGGTGGCACGCTCAAGGGCGAGATCACGTCCGCGGCCAGTACCCGGTCCAAGGCCTGAAACAAAGACACTGTTTCCGTGCCCGCCAGGGGCGTGACCATTTGCGCCAAGAACGCCAATACGGCGTCGGCCGTCAGCGCCTGAGGGTCGTAGCCGGCCAATTGTTTGCCGATCTGAGTCAGCGTGGCAGGCATGGCTAAGGGTTTGAGCACCGTCTGCGGCATGGCGTCAGACATTTTCCAGGCTGTGCAGTTGCTCAGCGGTGTTGGCGTTGAAGAAGGCTTGGGGGTTGTCCGTGGGCTCGTTGAAGGGCACCAGCACCGTGCGGTGCAGCGCTGTCCAAGCGTCAATTTTGCGGCCAGCTTGCTGGGTGAAGGCGACCAGGCTTTCCAGCAACCCGACCCGCATCAGGCAGAACACCGGTTGGGCACGCAGTTGCCCGTCTTCTTCACAAGCGGCGGCCATGGCCAGGTCGGCCTGTTCACGACGCAGGGCTTGGTGCATGCGCTGCACCAGGTCCAGCGGAAACAGCGGCGTGTCACAGGGCACGGTGAGCAGCAGCGGGGTTTGGCAGTGTTCCAGGCCGGTCATAAAGCCGGCCAGTGGTCCTGCAAAACCATCCAGCGTGTCAGGCCAGACCGGCGTGCCAAACGCTGCGTAAGCGGATAGGTTGCGGTTGGCGTTGATCATGACCTCGGCCAAGGCTTGGCCTTGCTGCATTTGCAGGCGCTCCAAGGTGTTCAGCGCCAGGGGCTGGCCGCGAAAGATTTGCAAACCTTTGTCGGTGCCGCCCATGCGCGTGCCGCGACCGCCCGCCAAAATCAAACCGGTGACGGCTTCCCATTCAGTCGTGGGCGCGTCGGTGCGAATGGGCGCCTGGGTCATGTTCAGCCGCCGATGTAACTCATTTCAACCCGCTTGCGGGCTGGGGCCTGCTCGCTGTCTGGCGGCATCAGGCTGCGCAATTCAGAGTAGCGGTCACTGCGCCCTTGCCAGATGGCCGCAATCTGCTGGCGCAAAGCCTCATCGCTCAGGGAGCCGCGAATCAGTGAGCGCAGGTCGTAGCCTTGAGAGGCAAACAGGCACAAATACAGCTGACCTTCGGTCGACAGTCTGGCGCGGTTGCAGTCACCACAAAAGGCCTGGGTCACGCTGCTGATGACGCCAATTTCTCCCTGACTCGGGTCGAACAACCCCTGTGCATCAGCGTAACCCCAGCGCTGGGCGGTTTCGCCGGGTGCTGACGCCCTCAAGGCGACCAGCGGCAGCTCAGCTTGCAAGCGTTCGATGACTTGCGCGCTGGGCAGGACTTCGTCCATGCGCCAACCGTTGGTGGCGCCCACGTCCATGTATTCAATAAAGCGCAGCGTCACGCCCGAGCCTTTGAAGTGCCGGGCCATGGGCAAGATTTCGTGGTCGTTGGTGCCGCGCTTGACCACCATATTCACCTTGATGCTCGACAGCCCGGCGGCTTGCGCCGCGTCGATGCCGGCCAGCACATCGGCGACCGGAAAATCCACGTCGTTCATTTGGCGAAAAATCGCATCGTCCAGCCCGTCCAGGCTGACGGTGACGCGTTGCAGTCCCGCGTCCTTCAAGGCTTGGGCTTTGCGCGCCAACAGCGAGCCGTTGGTGGTCAGCGTGATGTCCAGCGGCAAGCCTTCGGGGGTACGCAGGGCGGCCAGTTGGGCGATCAGCACCTCGATGTTTTTACGCAGCAGGGGCTCGCCGCCGGTGAGTCTGATTTTGCGCACGCCTAAAGCCACAAACGCTTGGGCAGTGCGGGTGATTTCTTCGAAGGTCAGCAAGTCGCTGTGCGGCAGGTAAGGGTAGTCTTTGTGAAAGACTTCTTTGGGCATGCAATAGCTGCAGCGAAAGTTGCAGCGGTCGGTCACGCTGATGCGCAAATCGTGCAAAGGGCGACCCCGAACATCCTGCAGCGATGAACTCCATGCCAAAGGCGCAGAAGGCGGGGGCAGAGGCAAGCTGTTGCGCAGGTCCACCAAAGGAATGATTCGTTCAGACATGCCACCATTGTGCCGCAGCATCACACCCGTCCCTGTCAGGGGTGATTGCAAGGCAAAACCCTGAAACGAATCAGCCGTGGTGAATCGCCACGGTTTTGAGCGTGGTGAAACCCATCAGGGCTTCGAAACCCTTTTCCCGGCCGTAGCCGGACGACTTGACCCCGCCGAACGGCAGCTCCACACCACCGCCGGCGCCGTAGTTGTTGATGAAGATCTGACCGCTGCGCACCCGTTTGGCCATGCGGAATTGGCGTGCGCCATCGCGCGACCAGATGCCGGCCACCAGACCAAAGGCGGTGGCATTGGCCAGTTCGACCGCGTGATCTTCGTCACGAAAAGCCATGGCCGACAGCACCGGACCAAATACTTCTTCTTGCGCCAAGCGGTGCATCACTGGCACATCGCGCAGCAGGGTCGGGGCTTGGTAAAAGCCGCCCGCCGGCACGCCGGCGGCGATTTGGCCTTGCGCCACGGTGGCAATGCCATCCGCGCGGGCTTGGTCCAGAAAGCCTGCTACGCGTTCGAGCTGACTGGCCCGAATCAATGGGCCCAGATCCAGGTTCATCTCGGCCGAGCCCACCCGCAGTTGTGTAAACGCCTCGCCCAAGCGCTGCAGCAGGGGCTCGTAAATGGCTTGCGCAATCAGCACCCGCGAGCCGGCGCTGCAGGTTTGCCCGGCGTTTTGCACAATGGCGTTGACCACCACCGGGATGGCGGCGTCCAAGTCGGCATCGGCAAAGATGATTTGCGGGCTCTTGCCGCCCAGCTCCAGCGTCACAGGGCAATGGCGTTCAGCTGCCACTTGCTGAATCAGTGTGCCTACCGTGGGGCTGCCTGTGAAGCTGATGTGGTCGATGCCGGGGTGACGCGCCAGCGCATCACCCACCTCATGACCATAACCCGTCACGATATTGATCGTGCCGGCTGGAAAACCCACCTCGGCCGCCAACTGGGCGACACGGATCAGACTCAAACAGGCGTCTTCGGCCGGTTTGACCACGCAGGTGTTACCGGCCGCCAGGGCACCGCCCACGCTGCGGCCAAAAATTTGCATCGGGTAGTTCCATGGAATCACATGGCCGGTGACGCCATGCGGCTCGCGCCAGGTCAGCACGCTGTAGCCGTTTTGGTAGGGCAGGGTCTCGCCGTGCAGTTTGTCGCAAGCGCCTGCGTAATATTCAAAATAGCGAGCGAGGGCCGTGGCGTCTGCTGCCGCTTGCTTGGTGGGTTTGCCGCAATCACGTTGTTCCAATGCGCTCAGTTCTGCCGCATGCTCGCTCACTTTGCGTGACAGCGCCATCAGCAAGCGCCCACGCTCCATGGCGCTCAATTGACCCCAAGGGCCCTGAAAAGCCGCACGCGCGGCCAGCACGGCTTGATCGATGTCGGCGGCTTGACTGCGTTGAATTTGATCAAACACCTGACCGTCCGACGGGTCGATCACATTCAGGGTTTGTCCTGCTAGGGCAGGCACAGATTGGTTGGCGATGAAGTTCAGTTGCATGGGGCTATTGTCTATGGGTTAATGATTTCGTTGATCATCCATGGGACAGGAAAACAAGAATGGCTTATCGTGAATGTAAGATAAACGTATGGTTATTTAGGAGCGCCTGGATTCTTTTTGGGAGATTGTCATGGGAAGCGCATTATTGGTCATTGATGTTCAGCAAGGACTTTGTGAAGGTGAAGGCAAGGCATTTGAGTCTGCTGAGGTGATCGCTCGTATCAATAGCGTTTCTGCCAAAGCACGAGATGCCCATATGCCGGTGATCTTCATCCAGCATGAGTCTGCACAAGGGTACTTGGAATACGCCAGTCGCGAGTGGCAGCTTGCAGAGGGTTTGCAGGTCGAACCCCATGACCTCAGAATTCGCAAGACAACATGTGATTCTTTTCTGAGAACCCCACTTCAGGACATGTTGGTTCGCATGAAGGTTGAACATGTGGTGGTGTGCGGCATGCATACTGAATTCTGTGTCGACACAACCACCCGGCAAGCCCTGGCTCTGGGCTATCCAGTGACCTTGTTGGCGGACGGCCATACTTCAGCGGGCAATGCTGCGTTGACGCCTTCGCAAGTCATCGCTCACCACAACGCAACGCTCACCCAGATTTCAAGTTTTGGTCCCAGGGTCCAAGCAATGCGTTGCAGCGATATCCAATTCACCTGAAAATTTGGACGTTCATGGGCCGAAAAAAAGCCCGCCCTCCAAAGAGAGCGGGCTTACTCAAAGAACGCAGGGGGCTTAGACGCCGTGTAACTTGACGACCAAGGGCACGATCAGCAGCGCCACAATGTTGATGATTTTGATCAGCGGGTTGATGGCTGGGCCCGCAGTGTCCTTGTAGGGGTCGCCCACGGTGTCGCCGGTCACTGCAGCTTTGTGCGCTTCAGAGCCTTTGCCGCCGTGGTGGCCGTCTTCAATGTACTTTTTGGCGTTGTCCCAGGCGCCGCCGCCGGTACACATGGAGATGGCCACGAACAGGCCGGTCACGATGGTGCCCATCAGCAGGCCACCCAGGGCCGCTGGCCCGAGGATCAGGCCGACCAAGATCGGCGCCACGACGGGCAACAAACTGGGGATCATCATTTCCTTGATGGCAGCGCTGGTCAGCATGTCCACCGCGGTGTCGTACTCGGGCTTGCCGGTACCGTCCATGATGCCCTTGATGTCGCGGAACTGGCGGCGTACTTCCACCACCACGGCACCGGCTGCGCGGCCCACGGCTTCCATGGCCATGGCGCCAAACAGGTAAGGGATCAGGCCGCCAATGAACAGGCCGATGATGACCATGGGGTCACTCAGGTCAAACTTGACATGGCTGCCCAGGCCCTCGAGCTTGTGGGTGTAGTCGGCAAACAGCACCAGAGCGGCCAGACCGGCGGAGCCGATGGCGTAGCCCTTGGTCACGGCCTTGGTGGTGTTGCCTACGGCGTCCAGCGGGTCGGTGATGTCACGCACGCTGGCAGGCAGTTCGGCCATCTCGGCAATGCCACCGGCGTTGTCGGTGATGGGGCCGTAGGCGTCCAGTGCCACCACAATGCCAGCCATGCTCAGCATGGAAGTGGCGGCGATGGCAATGCCGTAAAGACCGGCCAGCGCAAAGGCCGAGTAGATCGCAGCACAGACGAACAGCACCGGCCAGGCGGTGGAACGCATGGACACACCCAGGCCGGCAATGATGTTGGTGCCGTGACCGGTGGTGGAGGCTTCTGCAATGTGACGCACGGGGGCGAATTGCGTGCCGGTGTAGTACTCGGTGATCCAGACCAGCGTGCCCGTCAGGATCAGACCTACTGCGCAGGCGCCGAACAGGGCGCTGGAGGTGATGATGCGTCCGTCAGCAAGCGTCAGTGCGGCCGGGAACAGCGATTGCGTCACAAAGTAAAAGGCCACCAGCGACAAGATACCGGCGACAGCCAGGCCCTTGTACAGCGCGGGCATCACGTTCTTCATGCCAGGCGAGGCCTTGACAAAGAAGCAACCGATGATGGAGGCCACGATGGACACGGCGCCCAGACTCAAGGGGTAGAGCACGGCGTTGGGGCCACTGGCGCCCAGCAGCAGGGCGCCCAGCACCATGGTGGCGATCAGCGTCACGGCATAGGTTTCAAACAGGTCGGCGGCCATACCGGCGCAGTCACCCACGTTATCGCCCACGTTGTCGGCGATCACGGCGGGGTTGCGCGGGTCATCCTCGGGGATGCCGGCTTCGACCTTGCCGACCAAGTCAGCACCGACGTCGGCGCCCTTGGTGAAAATACCGCCGCCCAGACGGGCAAAGATAGAAATCAGGGAAGAGCCGAAGGCAAAGCCGATCAGTGGGTTGAGCTTGGCGGCCGTCACGGCGCCGTCAGGCACCAGAAACATGTAAAAGCCTGTCACGCCCAGCAAGCCCAGGCCCACGACCAGCATGCCGGTGATGGCGCCGCCGCGAAAGGCCACGTCCAAAGCTGGGCCAATGCCCTTGGTGGCGGCCTGGGCGGTGCGCACATTGGCACGCACTGACACGTTCATGCCGATAAAGCCGCAGGCCCCGGACAGCACGGCGCCGAGCACAAAGCCCACCGCGCTCATGGAGTCCAGAAAGACCGCAATCAAGATGGCCAGCACCACGCCGACCATGGCGATGGTTTTGTATTGGCGAGAGAGATAGGCCGCAGCCCCGGTCTGGATGGCCGCTGCAATTTCCTGCATCCGCGGGTTACCTGCGTCCTGGGAAAGAATCCAACTGCGTGCCCAAATGCCGTAGGCCACGGCGATCAGTCCGCATACAAGCGCTAAGTTGAGCGCTGAGTTGCTTGTCATGTGTCATTCTCCAATTGTTGTCGCTGAAGGGAGGGGCAACGCACTGGAGACCCCTACATGGCGTTGCTTCCTCGCGACCTTGGGGCGTACACGATTGGCCAACCTTGGTATTAAAGACGCAGGGCTCACTTTTCGCAAGGCCAGTGAAAGTAAAATGAGGGTTAATCCTAGGATTATGTTTTTACTTTAACCCCCTGAGACTGCAACCATGTCCCTTGACAATGTGACCCCTGGCGTCAACGCCCCCGATACATTCAACGTCATCATCGAAATTCCGATGAATGCCGATCCGGTGAAATACGAAGTGGACAAAGAAACGGGTGCCATTTTTGTAGACCGTTTCATGGGTACGGCCATGCATTACCCCACCAACTACGGCTACGTGCCCCGCACCATCGCCGGCGACGGTGACCCGGTCGATGTGTTGGTGATCACGCCATTCCCGTTGATTCCAGGCGTGGTGGTGAAATGCCGCCCGATTGGCATTTTGCTGATGGAAGACGAAGGCGGCCAGGACGGCAAGGTCTTGGCGGTGCCGATCGACAGAATTTTGCCGATTTACACCCACTGGCAAAAACCTGAAGACATGAATCAGCTGCGCCTGAATCAAATTTCGCATTTCTTTGAGCACTACAAAGACCTTGAAGTAGGCAAGTGGGTCAAGATAAGGGGCTGGGAAGGCCCTGAATCCGCACGCAAAGAAATTTCCGACGGTATTGCCGCTTACAACGCCGCCAAGGCTTAAGCCTTGAACCAACGCTCAGCCCTGCTTCAGGGGTGAGCGTTGGTTCAAATCGTTCAAATAAGCTTCAACACCTTGGCCTTCTTGGGCCAAAAATCGCGCGACCGCATCTGCAAAACCAGGGTGCGACAGCCAGTGCGCGCTGCTGGTGGTGACGGGTAGCAGCGCTCGCGCCATTTTGTGCTCCCCTTGGGCGCCGCCCTCAAAGCGAACAAAACCGTTCGCAATGCACCAGGCAATCGGCTGGTAGTAGCAAGCCTCAAAATGCAAGCAATCGACACG